>JBDZVC010000549.1:0-2496 GCA_040255475.1 Phyllobacteriaceae bacterium | reverse complement strand
TCTCGGAAGGTGCTGTCGCGGCCGGCGTCCGCCGCATCGAGGCGCTGACCGGCGTTGACGCCCGACATCATCTCGACGAGCAGGAGCGGCGCGTGAAGGCGATGGCAGCCGCCCTCAAGGTCGGCCCGGCCGAAGCGCTCCCGCGCCTTGAGACGCTCCTGGAAGAGCGGCGCAAGCTGGAGCGCGAACTTGCCGACGCGCGCAAGAAGCTGGCGCTTGGCGGTGGGTCGTCGGGTTCCGCCAGCGAGGTCAAGGAGGTCGCGGGAACCAAATTCCTCGGCAAGGTCGTCGAGGGCGTTTCCCCGCGTGACCTGAAGTCGCTTGCCGATGACGGCAAGAAATCGCTCGGCTCGGGCGTAGTGGCGTTCGTCGGCGTCGGCGAAGACGGCAAGGCGAGCGTGGTTGTCGGCGTCACCGGCGACTTGGCGTCGAAATTCTCCGCTGTCGATCTCGTTCGCAAGGCTTCGGCCGCGTTGGGTGGGCAGGGCGGCGGCGGCCGGCCCGACATGGCGCAGGCCGGCGGTCCCGACGGCACCAAAGCGACGGAAGCATTGGAGAGGGTAGCCGAGGCGCTCGGCGCCTGAACGCGCCCGACGGCCTTGCGGTCCGTGACGGCGGGGGCTTGGCGTCGTCTCTGCGCCGCTTGCCCCAGCGCACGTCCTGTATCAGCCGGTCAACATTGTTGATCCGCGTTGCCGCTGGCCGACGCATGCGGGACCCCTAAAATTGTAGCATTATTGAACTCGACTTTCCGTTGAGGACCACCGGCATGTTCAGCGCAGGCAAGAATGTCTGCGGCATTTGCTTGGGGGGACGGCGCCGCGGAGACCATTCAGAATCCGAAACATCGGTGTTTCGCTATGGATGCGTGCTGCTCGGAGTGGCTTTCGCCATTATCGGCGCGGGTTCGGGCGAAGCGTTCGCGCATCAGGCGCCTACAGGCTGGACGTATCCCTGGGCCTGCTGCCACGACATGGATTGCCGTGAGGTGAACGCAAGCAGCATCCGCGAGAGCCCGAAAGGCTATGTGATCCAATCGACGGGCGAGGTCATTCCCATGACCGACAGCAGGATAAAGAATTCACCGGACGGGGAGTACCACTGGTGCTCCGTCGCCGGCCGGAACAACACCCGCACCATCTGCCTCTTCGTTCCGCCACGGGAATTCTGAGCACTGGCCTGCACCGGCTTATCCGAAGGCTTGCAACCCGGCTCACCAGGCAACGCTTTCACGCCCCTTGCGCGGGAAGTTCGGCGGCGGGACCCTGATCTCGCGGCGCTCTTTGGCGCTCATTGCGTTCAGGATGGCGAGGACCGCGCGGTTTCGAAGGTCGTTCTTCGCCTGCGGCCGCGAGAAAAGTTCGATGAAGAAATCCATAGCCGGACCCCATGCTTTCCTCCCGATTCGCTACGGAAGATAGGCGTTCGCCGGCTTTTTTGCAGTGCAACAAATGCATGCGCCTTGCGGCCGAAAGACGCGGAGGCCGGTCCCGGTTTTCACATTTCTGAGATGCTTTCATGCCGCTGGGGCATGAGGCCAACCGGCCTATTACTCCATCACAGGTGGGGTCTCGACGGCCCCCTGCAACGGCTTTTCGGGCATCAGGCTGAAAAACAGGAAGGCAACGAAGATGCATCCCGCCCCGGCGAGGAAAATGACGCCGAAGGCGGCCGGCGAAGCGGCGGCAGTGCCCGAAGTGGTCATACCCTCGCGACCGAGGGGCAGGCCATAGCCGAGCGCGATGGCGCCAAACGCGGCCACGCCCATCGCTCCGCCAAGCGAGCGCATGAAGGTCATCAGGCCGGTCGCAACACCGAGATGTGCGCGGTCGACGGCGTTCTGTACCGAAATGGTGGAGATCGGAAAGCTCGTGCCCCAGCCGATGCCGGCGCCGATCGTCAGGATCTCGACCAGGAAGAGCGAGGGATGATGGACCGAGAGGCCGAGCGCGACGAGGCATGCGGCGCATAACAGCATGCCGATGAGCGCGATGCGCTTGTAATGCGTTACATGCGCGACCAACCGACCGCTGCCCATGGCGCCGGCGACCGTGCCAAGCATCAGGCCGAGGAGCGCCGTTCCCGAATCGGCGACCGAAAGATGCAGGAACAACTGCATGTAGATCGGAAGGTAGACCGACAGGCCGATCGAAACGGCCTGCACGATGAAGAGCGCGATCGTTGCCGTCCGCACGACCGGGTTGACGAGCACTTCGAGCGAGATCAGCGGCTCGACGGTCCTCAGAAGCCACCAGGAAAGAACAGCCCACAGAACGAGGGAAAAGGCGAGCAGGCCGAGCACGGGGGCTGACAGCCAGGGATAGGTGCTGCCGCCCCAGTTGAGCGCGAGAAGAAGCACCGCCGTCGCGGTGACGAGCAGGAAGGCACCGGGCGCGTCGACCTTGTGCTGGCGGGCCGCGATGCTCAGCTTCTTCAGCGGATTGTTGAGGATCACCATGGCGAATGCGCCGAGCGGCAGGTTGATCCAGAAGATCA
>JBDZVC010000098.1:0-13386 GCA_040255475.1 Phyllobacteriaceae bacterium | reverse complement strand
ACCACGCTCTTGACGTCGTCGGCATAGCTCAACTGACGGAACAGGTCGCGCAGTTCGGCATAGCTTTCGAAGGTGAGCGGGTTTTTGCGTTCGGGGCGATTCAGCGTAATGGTCGCGACCTTCCCCGACGCCTCCCATTTGAAATGCGTTGCCTGATATCCGGCCGCCTTGAAACTATTCACTGTTTTTCCTTTCTTCTTGGGTTCTTCACGCCATCGTCAGACCGCCGGAGACGCTGAGCGTCTGGCCGGTGATGTAGTCGGAGCGATCGGAGGCGAAGAACAGGATGGCGTTGGCGACATCTTGCGGCTGTCCGAAGCGGCGCATCGGAATGGCGCGCTTGAAGGCTTCCAGATGCTTCTCTGGCAGCGCCATCAACATCGGCGTCTCAGTCGGGCCGGGGCAGACGCAGTTCACGTTGATCGAGTAGCGCGCCATCTCGCGCGCCAGCCCCTTGGAGAAGCTGATCAGTCCGCCCTTGGCGCCGGAATAGACCGTCTCGCCCGAACTGCCGACCCGGCCGGCATCGCTTGCCACATTGACGATCTTGCCGGAGCCGCGCTCGATCATCGGATCGAGCAGGGCGCGGGTCAGCTTGACCGGCCCGAGCAGGTTGATGTCCACGACGCGCCGCCAGAATTCCTCGTCATTTTCGACGAAAGGCTGCGCCCGACCGAAGCCGGCTGCATTGACCAGAACATGCACCGGCCCGCGCGCCAGCACCGCCTTGCAGAATTCCGCGATCGATTTGTCCGATGCGACGTCGATCGGCAGGAAATTCGCTTTCAGGCCGCGTTCACGGAGCGCGGCCGCGTGCTGTTCGCCCTTTTCAGCGGACAGATCGGCCAGCACGATATCGCCGCCGGCCTCCGCCATCGCCTTTGCCGTCGCCGCGCCGATCCCGGATGCGGCACCCGTCACCACTGCGGTTTTCCCATCAAGCCTCATGTCAGATCCCTCATCGATCGAGAAAGGCCGCTACCCTTTTGCGGGTGTCGGCGGTGTTCAGCAGTTTATGGGTCTCAAGAAGCTCGATCAGCATGCCGTCATGGAGCACCGCGTCGGCGGCGCTGAAGCAATGCTTGCATGCGGCCAACGCTGCCGGCGACATACGCACGATCCGCTCGGCGATTCCCTTGGCAAATGCACCAAGCTCCGCCGCCGGCGCTACCCACTGCACGAGGCCGAAGGCCTGCGCCTGGCGTCCGTCAAGAACTTCCGCCGTCAGGATCAGGCGGCGCGCAATGCCCGGGCCGGCGAGACGGGTGAGGCGCTGGGTTCCGCCTGCGCCGGGCAGAAGGCCGAGCCCGGCTTCCGGCAGGCCGACCGATGCGGTCTCCGCTGCGATCCTGAGATCGCAGGCAAGCGCCAGTTCGAAGCCGCCGCCGAAAGCGGTGCCACCGATCTCCGCGATCGTCACTTGCGGTAGGGCTTCGATGCGATCGTAAAGCCGTTGCATCCGCCGTACCGTTTCCACCATCCGGTCCGGACCTTCGTCACTGGCGAAGCACTCGCGCATCAGCTTCAGATCGGCACCGGCGCTGAAGACCCGTTCCGCCGAACGGATCAGCACGACCGACACCTCGCGCCTGTCGGCGAGCCCATCGAGGATGGCCGAAAACGCTTCGATCCAGTGCCCGTTGATGGCGTTCACCGGTGGGCGTGCCATCGTCAATTCCAGTATACCGTCTTTGATTTCGGTTCGAAACATGTCGGCAGAAAGTGAATGATCATTCATTCAAAATGAATAGGGGAAGCATGCTGGCACGTCAAGCGTTGCCAGAACGCAATGAACGCAGTGACGACGAATTGCTGGGAAAAGGAGAAGGGCTTCGCGTACGCTCTGGGGAATGCGGATCGTGCCGGTCAGGCCTTGGACAGCGATGTCTTGCGCTGTCTCGGCTTCCGGGCAGGCCTGGCTTTGTTTTGCTGCTGCCTTGCTAGGAACTGGCCGTAATGTACGAGGCCGGCCGGGGTCGCCATGGCGTGCACGAAGAAATCGAATCCGTGTTCGATATAGCCTTCGATCGTGGTCAGTTTGCCGAGACGCCAGTGCTTCAGTGCCCAGGTATGAGCGTAGAGCACGAGTTGGTAGGTCACCAGGTCGACGTCGATCTTGCGGAATAAACCCGCCGCGATGCAGTCGCGTAGCCGCTCGGCAAGGAATTCATTCGTTTCGACTTCGAGTTGCATTATGATCTCGCGTTGCTCGCGGGGCAGCGACTTTGTCGAGCGATAGGCGAGCACCGCCGCGTTGCGTCGGTTGTCGATCACATGACAATAGGTCGAAAGCGAAGACCACAGCGCTTCCAGCGGATCGTCGTTCTCGTCGGCTGCCCGCGGGATTTCCTGCTGATAGGATTCGAGCACGCTCATCAGCGAAAGAAGAAGGACGTCCTCTTTCGTCTGGGCATATTGATAGATCAAACCGATGCTGACGCCGGCCTTGCGCGCAATGTCCTGAATGGTCGTGCGATAGTAGCCCTGATCCGAGAAAAGCTCGACCGCCGCGGCGATAATCTGCTCGCGGCGACGCGACACCAGCTTCTGATTGGTGACCTGGCTTTTGACGACGGTCTGGTCGAACGCCTTGCTTGCCAGCGTAGGAGACTTCGTCATGGGGCCCCGGCCTGATCCGACGATCCATCGGCCGAATCGCCGACGGGATGAAGAGTTCCAGAATATCGTGGATCAAGGCGTTTCCAAAGGCCGGCCGCGCTCAAAATCAATCGGCCGCCGCATGCCAGCCTGCCCTGCACGAACACGATGGAACGGGTGATGCGCGTGACTTCGGCCGTACCCTCGATCAGATCGCCCGGTTTCGCGCTTGAGACGAAATCGCAATTGAGGCTGATGGTTGCCGTAGGCCCGCCGCCGATCGCCTCCTGCACAGTGAGGCCCAGCACCTGGTCGGCCATGGTCATCAGCATGCCACCGTGGATCGCGCCACGGACATTGCCATGACGTGCTTCGACACGAAACGCGAAACCGCCGCCCTCGCGCCGTTGATAGAGCGTGCCGAGAAGCCGCCCGAACGTCCCGTCCGGTATGGTGGAGGGAACATAGCCGTCGGGTACGGCTTCTTCCTCATCTCCGATCGTTTGTAATCGCTGGTCCATTGACGCCGCGCCCCACTACCTTCAGCCGGTGTCGCCAGAGATGGCAATGCCGGCAGCACGCCCTTTCTCTGTTACCAGCACCACCTTGCCGCGAACCTTCCGTTGCAGGATGCATCCCATTCCGGCGGCGACTTCCTCCATCGGCATGACGGCAGAAATTGGCGGGTCGATCTTGCCCATACGGGCGAGGTGGAACAACTCTTCCTGCGCCTTCCGCACGGCCTCGGGCATTCTCTCGCGATAATCGCTCCAGTGCAGGCCGGTAACGGTTATGTGCTTGATCAGAAGATAGTTTGCTTTGAGCAAGGGGATTTCGCCGGAGGTGAAGCCGACCACCACCAGCCGGCCAGCCCAGGCCAGCGCGCGCAGGCAAGCTCCGAAAACCGCCCCGCCGACATTCTCGACCACCACGTCGGCGCCATGGCCGCCGGTTGCGTCGTGAACCTGGCGTCGCACGCCCTCGTGCAGGTCGCTGCCACTCATGTCGATCACCGCGTCCGCGCCGAGACTCAGCACGAAATCGCGCTTCTCCATGCTGCCAAGACCGGCGAGCACCCGACAGCCCTGCGCCTTGGCGATCTGCATCGCCGCCGTGCCGACACCGCCGCCGGCTCCGGTAACAAGCACCGTTTCGCCGGGCTTGAGGTGCGCGCGGTCCATCAGGCCGAACCATGCGGTCTGGTAGGTCAGCCCCATGGCGGCAGCCTTCACCATCGGCAGATTGTCGGGCAGCAGGCAGCAATCCTCCTGGCGCACCGCGACCAGTTCGGCGAACGCGCCATTCTCGCATTGGCACAGAACCCGGTCTCCGGGCTTGAAATCCGGGACGCCTTCGCCAACCGCCGTGACGATGCCCGCCAGTTCCTTGCCGGGGACGAAGGGCAGCGGCGGCAGCGTCTGGTATTTGCCGCCCGCGACCAGAACATCGGGAAAATTCAGCCCCGCCGCATGGACTTCGACGAGAACTTCTCCTGCCTTCACGGCAGGCCAGGCCCACTCCCTGAAGGTAAGCTCGCCGGGTGCTCCGAAGTGCTCGACGACAACGGCTTTCATCGCGCGGCCTAACCCGTCTTCCCTGTCTTCTGTTCGGGCTTGAGGCCCTTTGCCATATCGCGCAGCTTGAATTTCTGGATCTTGCCGCTCGGCGTGCGCGGCAGCGCCTCCAGGACTTCGAGGTGTTCGGGCAGGTAGGTCTTGGCAATGTGCTGCGACAGCAGGAATTCCGTGAGCTTCGGCAATGTCAGGCTCGCGCCCGGCTTGGCCGTGACGAACGCGCAGGCGCGCTCACCGAGCCTCTCGTCCGGCATGGCGACGATCGCGACGTCGCCGACGTCCGGATGCTTGTAGATCAGGCCCTCGATCTCGATCACCGGGATATTCTCGCCACCGCGTATGATGATGTCCTTGGCGCGGCCGGTGATCCGGACATAGCCTTCGGCGTCGATGCGGGCGAGGTCGCCGGTATCGAACCAGCCCTCGGCGTCGATATTGTCCAGGTCCGGCCGTTTGAGATAGCCGACGAAATTGCTGCAGCCGCGCACCTGCAGACGGCCTTCCTCGCCGGGTTTCACGGGTTTATCGGCTGCGTCGACCGTCCGGATATCCATGCCGGGCAGGCAGCGGCCATCGGTTTCGAACACTTTCTCCGGTGCGTCCTCCGGCCGTGTCACGGTCACCGCGCCGTTCTCGGTCATGCCCCAGCCCGACGCGATGGTGGCGCCCAGATTCTCGGTCGCGCGCCTGACGAGGACGCGCGGGATCGGTGCGCCGGCGGACAGGAAGATACGCAGCGAAGTGAACGCTTCAGGCCGCGCTTCGGCTTCTTCGGTCAAATCCGCGAGGAACGGCGTCGAAGCCATGGTGAAGGTCGGCTTCTCCTGCTCGAACAGGTCGGCGGCCACTTTCCGATTCCAGACGTCCTGCAACACCACGGGACAGCCGAGCAGGAACGGCATCATCACGCCGTAGAGGAAGCCGGTCTGGTGCGCGAGCGGCGAAGCCATGAGCACCATGTCATCGCCGGTCAGATGAAGGCTGTCGATATAGGGGATCAGGTTGCTGAGCAGCGTGTTGGAAGTATGGGTGACGCCCTTCGGTTCCCCGGTGGTGCCGGACGTATAAAGAATCTGGATAACGTCGTCCGGGCCCGGCCGTCGCGCCGAGAACAGGACCCCGGCTTTCGCCTTATCGACCGGCGTTTCATGCAGCCGCTCGAAGCTTGCCTCGCCCGCGCCGCCTATGACGTAGGCGTGGCGAAGATGTGGAAGCTTGTCGCGCATGCCGGCGATCATCGCGCCATAGTCGAAATCGCGGAAAATCGCAGGCGTGACGATGACCTTCGAATTGGCATGGTTGAGCATGAATTCGAGTTCGCGCTGGCGCAGGATCGGCATGAGCGGATTGCTGGTCGCGCCGATGCGCAGGCAGGCGAGGTGGAGCGCGATGAATTGCCACCAATTGGGCAACTGGAAGGAGACCACGTCACCCGGCTCCACGCCGCTGGCGGCAAGATTGACCGCAATGCGCTCGACACGCTCGCCGAGATCGCGATAGCTGAGCCGTGTCAGTGCGCCGGCGCCGGCCTGATGCGCGACGATCGCCGTAGCCGTGGGCGCTCTCTCAAGCAGGGCGTCGAAATAATCGAGCAATATCCGGTCCGGCCAGAAACCGCCCGCCACCATGGCATCGCGGCGCTTCGCGACTTGATCCGAAATCATATCCGTTCACTCCCCTTTGCCTGGCAGGCTCCCCGCAGGGATCCCGCTTCTATTTGCTTCGTCTTCCGGACCCCGCGCCGCTCAGAGCGGGGAGTCCGGTGCGAAGTTCGGCTTCCGCTTCTCGACATGGGAGGCGAGGCCTTCCTGTACGTCAGGGCCGGAAAAGCCCATGAATTCCAGTGCCAGCGAGGTGTCGAAGGTTGGCCCCATCTGCCGCAGCCAGTTGTTCAGCGCATATTTGGTCCAGCGGATCGCATTTGGCGCTCCCTCCGCCAGGCGGGTCGCCAGTTCAACAGCCTTGGCGTCGAGTTCGGTATCTTCCACGGCAAGCGATATCAGACCGATCCGCTCAGCCTCGGCGCCTGAAACCGGATCGCACAGCAGTAGATAATACTTTGCCTTGGCCAGCCCGCACAACAGGGGCCACACGATCGCGGCGTGGTCTCCCGCCGCGACCCCGAGGCGGGTGTGCCCGTCGATCAGGCGGGCATCCTTGGCGGCAATGGAGATGTCGGCAAGCAGCCCGCACACCAGCCCTGCTCCGACAGCGGGGCCGCGCATCGCGCTGACGACCGGCTTGGAACAGTTGATGATGTTGTAGACGATATCGCGCGCTTCCTTCCAGTTGCGGGCGCGCGTCGGGAAGTCGTTGATGATCTTGTCGATCATCTTGAAATCGCCGCCGGCCGAGAAGGCCTTGCCATGGCCTGTCAGGATGGCGGCAGAGACGCTCGGGTCCTTGTCGATGTCCTGCCAGACGGTGGCGAGTTCCCCATGCATGATCTCGTCGGCGGAGTTCAGCCGTTCCGGGTTATGCATGGTGACGCGCAAAACGCGAGGATGCGGGCGATCGAAGAGAAGCCGCTGATATTTGGCGTAGACATCTGACATGTGAGTTTCTCCTGGATCGTGAATTTATACCGGCGAAGCGCGGTCAAACCGCGACGTGCTTCTTGAGGCTCTCCCGCGAGAGGCCTTCCAGCCGGCCTTCCTCGACGACGGTGCCCTTGGACATGACGTAGTAACGCTCGGCCACGGCGTGAACGAGGCTGAAATTCTGTTCGATCAGAAGGATGCTCGTCTCTCCCGCACCGAGCTTGACCAGCGTTTCCCCGAGTTCATCGACGATGACGGGAGCGAGGCCCTCGCTCGGTTCGTCCAGCACCAGCAGATTGGGATTGGCCATCAGCGCCCGGCCGATGGCCAGCATCTGTTGCTGGCCGCCGCTCATCGCCGTCCCCGGCGTATCGGCCCTTTCGCGCAGGATAGGGAACAGTTCGCATACGCTGTCGAACGTCCATGGTCCCTTACGCCCCACTGCGGCGCCGAGCAGAAGGTTTTCCCGCACGGTCAGGCCGGCCACGATGCGCCTGCCTTGCGGAACCACCGCGATGCCGTTTCTGGCCGCCGTGAAATGCCGGATCGTGGAAAGCGTTCTGTCACCGAAGGAAATCTGCCCCCTTCGCACGCGAGCGATGCCTGTGCAGGCGTTGACCACAGTGGTCTTGCCTACCCCATTACGCCCGAGGATGGCGACACGCTCACCGGCATCGACCGCGATCGAGAGGCCGTGGAGGATTTGCGCCTCGCCGTAGAAGGCATCGACATTGTCGAGTTCGAGCAGCATCAGGCGACACTCGTGCCGAGATAGGCGCGGACTACTTCAGGGTTCGCGCGGATTTCCTCGCCCGGTCCGTCGGCGAGGATCTTGCCGAGATGAAGCACCGTGATGCGGTCCGAGATCGAGAAGATGACGTCCATGTCGTGCTCGACGATCAGCACGGTCACGCCCCAGCTCGTCGCCAGTTCCTTCAGCAGCCGGGCAAGCGCGATGGATTCGCCTATCGACAGTCCGGCCGCCGGTTCGTCGAGCAAAAGCACCGAGGGCCGGCCGACGAGGGCGAGCGCCAGGTCGAGGCGGCGCTGGTCACCGTAGGAGATGTCGGCAGCGCGTCTGTCGGCGTAGGCGGCAAGTCCCAGTGCTTCCATCACCTCCTCGCCATTGTCGTGCTCGGCCTTGGCGCCCGCAAGGCCGACCTGTTCGCGTACCGTCAGATCGAGGAAGATGTTAGTCTTCTGGAATGAGCGTGCGAGACCGGCACGGCGACGGGCCCTTTCAGACAGGGCGCTGATGTCGTGGCCGCCGCAACGCACGGTGCCGGTGGTGATGCCGCCGCCGCGACCGCAAAGCGCATCCATCAATGTCGACTTGCCTGCGCCGTTCGGGCCTATCAATCCGCGGATCTCGCCGGGTTCGAGGGCGATCGACACGTTCTCAAGGGCGCGGAAACCGCCATAGCGCCGCGAGATGTCGACGCCTTCCAGCATGAAGCCGCTCATCGGCGCGCTCCCTTCATCTTCCCGAGAAGGGTCATGATCAGCCCGCTGATGCCTCGTGGCACCATGACGGTGACGACGATCAGCGTGATGCCTATGATCGCTGGCCAATGCTCGGTCAGGTCGCCGGCCGCATCCTTGAGAAGAAAGAAGATGACCGAGCCGAGAGCCGGACCCCAGACCGCATGCGCGCCGCCGATCACTGCCATGACGATGCCTTCGCCCGACAACGACCAGTGGAGCGTGCCCGGCGTCACATAGGCGTTGTAGAGGACAAAGAGGACACCGGCGACCGCCGCGACGGCGGCTGACACCGCATAGGTCAGCGCGCGCGGTACTACCGTCTCATAGCCGATGAAGCGGGTGCGTTCCTCGTTCTCGCGGATGGCGACGGTCAGGAGGCCGAACGGGCTGCGCGCTATCAGCCACAGGCCGGCAACGATGACGATCAGCACCAGCCAGCAAACCACGAACATGCTGCCAGGCTGCTGGAACGTGGCGATATCAATGCCGAACAGTCTGGAAGGCAGGCGCACCGCCATGCCGTCGTCGCCATTGGCAAGTTCACGCCAGCTCAGGAAGATTTCGTAGAAGGCCTGGGCGACGGCAAGCGTCAGCATCGAGAATGCGAGCGCGGGGAGGCGCACGATGCCCAGCCCGGCCACGAAAGCGAACGCCGCCGGCAGCACGATCGCCGCGACGATGGCCAGTTCGGTCGGCAGCAAATCATATTTGCCGTTGAGCGCCACGATATAGGCGGCAAGCCCGTAGAAGGCCGCATGGCCGAAACTGGTCAGGCCGCATTGCCGTATCAGGAAGCCTATTCCGGTGGCGAGCACCGCCGTGATGACGGCTTGCGTCATCAAGGTGAGAGCCAGTTGCGAGGAGACGACCATCGGTATCACCACGCCGGCCACGCCGACGACGGCGAAAGCCGCAAGCGCTCCTACGGGCGCATGTTGCCGGACCGTGCGGGTTCCCGATGCGAGTGCGCTCATCGACCGGCTCCGGCAAGCCCGTGAGGCCGCAGCAGGAGCACCAGCGTCATGATCACGAGCGGCAGCATCGAAGCGAACTCGGGTATGAAGACGATACCGAGATTGTGCACCTGGCCGATCAAAAGCGCCGCGATGAACGCGCCGGTGAAGCTGGAAAGGCCGCCCGTTACGACAACTACGAAACAGTCGATGATGACGAAGGCGCCCATAGACGGCGACAGCGCCAGAAGCGGCCCGGCGATAGTGCCGGAGAGGCCGGCAAGGCCGGCGCCGATTGCAACGACCAGCGCGCTGAGGCGCTCGGTATCGACGCCCTGCATGCCGGTCGTCACCGGATCGACGCTTGCGGCGCGCACATACAGGCCTACCTTGCTGTAGCGCAGCCACAGAGCCAGTCCCGCAGCGACGACAAGCGCGACCACGACCACGAACAGCCGATAGACCGGAAAGGTCGAGCCGAACATCGGCAGAACGCCTGAGAGCAACGGCGGAGGCGACACGGTCAGGTAGTCCTTGCCCCAGATGGTTTGCACGACATCCTCGAGCACGAACAGAAGACCGAAGGTGACGAGAAGCGTTACTACGGCATCCTCGTTGGCAAGCGGCCGGAACACGAAGCGGTCGAGCAGCACGCCGAGGAAGGCAAGCACGATCACGGACGCCACCAGCCCGGACCAGAATCCGAGATAGGCGGCAACCGCGAATGAGACATAGGCGCCTACCATGAACAGGCTGCCATGGGCGAAGTTGGTCACCCGCCTGAGGCCGAATATCAACACGAGGCCGACCGAGAGCAGATAGAGGAAACTGCCGTAGACCAGGCCATTTATGATCTGGATCATGCCTCAGCTCCGCCAGGGAACACCGCGTCATGCCATGAGGCCGCCTCTTGCCATGTGCACCGCACGTTTCGGCGGGGAGGGGGCGGCAGGCTGCTCTTCAATTCGACACCATTCAATAGAGTACCATCTCGGCGATGTTAGTCAGGAATTGAATGATTATTCATTCAATTCCATCTGTCAACGCCGTGGAAACGGTACTTGGCCGGGACGGGGAACCGGGATGGGTCGCCGACCCATCCCGGTTCTTGTTTCATCAGAGCTTGCAGCTTCCATCCGGCGGAGGCGTCGCCACATCGGCCGGGATCGTCATGCTGATCACGGGGCGCAATACGCCATCGGCCTCGGCGACTTCGCCGAAGAAGTTCGGCCCGACGAGCTGATGATCCTCCTTACGCATGGTCTGCGAGCCGAGGATGGTATCGAACGTGCCGCCGGCAAGCGCCTCAGCGACATCGTTCGGCTTGACGCTACCGGCTTTCTTCACGGCCTCGAAGATCACCTGCATGCCGATGTAGGTCTCGCCCTGGAAGTTCGTCGGCGAGGAGTCGCGATATTTCTTCGCAAAGTCGGCCACGAACTTCTTGTTTTCGGGCGTGTCGAGCGTGGCGCTGTAATTGATGATGGCATGGATGCCCTTCACGATGTCGCCGAGCACCCGCACCGTTCCGTCCGTGGTGAAGCTGGTTCCTCCGGTCACCACCTTGTCGAACAGGCCGAACTGCTTGGCCTGCTTGGCGAATGTCATGGCATCGCGGCCGGCGAGCGCCACCCACATGCCTTCCGCGCCCGAATCGATCACCTTCTGGATCGTTGCGGCATAGTCGTTGCTGCCGAAGGCCGGATAGTTTTCCGACGCGATCGTCTTGCCGTTGCTGTCAGCCGCCTTCTTGAAGCTGGCGCCTGAATCGTGGCCCCACGCGATGTCGGCCGCGACGATCGCCCATTTGGTCTCCTTGCGGGTTTTCAGCCACGGCCCGATAGCCGCCGCGTCGGAAGCGTCGAGTCGATTGACGCGGAACATCCTCGCTTGGCACTGGCCGCCGGTGATGGCGTTGGCCTTGGGGACCGTCGCGACGAACAGCGCGTTCCAGCGCGCCAGCATCGGGCCGATGGCGAGCGCTTCGCCGGAGGCGATGGTACCGGTCAAAATGTTGAAGCCGTCGAGCGCCAGTTTCTCGCCTTGCTGGCGTGCAAGTTCGGGCTTCGCCTCGGTGTCGAGAAAGCGTACCTCGACCTTGCGCCCGTCTACGCCTCCATTGACGTTCGCCTCCTCGACGGCAAACTCGACCACACGCTTCACCTCGTCGCCGAGTTGCGAATACGGGCCTGTCAAAGCTGTCGGAATGCCTATCTTCAGCGGTTCCTTGTCCTGTGCAGCCGCTCCGCTGACGCCGGCAAGCACAATGCCAGCCGTACCGATCAGCAAGGATCTCCTGTTCATCTTCATTGCACGCTTCCTCCCATCACTGAAGAATGAACGTTCATTCAATCTTTCCGTAGGGACGTTGTCAAGCAATGCCTCCGGGAACGCGGCGTTATCGCGCGGGCGTATGTTGGAGAGCCAGGATAGGGTATGAAATGGCGACGGAGCGACTACGACGGGACCACAGCGGTCATCATCGAAAGACCGCTAGCGATCGGTGCGGCGGCAGGGCGTGTCGGGCAAGGGCATTAGACAGCGGAGCGGTTCGGAGCTATCTCCCGGCGGCTTTCATCAGGTCCCGGCCGATGATGAGCTTCTGCACTTCGGTGGCGCCTTCATAGATGCGCAAGGCCCTGATCTCGCGATAGAGACGCTCCGTGATCTCCCCGACACGGACACCGCGCCCGCCGAAAAGCTGCAGCGCCTGGTCGATTACCCACTGGGCGTTCTCTGTCGCGGTCATCTTGGCCATGGCGGCTTCCCGCGTGGTCGGCAGCTTCTGCACGTCGCGTCTCCAGGCGGTGCGCAGCGTCAGCAGGGAAGCCGCGTCGATGGCCGTCGCCATCTCGCCCAGCGTGCTCTGCGCCGTAGGGAGGTCGCCCAGCGTGGCGCCGAACATCTTGCGCGATCGTGCGTGGGCGATCGCCTCGTCGAGCGCCCGGCGCGCAAAACCGAGCGCTGCGGCGGCAACCGAAGGCCGGAAGATGTCGAGCGTACGCATGGCGAGCTTGAAGCCTTCGCCCGGAGCGCCGAGTAACTGCGAAGCCGGGACGCGACAATTCTCGAAACGGAGGCGCGCCAGCGGGTGCGGCGCGATGGTCTCGATCCTTTCGGCGACGACGAAGCCCGGAGCATCGGCGAAGACGACGAAAGCCGAGATGCCGCGCGTTCCGGGCGCCTCGCCGGTACGGGCGAATACGGTATAGACGCCCGCGATGCCTCCGTTCGAGATGAATATCTTCTCGCCGTTCAGGATATAATCGTCTCCGTCGCGGCGGGCGGATGTTGACATCGCAGCGACATCGGAGCCGGCTTCCGGCTCGGTCAGGGCGAAGCCGGAAATCAGCTCACCCCTTGCGATCCGGGGGAGGATCCGCGCCTTCAGCGTCTCCGATCCCGCAAGGCTGATCGCTCCTGTACCGAGCCCCTGCATCGCGAAAGCGAAATCCGCCAGCCCGTCGGCATAGGCCAGCGTCTCGCGGATGATGCAGAGCGCGCGGCTGTCGATCTTCTCCGACACACCGCCATGGGCACGAGGCACGCAGTGGCGTAAAAAGCCGGCCGCACCCAGTCGGGTCACGAGGGTCTTCGTGGCGGCATCGGCGTCATGATGATCGATCTCGCCGAGCCCGACATCCGCTATGAAGGCGTCGAGGTCTCTTGCAAGCACCCGATGTTCCTCTCCGAGGAAAGGCCAGTCGAGATGTTCTCGCGAGGGGCTGCAACCTCCGTGGGCGGGATGTGCGTCCATGTCTGATCTCAATCCTTCGAATCCGAGCCTGTGTGTTCGCCATCAATATATTGAGGCCGCACGAAACTGGAATGGGCCAGATCACCGTCTGATCCCGTTTCTCGAAAGGTCGGCGCCGGTCTCAATAAAAACATGCGAGATGCTATGGGAACCGCCGGAAATCACATACGTTTTATTCCATGTTTAAGTGGAGAAAACATCATGTCCCGGACGAAGGCCCTGTATTTCATTGCTGCAATGACGCTGATGGGTACGCAGGCATATGCACAAACGGCGGCGCCTTCCGTTCCGCCGCAAGACAGCAAGAAACTCTCACAACTTATCGCGGGCGTCGAACAGCGCGACAAATTTCAGTACATAAAGGATGTCGAGTGGGATGAAGAGGGTTATTACGAAATCACCTACTACACCACGGACAAGGCAAAGGTCGAAATCAAGCTGGACCCGGTATCCGGTCAGCCGAAATAGAGGCGCATAGG
>JBDZVC010000097.1:0-13455 GCA_040255475.1 Phyllobacteriaceae bacterium | reverse complement strand
AGGTGCGGTCGTGGCCGGGCAGGGCGTCATTGGCGGAAGACATGGAATTTTTCGACATCGGCACGGTACTTTTCCTGATCGCGGCGGTAGTTATCTTCTACCAGTTGCGGAGCGTGCTGGGCCGCCGCACCGGCAACGAGCGGCCGCCTTTCGATCCTTATTCGAGCAAGCCGGCGGAGAAGGAAGCGGTCGCGGCGCCCGAGAACGTCGTTTCGTTGCCGCGTCGGCGCCCGGGCGGCGCCGAGGCGGAAACGAACTATGCGGCCATCGACGCCTTCGCGAAGCCCGGGACCGACCTCAACAAGGGCCTGCGCGCCATCCGGGATGCCGATTCCTCCTTCGAGCCGAAAAGCTTCATCGACGGCGCCAAAATGGCCTACGAGATGATTGTCCTCGCTTATGCCGACGGCGACCGCAAGACGCTGAAGAACCTGCTTTCGCGCGAGGTCTACGATGGCTTCATCACCGCCATCGCCGACAGGGAGACGCGTTCGGAGAAGGTGCAGTCCTCCTTTGTCGGGATCGACAAGGCGGACATCATCTCCGCCGAGATGAAAGGCACGGAAGCCTGTGTGACGCTGCGTATCGTCAGCGAACTGATTTCGGCCACCCGCGACAAGGCCGGCGAGGTGATCGACGGCGACCCGGAAACGGTCGCCGAGGTCAGGGATGTATGGACCTTTTCGCGCGACACGCGGTCGAGCGATCCGAACTGGAAGCTGGTGGCAACGGCGGAAGACTGATCCTCCGATCGACCCGCCGATTCGGCGTGCCCTGCCGAATGGCGATTCTGTGAACCGATCCGCTGGCCGATGACCCTCTCGCCGCTTCTTTCACCGGTCGACTATTCGGACCTTCCGGACTGGGCGGATGAGACGGCCGGCGGCGCATATGCCGCCTTCCGGAACTCCGCCCTTTATGCGGAGACGGCTCCGAAGCCCTATCGGACCGGATATCTCGGCGTGCAGGCGGAGGCTTTCGCCAGGGCCTTTCGCGAAGCTCGCGCCGAGGCCGATCCGTCAGACCCGCGTGGCTTCTTCGAGCGGTATTTCCGACCCTGTCATGTGTCTCCCTCTCCCGCGAACGCCGGTTTCGTCACCGGATTCTACGAACCGGAACTGCCCGCTTCGCGTGTCGAGACGAAACGCTTCCGTTTTCCGCTCTATGCGCGGCCGGCCGATCTCGTCGATCTCGACGGAACGAACCGACCGGGAGGTATGGATTCATATTTCGCCTTTGGCCGCGTCACGGGCGAGGGGATCGTCGAATATTTCGACCGGAAGGCGATCGAAAACGGCGTATTGGCCGATCGCGTGCCGGTGATCGCCTGGGCGGAGGACCGGATCGATCTGTTCTTCGCCCATGTACAGGGTGCGGCCCGCCTCAAACTGGAAGACGGAACTATCATCCGCGTGACCTACGCGGCGAAATCCGGCCATCCCTTCACGGGGCCGGGTGGCGTGCTGGCCGATCTCGGGGAGATTCCGCGCGAGAAGGTCACCATGCAGTCGGTCCGCGCATGGTTCCATGCCAACCCGCACCGGACAGACGATATACTGTGGCGAAACCGTTCCTTCATCTTCTTCCGCGAGGTGGTCGTCGAAGATGCAAGCGGCGGCCCGATAGCGGCAGCGAAGGTCCAGCTTACCGCCGGTCGATCGATTGCTGTCGACAGGTTGCTGCACACTTTCGGGACGCCCTTCTATATCGATGCGCCGACACTGACGGCGTTCGGTGCAAAGCCCTTTCGCCGCCTGATGATCGCGCAGGACACCGGCTCGGCCATCGTTGGCGCGGCGCGGGGGGACCTCTTCGCGGGTTCCGGTGCGGCGGCGGGCGAGATCGCTGGCGTCGTCCGGCACCCTGCCGATTTCTACGCGTTCGTGCCACGCGTTCTGCTCGCGGGCGGCGGCTCATGAGCGGGCGCGGCGGGAAGACTCTTTCTGCGGAGGACCGTATCCTCTGGGCGCGCATCACGCGCACCGCCGTTCCGCTGAAGAGAAGCGGCCGCGCCTCGCTTGCGGAGACGGAAGAAGATCAGGAGACTGCCGAACCGCTCCCAGCGGAACGAGAGCCGGTGCCGGTGCTCGCGCCAAGGCAGACGGCGCCTGCGCAGGCGGCTCATCCGTCACCCCGCTCCCTCGATCTTCCGACCAGGAAAAAACTCGCAAAGGGACGCCTGCCGATCGAAGGGACCGTCGATCTCCATGGCCTCACCCAAAACGAAGCCCATGCGCTCCTTCTATCGTTCCTGCATCGCGCTTATGCCGATGGACGACGTTATGTCCTCGTTATAACCGGCAAGGGCGAATCCCTCCGGAGCGATGGAATATTGAGGCGCGCCGTTCCGGCCTGGTTTGCGACGCCGCCCTTCCGGGCGCTGGTCAGCGGGCAGGAAGCGGCAGGCCGCCGGCATGGCGGCGCCGGAGCGATCTATGTCAGGCTTCGCCGGCAGGAAAAAGGTGGCGCCCGATGACACCCTTCGGCGAGAAAGTCAGGCTCCTGCGTCGCGAACGCGGCATCTCCCAGCGCGACATGGCCGCGTCCATCGGCGTCAGCCCCGCTTATCTTTCCGCGCTGGAGCACGGAAGGCGCGGAGTACCCAATTGGGCGACGGTGCAGAAGATCATCGGCTTCTTCAACATCATCTGGGACGATGCGGAAGAGCTTCAGCGCCTTGCCGAGCAATCCCATCCACGCGTCGTCATCGACACGGCCGGCCTTTCCCCGCGCGCGACGGAACTCTCCAATCTGCTCGCCAGAACGATCTCATCGCTCGGCGAACCGGAGATCGAGATGCTGATCCGCCAGTTGCGCGATACGCAGCGCGAGTGATTGTCAGCGCGGCGCGCGCTTGGCCAGGATACGCTGCAGCGTGCGCCTATGCATGTTGAGCCGCCGTGCGGTCTCCGAGACATTGCGGTCGCACATCTCGTAGACGCGCTGGATGTGCTCCCACCGCACGCGGTCGGCAGACATCGGGTTCTCCGGTGGCGCTGCCTTTTCAGCGCCGGTGCGCGTCAGCGCGGCATAGACGTCGTCCGCGTCGGCCGGCTTCGACAGATAGTCTACGGCGCCGAGCTTCACCGCCGTCACGGCGGTGGCGATGTTGCCGTAGCCCGTAAGGATGACCGTCTTTGCGTCGGCCCGACGGTCACGGATTGCTTGGACCACGTCGAGACCGTTGCCATCGCCGAGCCGCATGTCGATGACGGCGAATGCCGGTGCCTTGGCCTTGGCTTTGGCGACTGCTTCTTCAACGCTTTCCGCCGTATCGACCTCGAAGCCGCGACTTTCCATGGCGCGGGCGAGGCGGGTCAGGAAAGGCCGGTCGTCGTCGACGATCAGGAGGGACCGGTCCTCTCCTTCGAAATCCTTGGCCGCTTCATGTGCTTCCATCGTCATGTCCATCGTATCTGTCCTTCTTCTTATTATGGCAAAATCGGCTTCTACGGAAGTTTGCGTCCGCCTTTCGCGTTCAATATGGGGATGGTTCTCCGATTCTGCCCGCCACGAACAAATTGCGTGGCCATACTATCCCGACGGTCGCGCCCATGCCGGGCTTGGCGCCGTTGGCGAAACGGATCGTGGCACCTGAGCGCTCGACCAGCGTCTTGGCGATGAACAGGCCGAGCCCGAGTCCGCCGCCTTCTTCCGACGCGTGTCTCGTCGTCATATAGGGTTCGCCGATACGGTCGAGTATCTCCGGCGGAAAACCGGGCCCGTCGTCGATGACGTCGATCGAGACGGTTTCCTCGTTCCAGCGCCAGCGCACGGTGACCTGCTCGCGCGCGAAATCGACCGCGTTCTCGACGATATTGCCGAGCCCGTAGAGCACGCCTGGATTACGCCGTGCCACCGGCTCCGCGCCGATCCTCTCTCCGGGTTCGAGCTTGATCGCAATGCCGAAATCGCGGTGCGGCGCGGTCACCTCCTCGATCAGCGAGGTTATCGGCAACCGCGCCATATGCGCTTCGCCCTCCGAGGAGAGGCTGGTCAGCCTTTTGAGAATCTCGCGGCAGCGCTCGCTTTGCGAGCGCAGAAGCGTTACGTCTTCGCTATAGCGCGGGTCATTGCCCAGCGCCCGCTCCATCTCCTTGGCGACCAGCGCGATGGTCGCGAGCGGCGTGCCGAGTTCGTGCGCCGCCGCCGCTGCCAGGCCGTCGAGCGCGGAAAGGTGCTGCTCGCGCTGCAATACCAGCTCGGTCGCGGACAAGGCTGTTGCCAGCAGCCGCGCCTCTTCCGCCACCCGCCAGGCATAGAGGCCGGTGAAGGCGATCGACGATACGACCGCCATCCACATGCCGGCCACGTAGATGAAGGGCATCCGCAATTCGCTGTCGGGGAACCATGGAAGCGGATAGTGCAGGAAGGCCAGGAGCGTCGCCGCGCCGATGGTTACCACGCCGAGCAGGATCGTCAGCCTGAGCGACAGCGAAGTCGCCGAGATGACGACCGGCACCGCCATCAGGACCGAGAACGGATTGGTGAGCCCGCCGGTCACGTAGAGGAGGCCGGCAAGCTGGACCGCATCGAAGATCAGGATGGCGAAGGCCGCGCCGGGGCCGAGCCGCTGGGTCGCCGGATAGCGGAAGGCAAGGAACAGGTTCAGCCATGCCGAGCACGCGATCAGGGCGAAGCATAGGCTGACCGGCACAGGAAAACGCAGCACATAAGCGACGACGATCACCGCCGCGCTCTGGCCGACGATCGCCATCCAGCGCAGGCGGATGAGCGTGGTCAGCCGGAGCTGGCTGCTTTGGGCGGCGCCCGGCGCTTGCAAATCCTGTACCATGGTCCCGCGCTTATGCGACGACTGGAGGCCGGTGCCAAGCGATATCGGAGCCTCAGCCGCTGCGCGGCTTGGCGCGTGCGGTCGCCTGAGCCTGAAGCGGGTTTTCCGGCCAGACATGTCTGGGATAGCGCCCGCGCATTTCCGAGCGCACGTCCGCCCACGACCCGCGCCAGAATCCCGGCAGGTCGCGCGTGGTCTGGATCGGCCGATGCGCAGGTGACAGGAGTTCCAGCGTCAACGGGATATTTCCTTCGGCGATCGCAGGATGTCGGTCGAGCCCGTAGAGTTCCTGTACGCGGATCGAAAGCAGTGGCTGTTCGCCGTCGTAGCGGATCGGGACATGGCTCCCGGACGGCGCATTGAAATGCGTCGGCGCGAGCCTTTCCACTTCCCGCTGCAACGAATGCGGCATGAGCGACAGGAGCGCTTCGCCGAGGGACTTCGCGCCCAACCGGTCGAGCGAGGCTTCGCCCTGAAGGAAAGGCAGTAGCCAATCATTGAGACCGCCGAGAAGCGTCGCGTCCGACATATCCGGCCACGGCGCTCCGAGGCCGCGATGGAGCCAGCCAAGACGTTCGCGGAGCATCGAGGCCGATTTGTCCCAGGGCAGGATCGCCAGTCCATGTGAACGGATGGCGTCGATGAGGGCAATATTGGCCGCGTCGCCGGAAGGAGGTGGCGCCTGCCGCTCCGCAAGCGTGATGGCGCCCAGTCGTTCGGTTTCGCGGGTCCGCAGCGACCGTCTCTCTACGTCGAAAGCCGTTTCGGCCTCCCGTTCGACGCGATGGTCGAGCGCGGCGCGGATTTCCTCTTCGGAAACCGCGGCGGCGCTGGCGATGCGGCTGTTCCCGGCCGCGCCCTGGAGGTCGGTGACGACGAGATATTGTTCGCGCGCAAGCGGCTTCGTTTCGTCCATCACGCCGCCGCGTCCGTTGGCCAGCACGTAGCGTCCAGGCCCGCCGCGCGCCCGCGCGACGCGGTCGGGCCATGCGTGGAGAAGCAGCGCGCCGGCGGGGGCGTGCGGATCGCCGTCGCCGCTGCCCGCATTCCGCGTGATCCGCCGTGCCATCGCCTTCGCGCTTATGGCGCGTGGCGAGCGGTCGGCGCGGAAACGCGCCAGCCTCGCATCGAGATCGATATCATTGCCGCCAAGCCCTCGCTCGGTGAGAAGCACCGCCAGTTCCGCTGCTTGCCCGGCATGACCGGCCTTCGCCGCCTCGGCTACCATATGCGCGAGCCTCGGCGACAGGGCGAGCCGCCGCATGGCGTCTCCGGCTTCCGTCAGCCGCCCGTCTTCGTCGATTGCGTCGAGCTGGAGGAGCAGCGCCCTTGCTTCCGCCAGCGCCGCGGCCGGCGGCGGATCAGGAAAGCGCAGGCTCGCCGGATCGCTCACGCCGAACGCCGCGCAATCGAGGAGAAGGCCGGAAAGGTCGGCCTCGAATATTTCCGGCGCGGCGTATGTCAGCAGCGCCGCCGTCTGCTCGGCCCGCCAGAGCCGGATGGCGATACCCGGCGCGGTGCGTCCCGCTCGGCCCGCGCGCTGGTCGGCGGAAGCTCGCGACACGCGCACCGTCTCCAGCCGCGTCAGCCCGGTCGACGGCTCGTATTTCGGCAATCGTGCCAGCCCGCTGTCGATGACGATGCGTACGCCGTCGATGGTGATCGAGGTTTCGGCGATCGCGGTCGCCAGCACGATCTTGCGGCGGCCCGGCTCCGAGGGCCGGATCGCCGCGTCCTGTGCGCGCCCGTCGAGATTGCCGTAGAGCGGAGCGATATCCGTATCCGCCGGAACGTTTCCGGCGAGCCGTTCAGCAGTCCGCTCGATCTCGCGCTGGCCGGGCAGGAAGGCGAGTATGCTTCCCGGCTCGTTAGAAAGCGTCTTGCGCACGATGGCAGCGACGGCCTGCTCGATCGGCATCTCGCGCGGCCGTTCCTCGTACCGGATTTCGACCGGCCAGGCACGACCCTCGCTTTCGATAACGGGCGCATCGCCGAGGAGTGCCGCCATCCGCTTGCCTTCGAGCGTCGCCGACATGACGACGAGCCTCAGATCCGGCCGCAGCGCCTCCTGTATGTCGAGCGAAAGCGCCAGCCCGAAATCGCCGTCGAGAGAGCGTTCATGGAATTCGTCGAACAGGATCGCCGCGTAATCCGGCAGTTCCGGGTCGTCGACGATCATCCGCGCAAGAACGCCTTCGGTGACGACCACGATGCGTGTTTTCGCCGATATCCGGCGGTCCATCCGCATGGCATAGCCGACCGTTTCACCGGTTTCCTCGCCGATGAGGCTCGCCATCCGTCGCGCGGCCGCCCGTGCGGCCAGCCGGCGAGGCTCGAGCAACAGGATCTTGCGGTCGCCGCGCCACGGCGCTTCGAGCAAAGCCAGCGGCACGAGCGTCGTCTTGCCGGCGCCGGGCGGTGCGATCAGCACCGCGTTCGAATCCTGTTCGAGGCTCGACAGCAATCGCGGAAGAGCGGCGGTTATCGGCAAGTCGGGCAGCGTTCCCATTTCACTCCCCGATCCGGATGAGAGGCCCGCCGGCGGCCCGCGCATCGATCTCGTCATGGGTGACCAGCACCACGGGCAGGGCGCTTTCCCGAGCCTTGGAGAAGACCAGTTCGCGCATCTGCTGCCTGAGGTCGGCGTCGAGCTTGGAGAAGGGCTCGTCGAGCAGCAGCGCGCGCGGCGCGGAAAGGAGGACGCGGGCGAGCGCGACCCGCGCTTTCTGTCCACCGGAAAGCGTGTCGGGATCGCGCGCGCCGAAACCCGCAAGGCCGACATCGGCGAGCGCTTCATCCGCCAGCCGCCGCCGCGCGGCGTGGCCGTGCACGATTTCCGGCAAGGCGAAAGCCAGATTCCCGGCTACCGACATATGCGGGAATAAAAGCGGGTCCTGGAACAGTATGCCCGCATGCCGTTCCTCTGCCGGAAGTCCGGTCAATTCGGTGCCGGATACGAACACCCTGCCTTTTGCCCGGAAAGCAGGGTCGAGAAACCCGCCGATGAAGGCCAGAAGCGCCGATTTGCCCGAGCCGGAGGGCCCCATGACGGTTAGGACTTCGCCCGGCAGGACCTGTTGGGTGATCTCGAGGAGCGCGCGCCCGCCGATCGTGATCGAGACATGGTCGAGCGTCAGTCCTTCTTCCGTCATGATGGATACGCGACCGTTCCCAAATTCAGCCGGCCCGCATGGCACGGCGGCGGCGAAATAGCAGCGCGGGCACGATGATGGCAACGGCGAAGCCCGCCGCCGGCAGGAGCATCTGGAGAAAGGCGTAAACGCCGATGACACGACGATTGCCGCCGGCGGCGAGCGCCACCGCCTCCGTCGTGACGGTCGGGAGCCTGCCCGCACCGATCATCACCGTCGCCAGATATTGCCCCACCGAGACGGCGAAGCCGACGGCTGCCGCCGTCAGGATCGGTCGGAGAAGCATAGGAAGCCGGATACGGAAGAGGATGGTGCGCCGGCTCTTGCCGAGGCCTGCCGCTACCGCTTCATGGCGCCGGTCGAAGGCACGCCAGGGCCCCGAGAGGGAGAGAAAGACATAGGGCATGACGAAGACGAGGTGGGCGAGGACGAGGGTCGGCAGGCCCGATCCGGTGCCCAGAGCAAGGAAGAAGATTTGTAGCCCGAACAGGAAGGCCGCCTCCGGTACGATCAGTGGCAGGTAGAGGAGCATGAGCGCCCCACGCCCGCCGGGCCTTCCGGTCTGAAGCTCCCGCGTCAGGCAAAGGAGGGTGATCGCGACCGCGATGAGCGTCGAAAGGAGGCCGCAGGCGAGGGTGATGCCGAGCGGCCTCGCGATCTGTGGCACGGCCTGCATCCAGGTACTCGTGGTGAAAGAACCGGGGAGCGTTTCGGGGAATTGCCAGAGCCCGGCGACGGACCAGATCGCCAGCAGGGCAAGCCCCGCTCCGACGGTCGCAGCGATGACGACCATGGCAGCGAGCCCGGCATGGCGCAGAACGGCCTCCCTGCGCCAGCGCCGGCCGGACTGGCGCAGACGACGCGTGGCTGCGCCCGCCAGCTGTTCGAGGAGGAGCCAGACGAGCAGCGCCAGCGCCGTCACGCCAAGCTGCAGGAGCGCGCCCGCCGCGGCAAGGAAATTGCGGGCGAGATCGGGATCGTTCGCCCAGCCGACGATCCTGACCGCCAGCGGTGGCGGCAGGGTCGGCCCAAGGATCTGCGCGACATCCACCACGGAGCTTGAAAAGGCGATGACCGCGAAAACGGCAAGCCGGATCTGGCTGTAGAGGCGCGGCCAGACGCCGAACAGGAAACCCGCAATACGGCCATAGCCGAGAGATGCTGTGAGCGCCCGGGTTTCGGCGAGCTTCACCTGTGGCAACGCGGCGAGCGTGATGAGGAGCAGGAAAGGAATTTCCTTGACGATCAGCCCGGCCGTCATCGAAAGCGCCAGCGGGTCGTTGACGATGAGAAGATCCGGCGGCTGCCGCCAGCCGGTCAGCCAGGGCGACAGCAGACGGGCGATCATGCCGGATGGCGCGATCAGGAAGGCGAGCCCGAAGGCGGCCGCCGCATGCGGCACCGACAGGAGTGGCGAGACCAGATGCAGGATGCGTCCGAAGATGCGCGTGCCGGACCAGCCGGCGACGAACAGGATCACGATGGTCAATGCGATTATTGCCGTGGTGAGCGCGACTGCGAGGCTCGTTAGCACGGAGCGGACAAGACCCGGCTCAGCCAGCAGGTCTCGCATGGGTGCGAGCGTGAACCGGGTGCCGCCAAGCGCCGGGAGGTAGCCGAAGGCGGGCAGGATCGTGCCGGCCAGGCCGCACAGCACCGGCCCGGTGAGCAGGAGAATGGCGAGCGGCGGGCCGAGGCGCGCGATCACGGCGCCGGAAGGCGCATTTTCGGGGAATATGCCACGCCGCGCTTTAGTGGATCAGTTGCCGACGCCATAGCGCTTCTTCCATTCCCGCTCGATGCGTTCCATCCAGCTCGGATGCGGTTCCGGCAGCGCCGGCCCGAGTTCGTTGGGCTTCAGCGTCGCGACGCCGAGGTCGATGGCATCGAAACGCGCCCTGTCTTCCGCGTCGAGCTTGGACATGGCGAGCACGGTTGGGTCGCCCCAGATTTTCGGGTCCTGCTTGCGGGCCTGTGCTTCGGGCGAGAGCAGGAAATTGGCGAGCACAAGCGCACCCGCTTTCGCCGCGGCGTTGTAGGGGATGGCGACGAAATGCGTGTTGGCGAGCGTGCCGCCGGGAAAGGTGAATGAACGGACCGTGTCCGGTAGCTGGCCCTGCTCGATGGCGCCTGAGGCCTCCGCCGGATTGAAGGCGAAGATGATGTCGAGTTCACCATCCGCCATGAGCTGCTTCATGGCCGGATAGTTTTTCGGATAGGCTTCGCCGTGCCGCCAGAGATAGGGCTTCAGCGCGTCCAGATAGGCGAAAAGCGGCTCTGCCGCCTGGCTGAATGTGGCCTCGTTCACCGGCTTCTGCAGCACCGAGGGGTCCGGCACCAGTTCGGAGAGTACCTGCTTGAGAAAGGTCGAGCCCATGAAATCGGGCGGCTGCGGATAGGAGAAGCGGCCGGGATGTTCCCTGGCCCAGCCGAGCAGGTCCTTTGCCGATTTCGGCAGCGTCGCCGGGTCGGTCCGCGCCTGATCGTAGAAGAAGACGAGCTTGGCCATGCCCCACGGGCTTTCCAGCCCGTCGACCGGGATCGTGAAGTCGGTGCGGATGGTCGGCTTGGTTTCGAAATCGACATATTTCCAGTTTGGCAGCTTCTCCGCCCAGCCGGGGCCGAACAGGAGATGCTGGCGCTTCATGGAGGCGAAATTTTCGCCGTTGATCCAGATGAGGTCGACCGAACCGCCCTTGTCCTTGCCGGCCGTCTTTTCCGCCACGATCCGGGCAACGGCGTCGGCGGTGTCGGCAAGCTTCACCTCGACGATTTTCACGCCATAGCGCTTGAGCATCTCGCCGCCCGCCCATTGGATATAGGCGTTGACGTTCTGCGAGCCGCCCCAGGCGTCGAAATAGACGGTTTCGCCGCGTGCTTTGGCGAGCACGTCGCTCCAGTTTGCCGGGTCGATGTCGGCGGCAAGAGCCGGGCCTGCCAGAAAAAACGCAACGAGAAAGGGGATCAGGCGTCGCACGAAAGGCTCCGTGGGGATTCCGGATGCCGGATTGAGCATGGAAGGAAAAGGCCGGTCAACGTGCGCCTCGGCCGACCCGGGTCAACAAGGCGTGAGCCGGGCGGGATCGATGCTTCAGGAAATATCCAGGATGGCCACGCCCGAAGGTTCGAGGACCAACCCGCCGAGCAGCAAGCTACCCCTTATTCCGAACGCTGCAAGGTCACAGGGTTGGTCACCGTAATTTACCGCGAAGAGATGCCTGCCGTCGCGCCGGATGCGCACGCCGTCGGGGAGCCATGTGGTCGCGACCCCCGCTTCGTTCGCCAGCCTTTCGAGGATGCGACGCATCATTGTCTCGTCCGGCCATCCGGCGAGATAGTAGAGCGACTCGCGCCGTGAGAGCACCGGCCATCCGTCATGTGCCGCGATCAGCATTTCGGCTTCGCCGGGCTCGACGAATTCACGCCAGAATTTCAGTGTCCCGCCACCTTCGGCCGCAGCCGGCACGTCGGCACGCAGCGTTTCCACGCGCGAGACTGTGAGACCCGGAAGACCTTCCGGCAGATCGGGCGGCATGTCTGTGGGAATGGAAAAGTCAGGCGTCTTGGAGCCGCTGCGCGGGCCAATCAGCACGACACCATTATTCTCGGTAAGAGCTTTCCTGAGTTCTTCGCTCCAGGTGAAAAGGCCGGGCACCAGCACAAGCCGATAGTCGGAAAGGTCCCTGGTCGTCGCCGGCAGGATATCGATGGAAAGCCCGAGCCGGCGCAGCGAGCGATAGAAATCAAAGACCAGCCTGAAATAGTCGAACTCGCGCCCTTGCGGCTGGATTTCCCAGGCCCATGCGGATGCATAGTCGAAGACGATCGCTACCTCTCCCTTGCCGCCTCCCGGTAGGTCGAGCGCGGCGATCTCGTCGGCGACCTCCCTCGCTTCGTGAAAACCCTCCGCCTCGGCGCTGTCGGGTCGCAGGAGTCCCGCATGCATCTGTTCCTGCGCGAAAAGCGCCTGCCGCCAACGGAAATAGCTGACCGTCTCGGCGCCATGGGCGAAGGCCTCCCATGTCCAGAGCCGGACCATGCCCTTGCGGGGCGCCGGGTTGTGCGGCGCCCAGTTCACCGGTCCCGGCTGCTGCTCCATCACCCACCAGCGTCCGCCGGATGTCGCGCGGTAAAGATCGTGGTGGAAGGCCTGGAAGTCGGGATCGCCGGCATGGGCGAAACGGCGCTTCCACTCGTCTCCCTGGTCGGAGCGGTCCTCGAGAAAGCCGAGCGGATAGGAATCCCAGCTTGAAACGTCGAGCTGGGAGCCGACGTCGAAATGGTCGAAGGCGAGCGTCCGTCCCATGAAATTATGGATGACGTCGCGGCCCGGCGAGCGCGCCCGGACGATATCGGTCTGAAGCTTGTTGAAGCGCGCCACCTCTGCGGAGGCGAAGCGGCGGAAATCCATGCGATGCGCCGGGTTGAGTTCGGTGACCGCGCCCACCGGCAGCTCGATCTCCTCGAAGGAAGCATATTCCATCGACCAGAAGACGTTGCCCCATGCCCGGTTGAGCGCATCCGGCGACTGGTACTTTTGCTGCAGCCATTCCCGGAAGGCTTTTCGCGCGGCGTCCGAATAGGAAAGCGTGGTGCGATGACAGTCATATTCATTGTCGATCTGCCATGCGGCGACGCCGGGATGGCGGCCGAACCTGTCGGCCAGAAGCGTGACGATGCGGGCGCATTCCCGCCGGTAGCCCTCATGCGAGAAATCGTAATGCCGGCGCGAACCGAAGCCGCGCACGCGCCCGTCTTCGCCGACCGGCAGCATGTCCGGCATCTCGTCCACCAGCCATTTCGGCGGCGTCGCGGTCGGCGTGCCGAGCACGATCTTGAGGCCGGCCTCGTGCAGTATGTCGATCGCCTTTTCCAGCCAGTCGAATTGCAGATCGCCGCGCGCCGGTTCCAGTCGCGACCAGGCGAATTCTCCGATGCGTACGAAGGTGAGCCCGAGTTCCGTCATCCGCCGCGCATCCTCGGCCCAGAATGTCTCCGGCCAGTGTTCGGGATAGTAGCAGACGCCGAGATGACGATGCGTCATCGGCTTTCGCCTCCGAACGCCGCATCGTAGGCGGCGATGACGGTGCGCGCCTTGGTGCCGATTTCGGCCGCCGTTGCGCCCGGCTTGTAGAGGCTGGAGCCGAGCCCGAAGATGCGTATGCCGGCCTTCGCATAGGCGTCGAAATCGCGCTCCGAAACGCCGCCGACCGCGCCGACCTCCATTCCCTTCGGCAGCACGGCGCGCACGGCGTTGATTCCGGAAGGCCCAAGCACGTTTGCCGGAAAGAATTTCAGCGCCGAGGCACCCGCCGACGCGGCAAGAAGCGCTTCGGTCGCCGTGAACACGCCGGGCATGGTCACCATGCCCTTTTCGGAAGCTGCCCGGATCACGCCGGCATCGACATTGGGGCTGACCATCAGCCGCCCGCCGGCATCGCCCAGCTTGCCGATTTCCTCGACCGACAACACGGTTCCCGCGCCGATCAGGCACCCGGCCGGCGCGCG
>JBDZVC010000096.1:0-13465 GCA_040255475.1 Phyllobacteriaceae bacterium | reverse complement strand
CTTTCCGGCGGCCAGCGCCAGCGCGTGGCGCTCGCCCGCTCGCTCGCCAAGCGGCCGAAAGTGCTGCTCCTCGACGAGCCGCTTGGCGCCCTCGACAAGAAGCTGCGCGAGGAGACGCAGTTCGAACTGATGGACCTCCAGCATGAACTCGGCCTCACTTTCATCGTCGTCACGCATGATCAGGAAGAGGCGATGACCATGGCCGATCGCATCGCCGTCATGGACAAGGGCGAGGTGATGCAGGTGGCAACGCCGGCCGAGATATACGAGGCGCCCGCGACCCGCTTCGTCGCTGATTTCATCGGCACGGTGAATTTGTTCGAGGGGAAGGTGGCTGGCAGGGAAGGCCAGAAGGGCAGGCTTGTTGGCGCGGACGGGTCAAGCCTGCGCATCGACAATCTGGCGGGCGCGGAGAACGGCGTCGCGGCCTGGTTCGCCGTCCGGCCCGAGAAGATTGGCATCTCGGCCGCGAAGCCCGCCGATCAGAGCCTGAACGCGATCAACGGCGAAGTCTGGGACATTGCCTATCTCGGCGACATGACGATCCACCACGTCCGGCTGGATGACGGTCGCATCGTGCGGACGAGTTCCATCAACGACCGGCGCGCCGCCGCCGAGCAACTCACCTGGCACGACCGCGCCTGGATATCGTTCCGGCCGGATGCCGGTATCGTGCTGACGCGGTAGGGCGGCCCGAGGGAGGAACATGCGGCGCATCGCTTCGGCCATCAGTGAAAGGCTGGTCATCGCCATTCCCTATGCGTGGCTGCTGGTCCTTTTCCTCATTCCCTTCTTCATCGTCTTCAAGATATCGCTGTCCGAGACGGCGATCGCCATGCCCCCCTACAATCCGGCCTTCTCGCTCGCCCACGGTTTCGTAGGCATCTGGGGGAAGGTAAAGGACCTCGGCTTCGACAACTATATCTGGCTGACCGAGGACAACCTCTACCTCCTCTCCTATCTGTCGAGCGTGAAGATCGCGGCGATCTCGACGCTTTTGACGCTCATCCTCGGCTATCCGATCGCCTACGGCATCGCGCGCGCTCCTTCGACCATCCGCCCGACGCTTCTGATGATGGTGATCCTGCCCTTCTGGACGAGTTTCCTCATCCGCGTCTATGCATGGATCGGCATCCTGAAGCCGGAAGGGCTGCTCAACCAGCTCCTGCTTTCCCTGCATGTGATCGACAATCCGCTGATCATCATCAACACGACCAAGGCGGTCTATATCGGTATCGTCTATTCCTACCTGCCCTTCATGGTCCTGCCGCTTTATTCGACGCTGGAGAAGATGGATTATTCGCTGATCGAGGCGGCGGAAGACCTCGGCTGCACGCCGGTCTCCGCATTCTGGAAGATCACCTTCCGGCTGTCTCTGCCGGGCATCGTCGCCGGCTGCCTGCTCGTCTTCATCCCGGCCGTCGGCGAGTTCGTCATTCCCGATCTTCTCGGCGGCTCGCAGACGCTGATGATCGGCAAAACCCTGTGGAAGGAATTCTTCGAGAACCGCGACTGGCCGGTGGCGTCTGCCGTGGCGATCATCCTGCTTCTGATCCTCGTCGTCCCGATCGTCTATTTCCAGCAGGCGCAGGCGCGCGCCCAGGGAGAGGACCGATGAACGCGCAGAAATGGAGCCGCTTCAACATAACCTCTGTCACGCTCGGCTTCGCCTTTCTTTATCTGCCGATCGTGCTTCTGGTGATCTATTCCTTCAACGCCTCCAGGCTGGTGACGGTCTGGGCCGGCTTCTCGACCAAATGGTATGTCGCGCTCCTGACCGACCGGGCGATGCAGGACGCCGCCTGGGTGACCTTGCGCGTGGCGCTGATCTCGGCGAGCGTCGCGACGGTTCTCGGTACGATGGCGGCGATCGCGCTCGTCCGCTACACGCGCTTTCGCGGGCGTCTCCTGTTTTCCGCGATGATCTACGCGCCTCTGGTGATGCCCGATGTCATAATCGGCCTATCGCTCCTGCTCCTCTTCGTAGCAACCGGCCTCGATCGCGGCTTCTTCACCATCGTGCTGGCCCACATCACCTTTTCCATGTGCTTCGTAGCGGTGGTCGTGCAGTCCCGGCTGCTCACCTTCGACCGCTCGCTGGAGGAAGCGGCGATGGACCTCGGCGCGCCGCCGATCAGGACTTTTTTCCTGATCACGCTGCCGATCATCCTGCCGGCCGTCGTCTCCGGATGGATGCTGGCGTTCACGCTTTCACTCGACGACCTCGTCGTGGCGAGTTTCACCTCGGGTCCCGGCGCAACGACGTTGCCGATGAAGATCTACAGCCAGGTCCGCCTCGGCGTTACGCCGGAGATCAATGCGGTCTGCACCATCCTGATCGCCATCGTCACCATCGGCGTGGTAATCGCTTCGATCGTCAACAAAAGACGCGAGGTCAGGCGGCTCCGCGACGAGCAGCTCGCGCGGCGCGCATAGAAGCCTCTATTCCGGCATCATCGAGGGATAGATGGGCGAGATATAGGGCGCGCTCCATGAGCCACCGACGAAGAAAGCCGCAGTTGGCCGCGTATCGGTAGCGGGGGCGGGGGCAGGCGCCTGCTGTGCGGCATCCCCGGCCGGTTTGGCGGCATCCTTGCTGGCGGGAGCCGGTTTCGGCACGGGATAGATCGTCCCCGACAGTGCCAGGCCGCGATCGACGAAGGGCACCAGCCCCGCGAACGAGATGATCTGGTCGCCGCTCTTCGCATCCGCTTTATCGAGCGTCGCCACCCCGGCCGACATGGTCGCCTTCAGGTCGAGCCTGTCGAGGGCAAGCGTGCCCTTTCCAACCGCACTCAGCGGAAAGAAGCCGGCGCTCTTGGCGCGCTTGACGAAGCCGGCAAGGTCGATGCCGGGAACCTTTCCGGCGCCGAAGCTAACCGATATCTGTCCGTCGCCGGTATCCAGAACCGTACTCCAGTCCCTGCCTATTCCCTTCAGCGTCAGCGAGGCGCTTCCGGTCGCCTGCGGGAAGAGGCGGGTTAGCCCGAATGCCTTGGATATCTGGGCTCCGTCCATGTCGGTCGCATGGAGGCGCAACTCGACATGATTGCCGTCCGGCTTGCGATCGATGCGCACACCGGCCTGCAGATTGCCACCGAATGCGGAGGCGTCCGACACGTCGAAAACGGAGAGCCCCTGTTTCACTTGCGCCGTCGCGGCGACGTTGGCGAGCGTCACCGAGCCGGCGCTCGCCTTCACCGCGGACAACCTGAGATCGACATTGGTTCCCTGGATCAGCCCGGTTCCGGCCGGTGGGCCGGGATTATCGTTGTCGAGCGAGGCGAGCGGCGTGAAGGCGGCAAGGAAGGAATGCAGGTCGATGCTGTCGAAGGCAAGCGTGCCTGATATGCCGGGCACGGCGCTTCCGATCGAAACATCGAGCGCGCCGATGCCGGGATTGCCGTCGAGCGCGATTTCGGCGTGGTCGAATTTCAGGCGCTGCGCGTTGCCGCTGACCTTGCTGCTGACCGAGATCGAGCCGATCGAGGCTCTGGCCGCGACATCGGCGCGCGACCATTCCAGCATGCGGCGGAGCGACGGCGAAGAGAATTTCACCGTGCCGTCTACAAAGGCACCCTCGGAAATGTTCGCGGTACCGTCGAAGGAAACCGTCAATGGCGCGGATTTCATCCCGAGGCTGACTGGCGCGTTGCCGCCGGCGAACAGCATCAGCGGCTGATCCGAGGCAAGCGTGAGCGCGACGTTCTCGCCGCGCCAGATGCCGGTCGCGCTGAGCGAGGCCGCCCGGTTGAGGGCTGCCCAGCTCACGTTTCCGGCAATGCCGGTGATGAGATCGGATTCCTTGCCGTCCCCGATCGTGACGATGCGCCCGTCGGAGAACTCGATGGTGCCGAACGGATCGGTCGCGAATGCGGCGGGATCGGGGCTCGCGGGGTTTGCCTTTACGGCGGCGCGCGCGAGCTGGATGGAACGGGCGATGCGGCCGCCGCTCGGCATCGGCGGCAGGTAGAGATCGGCCGAGTGGCGGCGGACGTAAAGCGTCGGCCGGAAGAGCCGCACCCGCGAAAAGGAAACTTCGCCGCGCAGGGCGGCGATAGCCGAGAGGTCGATCTCCACCCGCTCCGCGCGGATGACGGGCGAACGGCCGTCGGTTCCCCATTCGGCCAGCGTCACATCGGCGAGCGTGGCGTGGAAATTCGGCCAGACACGAATTTCCGGCGCCTGCCCGAGAATGACCCGGTAGCCGCTCCAGGAGCCCATTTCCTGGGTGATACGGTTGCGGACGATCTGGGTGGAGGCGATGAGCGGCAGCGCGGCCGCGAGAAGTACGGCAGCGAACACCGCCAGAACCGCGGCCCATATCGTCCTTCTGACCGTTATCAAAGGCATGTTGTTCCTGGCCCCTCAATCATCAGCGCTAAAGGGGCGATCATGCCATTTCAAGTGATTGTGGCCCGGCGATGACGATTGCGAACAGGATGTAACAATACTCGACCGGCTATCGATGCCATATTGCCCTCGATGGTTGCCATATGCAAAACCGGCACATCCATCCTCTGGAGGTCCAATATGTCCGAAACCCCGCTCTGGTCTCCCTCGCCGGCCGCGATCGCGGCGTCGCCTATGACTGCCTTCATGAAGGCGGCGGCGCGGGTGAGCGGCAGGCAGATCGACGACTATGACCGGCTGCATGAATGGTCTGTCGAGGACCGCGAGGCTTTCTGGAGCCTTGTGTGGGACCAATGCGGCGTCATCGGCGAAAAGGGTGGCCGGGTGATGGTCGACGGCGACCGGATGCCGGGCGCTTCTTTCTTCCCTGAAGCAAAACTGAACTTCGCCGAGAACCTGCTGCGCAAGAAGGGCAGTGAAGACGCCATCGTCTTCCACGGCGAAGACAAGGTGGAACGCCGCCTCTCCTGGGACGACCTCCACGCCCTGGTGTCGCGTATCCAGCAGCTTTTCCGCGCGGAGGGCGTGAAGCCCGGCGACCGGATCGCCGGCATGATACCCAATATGCCCGAAGCGATAGCCGCGATGCTGGCAGCGACCTCGCTCGGCGCCATCTGGTCGTCCTGCTCGCCCGATTTTGGCGTGCAGGGCGTGCTCGACCGCTTCGGCCAGATAGAGCCGGTACTCTTTATCGCGCCGGATGGCTACTGGTATGCCGGCAAGCGGATCGATGTCGGCGAGAAGGTCGCCGCGGCCGTGGCCCGGATGCCTAGCGTCCGCAAGGCTCTGATCGTCGATTATCTCGGCTCCGCGGGAGACGTGGCCAAGGCTACGCCGCGCGGGGAGGCCCTGACGACAGCGCTTTCCCGCTTCGCGCCGGCCGAGGTCAGTTTCGAGCGGCTGCCATTCTCGCACCCGCTTTATATCCTCTATTCTTCCGGCACGACCGGCATCCCGAAATGCATCGTCCACTCCGCGGGCGGCACGCTCATCCAGCATCTGAAGGAGCACCGCCTGCATTGCGGCATCGTGGAGGGCGACCGCTTCTTCTACTTCACGACCTGCGGCTGGATGATGTGGAACTGGCTCGTCTCGGGCCTCGCCTCCGGCGCGACGCTGCTCCTCTATGACGGTTCGCCCTTCTATCCTGACGGGCGCGTGCTCTTCGATTTCGCCGATGCCGAGAAGATGACTTATTTCGGTACCTCGGCGAAATTCATCGACGCGGTGCACAAATCTGGGCTGAGGCCGATCGATACGCACGACCTTTCGACCGTCAGGCTGATCTCCTCGACGGGGTCGCCGCTGTCGCCGGACAGCTTCGTCTTCGTCTATGAGGGCATCAAGAAGGACGTGCACCTCGCCTCGATCTCGGGCGGCACTGACATCGTCTCCTGTTTCGTGCTCGGCATTCCGACCAAGCCGGTCTGGATCGGCGAGATCCAGGGGGCGGCGCTCGGCATGGCGGTGGATGTCTGGGACGAGGAAGGGCGTCATATCGCCGGCGAGAAGGGTGAGCTCGTCTGCACGCGTGCCTTCCCTTCGATGCCGATCAGCTTCTGGAACGATCCGGACGGCGCGAAATATCATGGCGCTTATTTCGAGCGCTTCGACAATGTCTGGTGCCACGGTGATTTCGCCGAGTGGACCAAGCATGGCGGCATCATCATCCATGGTCGCTCCGACGCGACCCTCAATCCCGGCGGCGTGCGAATCGGAACGGCGGAGATCTACAACCAGGTCGAACAGATGCCGGAGATCGCCGAGGCCATCTGCATCGGTCAGAATTGGGACGACGATGTGCGCGTCGTCCTGTTCGTACGGCCGGCCGAGGGCGTGACGCTCGACAAGGAACTCGAACAGCGCATCCGCGCCAGGATACGGTCGGGCGCCAGCCCGCGCCATGTCCCGGCGAAGATCGTCGCCGTCCGCGACATTCCGCGCACCAAATCCGGCAAGATCACCGAGCTTGCCGTGCGCGACGTGGTTCATGGCCGGAGAGTGAAGAACAAGGAAGCGCTTGCCAATCCGGAAGCACTGGAGCTCTACAAGGACATCCCCGAACTGCAGGTGTGAGCATCGGAACCAGGGTTAATAATTCCCTGCCGCGTTATTTACCTCGATTTCGGGGATGAAACAGTTTGGTAAGATTCCTTGCCGCCAGGTAAGTATCTGTTAACGAATGGCGCCGATAGTCACGGGTGACTTGGGGATAAGTCCGCAGTGGAACGGTCCCCGAGGCTGAATTCGCCCCATACCCCATTGTGACAGCATTTAACTTCAGGCGCCTCCGCAAGGCGCCTTTTTCTTGTTCCGGATAAGGCCGGGCTGGTACCGGACGGCTCTCGGCCGTCAATCCGCCAGCACGCGCGTGGATGGGAAGGTGACTTCCACCAGCGTCCCGGTACCCGGCGTCGAGGAGATCGAGAAGCGGGCGCGGTTCGCCTCGACCATCGCCTTGGTCAAGGGCAGGCCGAGCCCGGTGCCGTCGCCGCGCGGCCGCCTCAGCGTATTGACCTGCTTGAAAGGCTTCATGGCCTGTTCGATTTCGGCAGGGCTCATGCCGATGCCCGTGTCGCGTACGCGCATGACGATATCGCCGTTCGTCTCGTAGGAGGTCGAGACGATCACCTGCCCGCCTGCCTGCGTATAGCGGACGGCGTTCGACAGAAGATTGAGCGCGATCTGCCTGACGCTCCTGAGATCGGCGACGACTTCCGGCAGGCGCGAAGGGAAGCTCGAGCGGATGATGACGCGCTCGCGATTTGCCTGCGGCTGCATCATGGCCACCGTCTCGGCGAGCGTGTCGTTGAGCGACACCGCCTCGTAGTTCATCTCCTGCTCGCCCGCCTCGATCTTGGAGATGTCCAGCAGGTCGTTGACCAGGTCGAGCACGTGATTGCCCGAGCGGTTGATGTCGCGCAGATAGTCCCGGTAGCGGTCGTTGCCGACCGGCCCGAACTTCTCGTCGATCATCAGTTCCGAAAAGCCGATGATGGCGTTGAGCGGCGTGCGGATCTCATGGCTGACGCGCGCCAGGAATTCCGTCTTCTGCGAGGAAGCGATTTCGGCCTGGGAGCGCGCCTGCGTCAGTTCCTCCTCGGCGCGCTTCCACTGCGTCACGTCGCGCAGCACGGCGCAGAAGCCATTGTCTTCGGGCAGGCGGCCGATCGTCATGAAAAGCGGGATGAAGCGGCCCTGCGCCTCGCGGCCGATGACCTCGCGCCCGTCATTCAGCACGCTGGCAACGCCATTGTCCGAAAGGCCGTTCAGGTAATCCTGCGCGGCCCGCTGGCTCTCGATGGCGAAGAGCGCGGCAAACGGCTTGCCGGCGACCTCGTCGCTGTCGAAGCCGAAAAGCGCCTCGGCGGGCCGGCTGATCGAGCGGATCGTCCCTTCCGGCGAGATGAGCACCACGCCGTCTGTCGCGGTGTCGATGATGGTGCGAAGCTCTTCCAGCCGTGCGTCGGGCTCGCTCTTCGTTTCGGCGTCGGCCTTCGCTTCGGATATGGCCAGGGAGAGGGGGAGTTGCCGGATTTCCGCCGACGTCTCCCGTTCAGGCTGCTGCAAGACGGGCCTCAGCGCCAGCATCAACGCCTTGCCGCCCTTCCATGGCACCGATTGCAGATGCGCCTCGACCGGCGCCGTCGCGCCGCCCGCCTTCCTGAGGCATAGCTTGCGGCCGCCCGCCTCGTCCTCGGCATCATAGGGATCGGCGAAAAGCTCGCCCAGCCCGCCGGCCGCATCGATCGCCTCGAGGGACGGATAGCCGGTCAGCCGCAGGAATTCGCCATTGGCGTAATGGAGTTCGTCACCGGAATGGACGAGCACCGGTGTCGGCAGCTTCGACAGGATCGACCGATAAAGGTCCGGCTCGGCCGCGGCCTCTCCCGCATCGGATCCCGGGGATACGAAAGCCGAAGGGATGACCGGCTCTTGCTCGGTCGCCGGTTCCGGCTCCTCGGCATGTGCACGGCTTTCGGCCGCACCGATTTCCGCCTTCGGCTCCGAAGCTCCGCCCTCCTCGATGGAATCGATAGTCCCGGCTTCGTCACCCGCAGGCACTGTCCCGACCGTATCGTGCTCGGAGGCGTCGGCCGCGGGTATGTCTTCGGCGCCTTGCGACTCCGCCGAGCTTGCCAGATCGTCGGCATCGTCCGGCGCGGATTCCACCTCGATATGCTCGGGCAGGCCGGCTTCTTCGACCGTGTCATCCTGGACGCTGCCGGTCTCCGCCGATTTCGGCGCATCTTCGGTATTGTCGTCGGGTTGCACCGTTTGTGGTTCGGAGAACTTCAGCCAGTCGCGCTTGCCGAAACTCTCCCGTACGATCGGCAGGACCTTGTCTGCGTCGGTTGCTTTTTCGCCCGCGCCTTTTTCAATAGCGGCTTCGATTTGCTCCGTAGCCCCGCGCTTATCGCTCTCTTTTCTCAGGCGCGCGCCGATCTCGCGGAAGGCGTTGCGCTCTGTCTGCGACAGGCCCTCTTCGGTCGGCGGTGCCGGCCGGTGCTCGGCCAGCCGGATGATCTTGTCGCTGTAACGCCGCTCCGGCTTCGGCACGATGGCCAGCGCCGGGACCTCGCCCTTGAAGGGGTCGGCATTCTCTTTTGCGGCCTCTTCCGCTGCCGGCATTGAAACTTCGCCTTCGGCAGTTTTAGACGCGGGTGGCTCGTCTCCATCCGGAACAGCCTTCTTGGCCTGCGGAGCAGCCGTTTCCGGCACGGGCGTCGCCACCGCATCGACCATGCGCGCGACGCCGAAGCCGCGGAACCCTTCGAAGCTACGGTCGCGCCCGTAGATCGGTAGCGCGGCAAGATCCACCGGCACGCGCATGTCCGTCCCGGCGACCGGCCACAGGATGGAGCGGCCCGACCATGTGTCGCGCCGCTCGAGCAGTCCGGATATCTCGCCATCCTTGTCGAATCCGAAGGCTTGCGCGATTTCTCCGAACGAGCGGCCGATGACGTCGGCCGAGGCGTCGCCGAGCGCCGCCGCGAATTCGTCGGAGATCGAAGTGAAACGGCCGTCGGCACCCGTACGCCAGACGAATTTCACCGGCGTGGTACCAAGTGCCGCCTTGCGCGAAGGTGTCGATGGCGCTGTTGCGGGCGGGGCAGCCGGTTCGGACATGGCATCGGGCTCCCGCTCGTTTTCCTCGTCATGAAGGAAATACCAGCGGTCGACCGGACCTTGCTCGGCCCCGTCCTGCGCTACCTTGCCGTCGGACGGCTGTTCGAAAGACGGCATGTCTTCGGACAATACCGGTTTGTCTTCGGCTGCGATGGCTTGGTCGGCCGGTGCAACCGGTTTGACGGATTCCAGAGCAGTCGGCGCCGGAACGGGCGCTTGAGCAGGGGTCGCTTCGGCTTTCGGCGCCGCCTGCTCCTCACCATCGTCCACGACGACGAGGAGATGTGTTGCCGGTTCGTCGGTCAGGCGCGCCATGCCGGCGGGCATCATGAGCGCGCGGACCGGGATACGCCGCTTCACCAGACGATCGGAACCCCGTGCTTCCCGGATGAGGCCGAGCAGTGTCCCCTCGTCCATCGCAAGAGACGCGAAGTTCGGCGAGGCGGCGACGATCCTTCCTTCTCCATCCACCAGCGCGGTGAACTGGCCCTCTTCGCCAAAGCCTTCTATCGCGCGGCCGGCTCGTTCGCCGGCATTCGCGGAAGTCTGTTCGCCGGCCGCCGCCGCGAGCAGGATCGCCTGATCACCGTCCGGCATGGCGATGCCGGAGGCAAGCAGATTGACGACGCGACTGGTGAAGCCATTGGCGATGCGGACGGCGATCGATCGGTCGCGCCCGATATCCGGGTAACCCGGCGTCGACGAAATCTGGCGCTCGGCGGGCAGTCCCATTTTCGGGGCCGCGCCGATAATTCCCGCGATGTCGCGATAGCCGAAAAGCCGCGCGCCGGGCCCGTTCGCCCAAAGCACCTCGCCGAGATCGGTGGACAGGACGACGAGCGCGTCGCCATCTGCAAAGCGGCTCCGGATTTCGTCCAGAACCACGATGTCCATGAAGGAATACTGGCTCGATCCCATAAGCTGACCCGGTTTTGCTCCCGCGGTTTGGCTAATATTCCGTTAATAAGTGGAACGTGCAACCGCGTCCACAAAGAGGCGTGGCCATCAAAATCCTTTTTCAACCGCGTGGTTAACGGGCTGGAATGCTGCATTGCGAAAAAAATGTTGCAATGCACAAAAACTATGCCTATATGCTGGCCAGGAGCAAGCGCCGGCCCCAAATGTCGCCCCGAAGGTCGATCCAGTGTCGCCCACGGAGCAGGATCAGCAAGATCAGGCGAGAGCAACACGAAAGGACGAGTTTCATGGCTAAGACCGAGAAAGTAAGCGAAACTATCGAATTCCCGAGCTTTGACGCGAGCAAGGCGACCGACCAGTTCCGCGCCTTCACCGAGAAGGGCGTCGAGCAGTCGAAGGAGGCCTATGCCAAGTTCAAGACCGGCGCCGAGAATGCCCAGAAGGCGCTTGAGACGAGCTTCGAGACGGCCAAGTCGGCCGGCAGCGAACTGTCGCTGAAGACCATCGCCGCGCTCCGCGCCAATGCCGAGACTGATTTCGCTCACCTCGAGTCGCTGGTCGGCGCCGCTTCGGTTTCGGAACTGTTCGAGCTGCAGACCTCTTACCTGCGTAAGCGCGTCGAACTGGCCGTTAACCAGGCCAAGGAACTCCAGTCGGCATCGGCCAAGGCCACCGAAGAGGTCGTGAAGCCGGTCAAGGACATCTTTGAGAAGTCCTTCAGCGAGCTGAAGGTCGCGTAACGCTTGACCGTTACCCGTCGCGGTTCCTCCCACCGCGCGGCGTAGTCGGCTCCGAGGTTCCCAAATATCGGAGCCGCAAACTAAGGCCGGTCCTCCCCCGGCCTTTTTCTTTGCCTTCAGACAGCGCCTTTGAGAGCCTTGGCAATTGGCCTTGAAAAAACTCGGCTTTGCTCTTAATGACGCGGGCATCGGCTTCGCGCAGGTCGCGATTGCGTTGTGCGGTTGTAGCTCAGCTGGTTAGAGCGCCGGATTGTGGATCCGGAGGTCGCTGGTTCGATCCCAGCCAACCGTACCATGTTTCCCAAGGGTTTCATGCGGATCCGAGTTGAGCCGAGGCAGCGTCGAGCCCCCGATTATTTATGGCCGTATGCCTGCGGTTGGGCCGGATTCCTTCCGGCGGCTACGGACTTGGCCGTCCTTCAAATACCGAGCATGCGGGAAAGCGTCGTATCACTCCGTATGATGTGGTGGTGAATAGCGGCGCCGGCATGGGCGAGCGCCAGAGCCCCGCCGCCATAAGCCAAAAGCGCATGCAGCCGTGACCAGAAAGCCTCTGCGGCATCCGATCGCGTCAGCGGCAGGTCGGGTACGACGACGAGGTTGAAGGCGAAGCTTGGTATCCGCAAGGGCGAGGCCGAGGCGATCATCCAGCCGGTCAGCGGCACGATGACCGTCAACGCCAGAAGCAGGAGATGAGCGACATGGGCTGCAAATGCTTCCCATGGCGGCGTCCCCGCGATCGGTTCGGGTTGGGTGCCCGAAGCCGCCCATCCGATCCGCGACAGGGCAAGTGCCAGGATGAGGAAGCCGATCGATTTATGCCATTGATAAAGCTCGAATTGCAGGCGTGGCCTGTTCGCCACTTCCTGGGTGAGGAAGCCGAGTGCAATCTGGCCGAAGAAAAGCAGTGCGATCGTCCAGTGAAAGGCGATCGCCACGAAGCCGAAGGTTTCCCTGCTGTTGCGCCACATGGCGACGCCTAGCCCAGTTGCTTGTATGTCTGCGTGGCGATCTCATGCAGCCGGTCGCGTGGTAGTTGACCGACAAGCGCGCAACTGACGGCCTCATCGGTCCAGAAGAACGCTTCCAGTTGATCGAGCGTGGCATAGCGGAAGGACGTTTCCCGGCCTTCTTTCGCCGGAACGATATAGAGCGTCACCCGATGGCCGGCATCGTCTTCATACATGAACTGGGCGGCAGGCCCGTTCGCTGCCGGCAGGAGCCGTCCGCCAACGAGGTTGAGCCCTTCCGCCCTGAGGTCAGGAATGGTGAGTGCACGGTCGAGGCGCTTCGAAAGCCACGCCCGAAGATGGTCTTTCTCGTTGGCGCGTACCTCGACCGGGTGGACCACCTCGTTGGAATAGATCCGGTGCGCTTCCATCGCTTCGTCCACCAGGCTCTGCTGGAGCGGAGCGGGCGGAACGAGGACGTTGCGTCCGTACCAGCCGGCGGTACCGCCTGCCGCGACCAGCAGTACGGCCACGGCGGCCATGCGGATCCAGTGGCCCGCGTTCGTCCGGCTTTCCCGCTCGATGCGATAGGCGTCGAGACGGGGTGGCACAGGCTCGGCAGCGACATTGCCGTAGAGCTTCCGGAGGGCTTCGTTCTGACGCCGCCAGTACGCCACGTCCTCCGCTGCCGATGGATCCTGCCTGATATGGGCCTCGACTGCCGCGCGCGCGGCCTGTTCCAGCGCGCCGTCCGCATAGGCGTGCAGATCGTATTCGGTGATCTTGCGCTGCTCGCGGTTCATTTCACGGACCTCAGCTTCGGTGCGCCCGCTTCCGTCATCTGGCGCAGGGCAGTCCGTCCCCGCGCCAGCCGTGACATCAGCGTGCCGACGGGAATGGAGAGCGCGGACGCGGCCTCTGCATAGCTCATCTCCTCCACGGCGACGAGAAGGAGCGCTTCGCGCTGATCGAGCGGCAGCGCCTGCATCGCCCGTGCGGTCTCGGCCAGCGCCAGCCGGCCGGGTTGTGCATCGGGGCTGGCAGGGTCGCCCGGCAGTATGTCGAGCGAGAGCGAAACGGGCGCCCGCCGCATTCGCCTCAGATCGTTGCGATGGATGTTCAGGAGTATCCGGAACATCCAGGAGCGAACCGAGCCCGAGGGGCGCCACAAGCCGCGCTTGCGGATCGCTCGTTCCAGGCAATCCTGGACGAGATCGTCGGCCTGGTCGCGATCATGGGTCAGCGCGCGCGCATAACGCCGGAGCGCCGGCACGCAGCCTTCGATCTCGTCCAGGATCTGCGCCATCGGCTATT
>JBDZVC010000548.1:0-2519 GCA_040255475.1 Phyllobacteriaceae bacterium | reverse complement strand
TGATGCGGTTCGGGCCTTCGCCGGTCTGCGGGTTCCAGCGCTCGGCGATCCCGCGCCCCTCGAAGAGGCCGAGCAGGTCGAACGGCGTTTCCAGCGCGAGATCATCCATGATCTCGTCGGTCGGGAATTCCGAGACCTGGATGACGATCTCGCCCGTCAGCGTGCGGAATCCTTCCGGCAGGTGGGCATATGCTTCGAGCGCCATGAGTTCCATTTCGTCGATGGACGGCGAGAGTTGGTCCTGCCAGGCGCGGGTTTGGTATATTCTTGCCATCCGCGCCATATAGCGGTTCGCATCGCGGCTTTCGAGAGGCGAGGACGCCGCGCCTTGCAACAAGGTTACGATCGGGCCGGCGGCAGGGGAAATGCCGGTCATTGGAAGTTGCGGCCTTTCGGCATGACCCTTCGTGTCTCGTCGGCAAGCGTCTCATAGTCGCGTTCGAGCGCCGGCAGCGCGCGAATAGGTGCGGCAGGGCGGCGATAGCGCCCGTCGCTCGTCGGTTTTTTGATCTCGTCGGCACCGGAAAGACTGTCGAGCGCCCGGAAACCCTCGGACAATTCGCTGAGCCACGGCGTCAGGTCCTCGATGTGCTCGGCGATGATGTGGATGACGCCCGATTCCGATTGCACGCGCCCACGCACCCGGATGAAGCGGGAGCCCATGACCACCGAACGATAGCGCGAGAACCGCCTTTCCCAGACGATGATGTTGGCGATGCCGCCCTCGTCCTCCAGCGTCAGGAAGATCGCCTTCCCGTTGCCCGGCCGCTGTCTGACAAGCACGAGGCCGGCGACCCAGATGCGTCTGCCGTCCAGCACCGAAGGGAGATGCGCGCTGGGCGTTATCCCGGCCGCGTCGAGCCGCTCGCGCAGGAAGGAGACGGGATGCGCCTTCAGCGAGAGGCCCAGCATGCGATAGTCGTGGATGACATGCTCGCCGGGCGGCATGGCGGGCAGGGTGGTTGCCGGTTCATGGTCGCGCAAGGCAAGGTTCGGGCGGTCGAAGAGCGGCAGGAATTCGACGGCGGCCTTCCGGTCCAGCGCTTTCACCGCCCACAGCGCCTCGCGCCGGCCAAGCCCGATGGACCGGAAGGCATCAGCCTCGGCGAGTTTCTCGATCTCGTCGACATCGAGGCCGGAACGGAGCCAGACGTCACGTACCGAATCGTAGCCGTCGCCACGGCGTTCGACAAAAGCGACCATCCGATCCTTGGAAAGTCCCTTGACCTGCCGGAAGCCGAGGCGAACGGCGTTTCTCGTCAGGATGGTCTCCCGCATTTCGGCATGGCGCGGATGGATGCGGCCGGGATCGAAATCGGCTTCCTCCAGCGTGCAGTCCCAGACGGAATGGTTGATGTCGACTCCGCGGATCTCGACGCCATGATCGCGCGCGTCGCGGACAAGCTGCGCCGGCTGATAAAAACCCATCGGCTGTGAATTCAGGATCGCGGCGCAGAACACGTCGGGATAAAATGTCTTGAACCACGAGGAGGCATAGACGAGGAGCGCGAAAGAGGCGGCGTGGCTCTCGGGGAAGCCGTAATCGCCGAAACCCTTGATCTGGTTGAAGCAGCGCTGGGCGAATTCTTCCGGATAGCCGTTGCCGACCATGCCCTCGATCATCCGCTTTTCATACAGCTCGATCGTGCCGTTGCGCCGGAAGGTCGCCATGGCGCGCCGCAATTGGTCGGCCTCGCCGGGAGTGAAGCCGCCGGCGTCGATGGCGATCTTCATGGCCTGTTCCTGGAAAAGCGGGACGCCGAGCGTCCTTTCCAGGATGGCTTTCAACTGGTCGCTCGGATAGTCGACCTTCTCCTTTCCCATCCGCCGGCGGAGATAGGGGTGCACCATGTCGCCCTGTATCGGCCCGGGGCGGACGATTGCCACCTCGATGACGAGATCGTAGAATTTCCGCGGACGGAGCCTTGGCAGCATGGACATCTGCGCACGGCTTTCTATCTGGAAGACGCCGAGTGTGTCGGCGCGGCAGATCATGTCGTAGACCCGGGAATCCTTCTGGGGGATCGTCGCTAGGGTAAGGCGCCGGCCGTAATCGTCACGCCTGTGATAGCGATCCTCAAGAAGATTGAAAGCGCGCTTCAGGCAGGAGAGCATGCCGAGCGCCAGCACATCGACCTTGAGGATGCCGACCGCGTCGAGATCGTCCTTGTCCCATTCCACCATCTTGCGGGATTCCATCGCCGTCTTGACGATGGGGACGATCTCGTCGAGCCGATCCTTGGTTATGACGAAGCCGCCGACATGCTGCGTCAGGTGGCGGGGGAACCCGATGATCTCGTTGACGCGGGTGACGACGTGCCGGGTCGTCGGGTCGGCGAGGTCGATGCCGGCGGCCTTGGCCTCCTTCTCGCCGACGCCGGAGGTCGACCAGCCCCAGATCGAGCCTGAGAGCGCGCTGCGGACATCGTCCGACAGGCCCATGGCCTTCGCCACCTCGCGCAGCGCCGAGCGGCCGCGATAGCTGGTGACGGCGGCGGCGAGCGCCGTCCGCTTCTCGC
>JBDZVC010000547.1:0-2520 GCA_040255475.1 Phyllobacteriaceae bacterium | reverse complement strand
GTCTATGGCCAGATGAACGAGCCGCCCGGAGCGCGCGCCCGCGTCGGCCTGACCGGCCTCACCGTCGCCGAGTACTTCCGCGATCAGGGTCAGGACGTGCTGTTCTTCGTGGATAATATCTTCCGCTTCACCCAGGCGGGTTCGGAAGTGTCGGCGCTTCTCGGCCGCATTCCCTCGGCCGTGGGCTATCAGCCGACGCTCGCGACCGACATGGGCGCGCTGCAGGAGCGCATCACGACCACCACCAAGGGCTCGATCACCTCGGTGCAGGCCATCTACGTGCCGGCGGACGACCTGACCGACCCGGCGCCGGCGACGTCCTTCGCCCACCTCGACGCGACGACCACGCTGTCGCGTTCGATCGCGGAGAAGGGCATCTATCCTGCGGTGGACCCGCTCGATTCCACCTCGCGCATGCTCGACCCGATGGTCGTCGGCGAGGAGCACTACCAGACGGCGCGTCTCGTGCAGTCGACGCTTCAGCGTTACAAGGCGCTGCAGGACATCATCGCGATCCTGGGCATGGACGAGCTTTCCGAAGAGGACAAGATGACGGTGGCGCGCGCCCGCAAGATAGAGCGCTTCCTGTCGCAGCCCTTCTTCGTGGCTGAGGTGTTCACGGGCTCGCCGGGCAAGCTGGTCGATCTCGCCGACACGATCAAGGGCTTCAAGGGCCTCTGCAACGGCGAATACGACCATCTGCCGGAAGCGGCGTTCTACATGGTCGGCACCATCGAGGAAGCCGTCGAGAAGGCCGAGAAGCTGGCCGCTGAAGCGGCGTAAGAGAGCGAATAGGGAGTAGCGAATAGGATTGGTCGAAAGCTTATGCGAATTTCCTTCGCTATTCGCTATTCGCTATTTCGCTATTCGCTAATACGCCATGGCTGAATCCTTCAAGTTCGAACTGGTCTCGCCGGAAAAGCTCCTCGTCTCCGAGGAAGTCGAATCCGTCATCGTCCCCGGCAAGGAGGGCGAGATGACGGTGCTCGCCCGCCACATGCCGGTGATGACCACGATGCGGCCGGGGCTGGTCACCGTGAAGACCACGGACGGCCGCACCGAGCGCTACGTCGTCTATGGCGGCTTTGTCGACATATTGCCGGATTCCTGCACGCTGCTCGCGGAATTCTCCGTGCATGAGAACGATCTCGACCGCGCCGATCTTGGCCGCCGCGTTCAGGAGACGCGCGACGCCATCTCGCAGGCGGAGAGCCCCGAGCACCGGACCAAGCTCGAGGAGTTCCTGCACCAGTTGGTGACGCTCGAAAACGCGATGATCCCGGCCTGAGGCAAGTTCGCGGGCATTTCCGATTGTCTTGCTGAAGCAGCAAGAATTCGTGGTTCGGATCACGGTGCCGGATCAATGGCGCTGAGGACGCGGGCGACGATCTCGTCTGTCGTCGATTGATCGAGCTTTTCGACAAGGCGCGCCGAGCCTGAGCGGGTGCGAGCTTCGATATCGAAACTCCGCACCTGATTGCAGACCGCTACACCGCTCGTGTCATGCCCCGTTATCGGAACGGCAAGCCCGACATTGCGTGTGAATGCGTCGCCGGTGATGACCGGAACGGTCATGCAAACACCAAGGGCGTTCATCTCTTTCGGCGTGATGACAACGAAACAATGCCGGTCCTTCATTTCCCGGCCAGAAACCGGGTTGGGATCGATCCAGTAGATGTCGCCGCGGCGAGGAACATTACTGCGAACCATCAGCCCAGTTCGCGGCCCATGGGTTCACCGTCACGCGCCCAGGTGGTTCGGGCGTTCAACTCTGCGACGGCCTCAACTCCCTGCAATAACTCGGCGAGCGAAAACCGTTTCCGCGAGGAACTTATCGGCCGGACGATCAACTCGCCTTCAGCCACACTCAGCGATACCTCCGTTCCAACGCCGACATCCATAAGCTTCAGTAGCGCAGGCGGTATGGTCATCACGGCTGCCCCACCCTGGCGGCGGATTTTCGATGTGACGGTCACAGTCAATATAGGGATGAAACAAGCGCTGTCGTGCGACAGAGTGTATGTGGCCGGTTGATTGCCGTTTCGGCCTCCTAAGGCTATGTTTCGGACATGAGCGACACCACCATCGGCATCGGACGCTTAAGCGACTTCGCCAACCCGACACGGTTCATGGCGCTGGCCGACCGGCTGGTGCCCTGGCTGGGCGGCTTGTCGGCCATCATCCTCGCCGTCGGCCTATGGGCGAGCTTCAACGCGCCGGCGGACTACCAGCAGGGTCTGACGGTCAGGATCATGTATATCCACGTGCCCTTTGCGTGGCTCGCCATGCTCTGCTACACGCTGATGGCGGTTTCGGCGCTCGGCACTCTGGTCTGGCGGCATCCGCTGGCTGACGTAGCGCTGAAATCGGCCGCGCCTATCGGGGCGGCCTTCACCTTCCTGGCATTGGTCACCGGCTCGATCTGGGGCAAGCCGATGTGGGGCACGTGGTGGGTCTGGGACGCGCGGCTCACTTCCGTCTTCGTGCTGTTCCTCATGTATCTCGGCCTGATCGCGCTCA
>JBDZVC010000546.1:0-2524 GCA_040255475.1 Phyllobacteriaceae bacterium | reverse complement strand
CCCGCGCCAAGTTCGAGCAGTTGGTGGACGATCTCGTCCAGCGCACGATCGAGCCCTGCAAGGCCGCGCTCAGGGATGCCGGCGTAAAGGCGGGCGAGATCGACGAGGTGGTCCTCGTCGGCGGCCAGACCCGCATGCCGAAGGTACAGGAAGTGGTGAAGAACTTCTTCGGCAAGGAGCCGCACAAGGGCGTCAACCCGGACGAGGTCGTGGCGCTGGGTGCTGCGATCCAGGCCGGCGTGCTGCAGGGCGACGTCAAGGACGTTCTGCTTCTCGATGTGACGCCGCTGTCGCTCGGCATCGAGACGCTGGGTGGCGTGTTCACGCGGCTGATCGAGCGCAACACGACGATCCCGACCAAGAAGTCGCAGACCTTCTCCACCGCCGAGGACAATCAGGGCGCGGTGACGATCCGCGTCTTCCAGGGCGAGCGCGAGATGGCGGCCGACAACAAGCTGCTCGGCCAGTTCGATCTGGTCGGCATCCCGCCGGCCCCGCGCGGCGTGCCGCAGATCGAGGTCACCTTCGACATCGACGCCAACGGCATCGTCAACGTCTCGGCCAAGGACAAGGGCACCGGCAAGGAGCACCAGATCCGCATCCAGGCCTCCGGAGGCTTGAGCGACGCCGACATCGAGAAGATGGTCAAGGATGCCGAAGCCAATGCCGATGCCGACAAGAAGCGGCGCGCGCTGGTCGAGGCCAAGAACCAGGCCGAGGCGCTGGTCCATTCGTCCGAGAAGTCGCTCAAGGACTATGGTGACAAGGTCTCCGCCGATGACCGCAAGGCCATCGAGGATGCGATCGCCAGCCTGAAATCCGCCGCCGAGGGCGAAGACGCCGACGACATCACGGCCAAGACGCAGACGCTTGCCGAAGTGTCGATGAAACTCGGCCAGGCCATGTACGAGGCGCAGCAGGCCGAGGCGGCGAATAAGGATGCCGAGGCCGATGCCAAGGCGTCCGGCGACGACGTGGTCGACGCCGACTTCGAGGAGATCAACGACGACGAGAACAAGAAGTCGGCCTGATCGCCTGAAGGAACTTCAACGGAGAGCCCGGTCTATGCCGGGCTCTTTTCACATTGGGGGTTTTGCGGCCGGATTCTCCATTGCATCGGTCCTGGGATCGTGGACATCATGCATCGTGCAGGGGAAATCCACCGATAGCGGCCAAAAATAGCTCCGCAAGCGCCCGCAATTATGGCATTTCGGCTCCCGGCTTACTAAATCGGGGCTAAATGCTGGCGCGAGGGGTCAGGTAGCGCCGGCAGCGATGAGGAAGCGGGCAATTGGAAATGCAGGCTGACTTTTACGAAACACTCGGTGTTTCCAAAGGGTGTGGCGAGAAGGAACTGAAAGCGGCCTTTCGCAAGCTCGCCATGCAGTTCCACCCGGACCGCAACCCGGGCGACGAGGCCTGCGAGCACAAATTCAAGGAAATCAACCAGGCGTACGAGGTCCTGAAGGACCCGCAGAAGCGCGCCGCCTATGACCGCTTCGGCCATGCCGCGTTCGAGAATGGCGGCATGGGCCGTGGCGCGGCGAACGGCTTCGCGGCCGGCGGCTTCGCCGATATCTTCGAGGACATTTTCGGCGAGATGATGGGCGGCCGCCAGCGCCGCTCTTCCGGCGGCCGGGAACGCGGCGCCGATCTGCGCTACAATATGGAGATATCGCTGGAGGAGGCCTATTCCGGCAAGACGGCCCAGATCCGCGTGCCGACTTCGGTGCAATGTTCCGAATGCTCCGGTTCCGGCGCCAAGCCGGGCACCCAGCCTTCCACCTGTCCGCTCTGCTCCGGTTCGGGCCGTGTCCGTGCGGCCCAGGGCTTCTTCTCCATCGAGCGCACCTGTCCGCAATGCCAGGGGCGCGGTCAGACGATCAAGGACCCCTGCCCGAAATGTTCCGGCAACGGACGGGTGATGGAGGAGCGCTCGCTTTCGGTCAACATTCCGGCCGGCATCGAGGACGGCACGCGCATCCGGCTTGCCGGCGAGGGCGAGGCGGGCCTGCGCGGCGGTCCATCCGGCGACCTCTACATCTTCCTGTCGGTCAAGCCGCATGAATTCTTCCAGCGCGACGGGGCGGACCTTTATTGCCGCGTGCCGATCTCGATGACGACGGCAGCCCTCGGCGGCTCCTTCGAGGTCGCCACGCTCGACGGCACCCAGACCCGCGTGAAGGTACCCGAGGGCACGGAGCATGACCGTCAGTTCCGCCTGAAAGGCAAGGGCATGCCGGTGCTGCGCCAGTCGCAAATGGGCGATCTCTATATCCAGGTCGCGGTCGAGACGCCGCAGAACCTGACCCGGCGTCAGCGCGAACTGCTCGAGGAGTTCGAACAGCTCTCTTCCAAGGAGAATAGCCCCCAGTCCAGCGGCTTCTTCAGTCGCATGAAGGACTTCTTCGAATCCTTCAGTGAATAGAAAAGACGAGCATCGTCCTGATTTCGACATATATTATGGTAATTGCGGCGCGGGGCTGTTGAGTCGCGAAGGGATGCGCATATGACGGTGGGAAGC
>JBDZVC010000095.1:0-13568 GCA_040255475.1 Phyllobacteriaceae bacterium | reverse complement strand
AAGGATCGCATCGCCGATGAACTTGTCCACCGTCGCGCCGTAGGATTGGGCGATGACGGACATCTCCGTGAAATATTCGTTGAGGAGGCTCGTGAGCTCTTCCGGCTGGAGGTGCTCCGACATCTCGGTGAAATCCTTGATATCGGAAAAGAAGATCGTGAGCTTCTTGCGTTCGGTCGAGATCGTGGTGTCCTTCTCGCCGCTGAAAATGCTTTTGTAGATCTGCGGCGACAGGTATTTCGATATCTTCATCGAGACGGATGCGAGGAAGCTGTTGGCCTCCTCGAGCTCATGATTCATCTTGCGGAAATGCTTGGCCTGCCGCCACTGCACGCTGGAGAAAGCGACCGCGAACAGGCCGCCGAAGGCGAGGTAGGCCAGAAGATATCTGAACGAATATAGATTGCTGGCGATCGGCTGATGGACAGTGATTTCCTGGATCGCGCGCACGTCGCCTACCTTCCAGTCGCGCTTCGGGCTGTCGGGATGCGAATTATGGCAGGCGACGCAGGGCTGGCTCATGACCACCGGAACCGCCATGCGGATTTGCCGCTGGAATACGGAGCCCGAGATCGAGGTCAGGATCATATCCGGGTCGCGCTTGGCGCGGAATTCGGCGAGTGCATTCTTCTCGAAGGCGTCGAGCTTGTGCGGGGCGCGACCCACGAAGGGAAGGTCGGACACGAAGCGATAACCGATGTTCTCGCCATGCTTGCCCACGATGGTCCCCAGTTCCAGCGAAAGCGTGGCCGGTATCGGGATCGCGCCTGGAATGTTCTTGTAATTATGGGCGGCGATGCTGTCTCCCTTGAAGCCCTGGACCCTGGCGACGATGTTGTCGGCGTAGTAGCCGCGGATGTCGTTGAACACGCCGTTCAGCGTACGCGCTTCGGTGGACAGGCCCGTGTCGGAGAGATTTCTCAGGTCGAGCCAGACCGCCACCGGCAGCAGGGCAAGGGCTACTGCCATGATCGCCGCGAGCCATTGCGGCTTCTCGATCGCATAACGCCAGAACGGTTTCATCGCGCCCCCCTGCACGGTAGCGGCGCATGATATGCCGGATGGCTTACCGCGAGATTACTTCACGAACGAAGCGCCGCTGTTTGGACCTTACCATCCCGGCAGGACGTGGCTCGGCCTCAGTCGCCGCCCGCGCGCCGCGGTGAAGGCGGCGAAATCGAAACTGCCGGTCTCGTCGGGCGTCGGAACCGAGATGTTGTCGAGGCTTTCGGCGATATGCCGCGCCAGCGCTTCGACGATCTCGGTATGGCCCGTATGGCCGCGCATGATGCCGATCTGGCAATCCGGCAGGCGGCCGAATCCGTCTGCCTCGCCCAGCACGCGCATGCCCGGCCTGAGGGCGCATTCGGGCAGAACGGAGATGGCGAGCCCCGACAGAACCGCTGCTGCCACGACCGTCGCCGACCAGCTTGTGAAGAGCACGCGATAATCGCGCCCCATGCTGTCGAGCCTGTCGCACGCCGCCTGCCGCCAGATGCAGCCCGTCCGGCCGAAAGCCATCGGCAGCACCTCTGCCTCGTGCGTCGAATGGTTGGCCGACGATACCCACAGAAGAGGCTCGCGCCGCACCACTTCGGAATGCCGCACCTCGTCGTTCTGGGTGACGAGCGCGATGTCGAGCGCGCCGCGCCGGATCAGCGCGTCGAGATTGGGGCTGGGCTCGCAGATCACGGAAAGCTCCACCCGCGGGTTGGAACGGCCGAAGCGTGCCATGATCTCCGGCAGGAAGCGGTCCGCATAGTCGTCCGGCGTGCCGATGCGGACATGCCCTTCGAGTTGGGTGTCGTCGAAAGCGGCAAGTGTCTCGCGGTTGAGCTGCATCAGGCGGCGCGCATAGACGAGCAGCCTCTCGCCCTCGTCGGTCAGCTTGTTGGTGCGGCCTTCCTTCTCGAACAGCGGCTTGCCTATGCGCTCTTCGAGCCGCCGCATCTGCATGGAGACGGCGGATTGTGTCCGGTTCACCCCGTCGGCTGCCTTGGTGAAGCTGCCGGTGTCGGCAATGGCGATGAAGGTCTGGAGCTGGTCGAGATCGAGTGGCGTGGCCATCGTGAATTTCCATCAGAATAGTTGATGCTAAAGATTAGAAACATTCGTTCGACTAATCAATGGCGCGGTGGCATAGTCCGATGGTCCACCGAAAGGCGCGAACGATCGCGGGCATGCGCATCCTCCCGGCGCTTCGCGCGAGTTCGTTGGCGCAGCCACACTGAAGGAGAAATGAGAAATGACGTCGCTCGAACACGCCGCCCTGCCGATGACCGCTTCATCGCGCCCGGTGATCTTCGTGCGTGCGCTTCAGCATTTCTTCGCCTTCGCCCGCGCACTGAAAAACCGCCGCGAGATTTACCGCCTCGGTGCCATGACGGATGTCGAACTGGCTGATATCGGCCTTACTCGTTCCGATTTGCACGTGGCCGTGCGCTCGCCGCTGGGTATTGACCCGACCGCCTGCCTCGGCTCGATCGCATCCGCCCGCGAAGCCGCCGCACGTCAGGTCTGCTGAGGCGGAACCACCGAACAGGATCGCAGGCATCTCACTCCCCTACCGGCTCCCACCGGTTGCCTGCTCGCTGCCCGGCCCCCCAAGGGCCGGGCTTTTTTATTGGCTTTTGCCCGCTAACCACGTTTTCCACAGGGGTGCGCCAATTGGCATAGCCCGTTCTTCGGGTTAGCCTTCAACATCTCAGGTCCCGATGGATGGTTCGTTTGGTCGGCGGATCGAACCTCGGGAGTTCCGGAGACCCGCCCCGGAAGGGCATTCGACGGTTCGCCGGAGGATGCATAGCCGGAGACCGGTGGGAGCCGACGAGAAGCGGTTGCAAACGCTGGCGTTGGACCGATGCTGCCATGAAGGCCGGTAGTCTTTCGATGGCGCGCCCTGCGAAGCCTTAGGGCGGCGCAGGAGCGGTTCCGGAAGATGGTGCTTGAAAAAGTGCGTGTTTTCCGGACCGTCAACATCAGGGCCGCCCCCGGTGGTTCTGAATTGACAGGGAGGCGCTGGGAGCAATCCCGGCGCTTTCTGTTTATTGCCTGCTCGCTCGTCATTCCAGTTTCCGACATTAGCGGAGCGCGTGTTGGAAGCCCCTATTCCGTGATAGGGCCAGCCTTTCGTCATCCTTGGGCTTGTCCCGGGGATCTGCCGCCGGTTATTGCGACACAAATCGGCCTTTTACCTCGCTGGAATAGCAATGATTTCACCGCCCTAGGATGACGACAGGAGGTTGGCGCCAGCCACCCTCATCCTGACGTGCGGAGCGAAGCGGAGCCTCGAAGGGCGCACCAAAGTGATGACAGAAGTCTGAAAGCCGCCCAGCTTCACGCTCGTCGGTCCATCCCTTTCATGAACTGGTCGAAGATCGAGCCCATCGCCTTTTCATGCTCGTCGCGGACCTCGCTGCCGGCCTCGAACATCTTGCCGAACAGATCGTCATAAGGACTGCGCGGCCGGCCGCTCGGGTTGGCCTGCGGCTCGGGCGAGGGTTGAGAAGGCTGCCCGGCCTGCCCGCCGCCCAGCATGTCCTCCAGCATCTTGCCCCACGGATTGTTGGCCATGTCCCCCATGCCACCCGGATTGGTTTGTCTTGTGCCAGCCTGGCCAGCTGCACCACCGAACATGCCTTCTAGTATCTTGCCGAAGGGGTTTTCCACCCCCGCGCTGCCGCTCGGAGCCGAGGCCTGCGTGTTCGGCGCAGCACCGCCCATACCGCCACGCATCATCTGCTCCATGATCTGGCCGAGAAGCCCGCCCCCGGCACCCGTGCCGGAACCCGGCATTTGTCCGGTGGACTGCTTGAAGAGCCCGCCCATGACCATCGAGGCGATGACCGGCAACATCTGGGCAAGGATGTTCTGGCCAATGCCGGTCATCTGTGCCGCCTGGCTGGTGACGGCATTGCTCAAATCCTTCGAGCCGAACAAATGGCCTAGAATGCCGTTTCCCTCGGCCACTCCCTCCGGCGAATTGGCGCGCGCGGCGTCCTCGAAATATTTGGCATGCTGGCCGCTCGCCATCGCCTTCATGAAATCCGCCATGCCATAGGGGTCCGAGGCGTTACGCTTCAGGCCCTGGCTGAAGGCCGGCATAAGCGCCTGCAAGGCCGCCTGCGTCTGCTGCTGCGAAAGGCCGAACTGGCGTGACAGCGCCTCGATGCCGTTGCCGTTCTGCGCATTGGCGATCATGTCGAACAGGGGAAGCATCGCTCGGTTCTCCGGTCAGTTTCGCAATTCTGGCGAAGCCTAGCCCAATTCCACCCGCCCGCCTACCGGTCGCCCTGTGCAACCTTCGCCCTAAGTGAAGGGCAGGCGGTGGTGGCACCACGAGGAGGAAGCCGGGAGAGGACGGGTGATCTGGAAGAAAGTTTTCGCCGTGCTTTTCATGGCCGCGATCATCCCCCTTGCGGCAAGTCGCGCGGCAGAGCTTTCGATCGTCACCGGATCGGTCGGCAACGATCTGGATGACATGCGGGCTCTTCTGGCGGAATTCCACGAGAAGACCGGCAACACCGTCGATATCGTCACCATGCCGTCCTCCTCGACGGATCAGTTCGCGCAATATCGCCTGTGGCTTGCCGCGCGCGATGCCGATGTCGATGTCTACCAGACCGACATCATCTGGGCGCCGCAGCTTGCAGCGCAATTCGTCGATCTTGTGCCCTATGCGAAGAACATTGCGCCCGACGAATTCAAGACGATCCTCGATTCGCAGACGGTCGATGGCCGGCTTGTCGCGCTCCCCATGTTCGCCGACGCGCCGGCCCTCTACTACCGCAAGGATCTGCTCGAAAAATACGGCAAGGAGGTGCCGAAGAATTGGGCCGACATGGCCGCGACGGCGAAGGCGGTCATGGAGGGCGAGCGCCGCGCCGGCAATGCGAAGATGTGGGGCTTTGTCTTCCAGGGCGCGGCCTATGAGGGCCTGACCTGCAATGCGCTCGAATGGGTCGCCTCCCATGGTGGCGGCCATGTTGTCGAGCCGGACGGAACGGTCTCGGTCGATAATCCGAAGGCCGAGAAGGCGATCGAACAGGCGAAATCCTGGATCGGCACCATCGCGCCGCCGGGCGTGCTTGCCTATCAGGAGGAAGAATCGCGCGGCGTCTGGCAGAGCGGCAACGCCGTCTTCATGCGCAACTGGCCTTATGCCTATGCCCTCGGAAATGGCGAGGACTCGCCGATCAGGGGCGAGTTCGACGCGGCACCCCTACCGGCAGGCGAGGGCGGAGAACCGGCCGGTACACTCGGCGGCTGGGCACTCGCCGTCTCGAAATATTCGAAACACCCGAAGGCGGCGATCGAACTTGCCCTCTTCCTTACCTCGGCGCACGCGCAGAAATACCGGGCACTGAAAAGCTCGCGCTTGCCGACACTCCGCTCGCTCTATGACGATCCGGAGATCGCGGAAAAGCAGCCGATCATCCCGCGCTGGAAGAAGGTGCTGGAAGCCGCTGTCGCGCGGCCGACGGCGGCGACGGGTTCGAAATACAACGAGGTCTCCTCGGATTTCTGGACCGCTGTCCACAACACCCTATCCGGCGAGGGCGATGCGACCGGCAACCTCGAACTCCTCAAGGCGCAGTTGACGGACCTGAAGACGGGAGGCTGGTAGATGCCGGCCGCGCCCGCCAACGGATCCTCCTTTGGGCGTTCCGCCCTTGCGCGCTTCGCCCGCCGCCGCGGCACCGCCGCCATCCTGTTCCTGGCGCCGATGCTGATCGTGCTTGCCGCGATCGCTGCGTGGCCGCTTGCCCGCACGATCTGGTTCGGTCTTACCGACGCCTCGCTCGACAATCTCGATGCCGCGAAATTCGACGGCTTCCGCAACTATTTCCATGTGCTGACGCTGGAGAGCGGCCGCCGCTACATGTCCGGCCTACTGGTCGATCCGCTCTGGTGGGCCGCCGTTTGGAACACGATAAAATTCGCCGCCATCTCCGTTTTCTTCGAGACGGTCTTCGGCACGATCATTGCGCTGGTGCTGAGTGCCGAATTTCCGGGGAGGGGCGTCGTCCGCGCCGCCGTGCTCGTGCCGTGGGCGGTGCCGACCATCGTCTCGGCCAAGATGTGGGCGTGGATGCTGAACGACCAGTTCGGCATCCTGAACGATCTCCTGATGAAGATCGGCATCCTTTCCCACCCGGTCGCCTGGACCGCCTCGTCCGACACGGCGCTAGCGGCCGTACTGATCGTGGACATATGGAAATCGACGCCCTTCATGGCGCTGCTCATCCTCGCCGGGCTCCAGATGCTACCCGCCGATATCTACGAAGCGGCACGAGTGGATGGCGTCCATCCTATAAAAGTGTTCTGGAAGATCACCCTGCCGCTCATCCGGCCGGCGATGCTGGTCGCGGTGATCTTCCGCACGCTCGACGCATTGCGCGTCTTCGACCTGATCTATGTTCTGACGCCCGACAATGAGCACACTGAGACCATGTCGGTCTTTGCGCGCCAGAATCTCTTCTATTTCGACAAGTTCGCTTACGGTTCGGCGGCCTCGACGCTGCTTTTCCTCGTCATCGCGCTGGTGACTATCCTCTTCATCCGGCTCGGTAATCTGAACCCGGAGGAGCGGCGATGAGGGTGCCGGGACCGATCCGCATCGTCGCCTTCTACCTGCTCGTGGCGGGGATCGTGCTGGAATCCGTCTTCCCGTTCTATTATGCGGTCGTCACCTCGTTCAAATCCGGCCAGGCGATCTTCCATGTCGACTACTGGCCGTCTTCCTTCTCGCTCGCCAATTACGCCGCCGTGCTCGGCGGCGGCCATTTCCCGCGCAACATATTGAATTCCCTGATCGTCGCGGCGGCGACAGTAGCGCTGTCGCTGGCACTCGGCGTCACCGCATCCTACGCGCTGGCGCGCATCCGGTTCCGTGGCAGGCGGCTGCTCCTCTTCACCATCCTGTCCGTCTCCATGTTCCCGCAGGTCGCCGTGCTTGCCGGGCTGTTCGAACTGGTCAGCGCGTTCAGGCTCTATAATTCGCTGTGGTCGCTCGTCTTCGCTTATCTGATCTTTACATTGCCCTTCACGGTCTGGGTGCTGACAGCCTTCATGCGCGACCTGCCGACCGGCATCGAGGAAGCGGCGATCATGGATGGCGCCTCGCCCTTCGCCATCGTCACCCGCATCTTCATGCCGATGCTGTGGCCGGCAATGGTGACGACGGGGCTACTCGCCTTCATCGCGGCCTGGAACGAGTTCCTCTTCGCGCTCACCTTCATCTCGACCGATACGCAGCGAACGGTTCCGGTGGCGATCGCGCTTCTCTCCGGCGCTTCGTCCTTCGAGGTGCCATGGGGCCGCATCATGGCTGCATCGGTCATCGTCACTGTGCCTCTGATCATCCTGGTGCTCGTCTTCCAGCGCCGCATCGTCGCCGGGCTGACTGCGGGCGGCGTGAAGGGATGATCGTCTTACTGGCGGAGGCGGCGATAGTGCCGGGCTGTCGGCGCCATGGTCGGCGAAACGACGCTCTCCGCCGCCATGCGCTTTTTCGATACCAGCCGCTCGCGGTAAAGCGTATAGAGGCCGGAACCGGCGATGACGGCCCCGCCGACCAGCATATAAAGGTCCGGCACATTGCCGAAGACAAGGAAACCGAGCGCGAAAGCCCAGATCAGCGTCGTGTAGCGGAACGGCGCTACCGCCGATATCTCGCCGGTGCGCATCGCCTTGATGATGAAGATATAGCCGATCAGCATGAAACTGGCGCATGCGAAAAGAAGGCCAGTCAACTTCGGTTCCATAGGCGACCAGCCGCCCATCGGCAGCATCAGGATGGCCCCGCAAAGCGTGACGGTAAGCGCGGTGACCGAGGAGACGAGCAGTGTCGGGATCTCGTTCGGTATACCCCTGGTCGCGAGATCGCGCACCGTACAGAAGACGACGCAGAGAAGAAGGAGCAGCGAGAAGGCGTTGAACCCTTCCGTGCCGGGCCGCACGATGATGAGCGTGCCGCAAAAACCGATCATGATCGCGAACGAACGGCGCCAGCCGACGCTTTCACCGAAGAACAGCGCCGCGCCGACCGTGATAGCCAGCGGAAGCACCTGGAAAATCGCGGCGACATTGGGCAACGGCAGATGCGCCAGCGCAATAACATAAGTTATCGTGCCGCCGATCTCGCCCGCCATCCTGACCCAGACCATCGGATGGAGGAGCCCCTTGACGTTCTTCAGCAATCGCTGATGCCAGGCGAGCAGCAGGACCAGGAGCGACGCGAACAGGCCGCGTACGAACATGACCTGGCCGACATTGATCGATTCCGAGGCGAATTTGACGATCGTGTCGTTGAGGGTGAACGCGGCCATCGCGAGCACCATGAACAGCGAAGCACGCTGATTGTCGGAGGTGAACACCTGGCCTCGCCGAACGCCCGCGGATCGTCATTCGCCTCTAGCAGTCCGTCGGCCAATGACAACGGCATTCGATTGGGCCAGATTGGCCGGACGCATCTGCGAGCGCGGCCGATATTGCGAAGAACGCCCCGTTTGTTGTCGGCTTTGCCGTATGCCGTTCGTCCTTCGACAGGTACCAGTAGATTTCGGAGGTTGAAATGTCTGAAAAGCTTGTCCCAGCCGAAGAGCTTGCGCACCGCGGCCCGGTCCGTTTCCCGAATGAAAGCGCCGAATACCGCGCCGCCCGCACCGCGCTTCTTGCCGAGGAGATCGAGTTGCGCCGTCATCTGGAGCGCGTGGCCGCGCAACGGCGGGCGTTGCCCCCGGGCGGCGAGGTGATCGGCGATTACCGTTTTGAAGGCGAGAATGGAAAGACCGATTTCGCCGGCCTGTTCGGGAACAAGGACACACTTGTCGTCTATAGTTTCATGTTCGGCGCGAAACGCGAGCGGCCGTGCCCCATGTGCACGAACCTCCTGAATACGATGGAAGGCAACGCCGCCGACATCATGCAGAAGGTGGCGCTCGCCGTCATCGCCGGTTCGCCGGCCGAGCGGCTGAAAGCCTGGAAGAAGGAGCGTGGCTGGCGGGACCTGCCGCTTTATACGGACATCAACGGCAACTATTCGCGCGACTATTTCGGCGTGTTGCCGGATGGCTCGGAGATTCCGGCCTATAACGTCTTCACGCGCCGCGACGGTACGATCCGCCATTTCTGGGGTGGGGAGATGACGGGCGATATGTCCGATCCCGGCCAGGATCCGCGCGGCGCCCCCGACTTCGCCATCCTGTGGAACGTGCTAGATACCACGCCGGAAGGTCGCGGTGCGGATTGGTATCCCAAGCTGGAGTATTAGAGGCCGTCGCCCTCAATACGCCTGTTCCATGAATACCGGCTCGATCGAGCCGCCCCAGCGCGTATGATAGGCGCGGACCATATCCTCGGCGCTGGTCGTGCCGCGCGCCACGACTTCCTCCAGCGGCGCGAGATAATGTGTCTCGTCGAAACCGTCGCTGTTCAGCCGGCGGCGGTTCAGGAGCCCGAGCCGTGAGATGCCGAGCACTTCGCGCGCGATTTCGCGCAGCGAGGAATTGCGCATCGTGGCGTTGAGGCCGTCCCTGGGCACGGCGTCGCGCATGGCGTGGGTTTCCTTGTAGGTCCAGTTCGCCGTCAGTGCGTCGACCTGGTCGAGCGCTTCAGCGTCATAGAGCAGGCCGACCCAGAAGGCCGGCAGCGCGCAGATGCGCCGCCATGGGCCGCCGTCCGCCCCGCGCATCTCCAGGAAGCGCTTCAGCCTGACATCCGGGAAAAGGGTTGAGAGATGGTTCGTCCAGTCGCCCATCGTCGCCTCGCCGTCGGGCACTTCCTTGCGCGCCGCGCCGTCCATGAACTGGCGGAAGGTCATGTGCGTCATATCGTAATAGCGGCCTTCGCGGATGACGAAATACATCGGCACGTCGAGCGCCCATTCGACATAATCGGCGAAGCCGAAATCGGGCGAAAAGCAGAATTCATGCAGGCCTGAGCGCTGGTTGTCGGTATCCCGCCAGATGTCGCCGCGCCAGGATTGCAACCCGTTCGGCCTGCCGTCCGTAAAAGGCGAATTGGCGAAAAGCGCGGTGGCGAGCGGCTGAAGCTTCAGACCTGCCTGCATCTTGCGGCGCATGTCCGCCTCGCTCTCGAAGTCGAGATTCACCTGGATCGTGCAGGTGCGGTACATCATGTCGAGGCCCTGCGTACCGACCTTCGGCATATAGGCCGTCATGATGTCATAGCGTGATTTCGGCATGCGCGGCGTTTCGGCGAGCGTCCATTTCGGGCTGCCGCCGAGACCGAGGAAGCGGATGCCGAGCGGTTCGGCAATCTCGCGCAACTGCGCCAGATGCGCGTTGCCCTCGCGGCATGTCTGGTGGATCGTCTCCAGCGGCGCGCCTGAAAGCTCGAACTGGCCACCGGGCTCGAGGCTTATCGCGCCCTGGCCGGTCGGCCCGCCAAGGCCGATCAGGTTGCCGGCGTCGACGATCGGCTCCCAGCCAAGCTTTTCGCGCATGCCTTCGAGAAGCCCCTGTATGCCGCGCGGCCCGGCATAGGGCACGGGCGCATTGCCATCGACATAGAAGGGGAATTTCTCGTGTTCCGTTCCGATCCGCCATTTCTCGCGCGGCTTGCAGCCCTTGGCGAGATAGGCGACGAGATCGTCGATCTTCTCGATCGGCCGGGAATCGGTGGTGTCGCGTGCCATGGATATCTCTCCTGCGGCCGGCCGCCATCATGGGTGACGCTTGATGGACGAAGCATAACGTCATGATCAAGCGAAAAATCTTGGCCCAGCCTGAAGAAGATTTGAGCCGGTCCCCGAGCGCCGGCCTCACCAGTCTCCGATCGCTGCCTGCACGACGGCAAGCGCCGCCACCGCCGCCGTGTCGGCACGCAATATGCGCGGGCCGAGCGGGATGGCGGTGACGAAGGGCAGCGCCCGCAATTCCCTGCGTTCGGCATCGGAAAACCCGCCTTCCGGCCCGACAAGCAGGCCGAGCCTGCGTTCATCGATCCCCTGAAGCACCGGCAGCGGGTTGTTCGTGCCGAAATCCTCGTCGCAGAAGATCAGCCGCCGGCCCGCATCCCAATCGATGAGCAGCCGTTCGAGTTTCACCGCTTCGCGAACCGGCGGGATGGCGAGGATGCCGCATTGCTCGGCGGCTTCGATCGCATTGGCCTGCAGCCGTTCGATGCCGAGTTTCGCCACCTGTGTATGTTGCGTGATGATCGGCTGCAGCGCGCCCACGCCCATCTCCACTGCCTTCTGCACGAGATAGTCGAGCCGGCCCTGTTTCAGCGGCGCGAAACAGTAGAGGAGATCGGGCAGGGGTGGCTGTGGGCGTGTCCGCTCGACCGGCGTCAGGCTGGCCTTCCTCTTGCCGGCCTGCGTCAGGGTCGCCCGCCACTCCCCGTCGCGCCCGTTGAAGAGCAGGATTTCCGCGCCATCGCCAAGACGCAGCACGTTGAGGAGGTAATGTATCTGCGGCGCATCCGGCTCGACCGCCCGCCCTTCGGCGATGTCGTCCGGAACGTAGAGCCGCTGCATCCGGTAATTGGCGCGCATGGCCCCTGATGCGGCAGGGCGTGCGGGCCGTCAAGCTCGGCGTCCTTGAAACTGATTTAACGTTGAATTATATAGTTTAGAATTAAATCAGTTGAGGAGACGACCGATGACACTCTCCAGAAGGAATTTCATCCGTACTCTCGGCGGAGGTGCCGTACTGGCTGCTGCGGCTGGTGGCGCATGGGCGGGAACCCGCGACCCGTTTTCCGCTCGCGCTCCATGGCGTGCGGCGGGCATCGACGACACGGATATCCGCCGGTTTGCGCTTTCCTATGCGATCCTGGCGCCCAATCCGCATAATCGCCAGCCCTGGCTGGTAAGCCTCGACGGGACGAACAGCCTGACGCTTTATTGCGAACCTGATCGCCGCCTGCCGGAGACCGACCCGTTCGATCGGCAGATCACGATCGGTCTCGGCGCCTTCCTCGAAATCCTCTCCATGGCGGCGGCCGAGAGCGGCAATCGGGCGGAGATCATGGCTTTTCCGGAAGGCGAGCCGCATCCCCGGCTGGACGGTCGCCCGGTGGCGCGTGTCCGCTTCCGCGAGGATGGAGGCATCGGAAAAGATCCACTCTTCGGTTATGTGCAAAGGCGCCGTACCAACCGCCAGGTTTATGATGGCCGGCCGGTTGCAGCGGAAGTGCTGGGCCAGGCCGCCGCTGCCGTCCGGACGTCGCGGATGAACTGGACCAATGACCCGGCTCGCCGCAAGGCGCTTTCCTCGCTCGCCATCGCCGCTCTCGCAACCGAGATGGGACTGCCGCGCACGGCGTGGGAAACGGTCGATGCGCTGCGCATCGGCAAGGCCGAGATCGACCGGCAGCCAGACGGCATCGCGCTCGCGGGACCCCTCGTCGAAGGCGCGTACGATCTCGGCCTGCTCTCCCCCGCCGATCTGCTCGATCCGAAATCGTCTTTATCGGCGCAAGAGCGGGCGGACGAGCGCGAACAGATCGGAAGCTCCGCCGCCTTCGTATGGCTCGCGACTGAGGGCAACAGCCGCGCCGACCAGATCGCGGCCGGCCGCGACTATCTGCGCTTCTCCCTGGCGGCAACGGCCTCAGGCCTTTCCATGCAGCCGCTCAGCCAGGCGCTTCAGGAATATCCCGAGATGGCCGGCCACTACCGGGACATGCGCCGCGAACTCGGCATCGGCGGGGGCAAGACCCTGCAAATGTTCGTGCGGCTGGGCTATGGTCCGACGGTCGAGCCGGCGCCGCGCTGGCCTTACGAGAGCCGGATATTTGCATGACGATCGACAAGGCGGTGATCGAGGAACTGTTCGATTTCTTCACCGAGATCGGCATCATCGCCCAGTTGAACGAGGCGGCGATCGAGCGGCAGCTTCCCGAAGGCATGAGCCTCGCGCAGTTCGTCATGCTGCACCATCTGAGCCGGCTCGGCGGGGAATGGACGCCCGCCAGGCTTGCCGCCGCGCTCCAGGTCACGCGCGGCGCCATCACCAACACGGTGAAGCGGCTGGAGAGAAAGCACTTCGTGTCGGTGCGCGCCGCAGGCGATGACGGGCGCTCCAAGCTCGTCTCGCTGACGGAAATAGGCTTGGCGGCGCGGGATGCGGCGCTTGCCCGGCTGGTGCCGGAAGTGTCTGAGCTTTCAGGCGAATTGCCGCTTGCGGAGATTTCCGCGATGCTTCCTGCGCTGAAAGCCGTGCGGAAGGTGCTCGACGAGCATCGTTAACCGCCGATGCTCGAATGCCAGATCGGCCGGAATCCATTGCGCAGCACAGCTACGGTTGTCGGCGGTGTGAGCAGCCTTGCATTCGCGTTTAGCTCGGCCGGCGCTACCGATTCGCGGCGCCAGCCCTTGAAATCCCATTCCCGCAATCTTCCGCGATGAAGTGCGAAAGCGCGACGGCCCGCCGTGATCATCGCCCCTTCCGGCAAATTCGCGATTTCCGCCCTGCTCACCGCCTGTGGGGCGCCTCCCGAGGCAAGCCGCTCTCCGTGCAGCCGTGCGTCGATTTCCGTTGCTCTCGGCCCGGCGATCCCGAATGCATCGGCGTAGCAACCGGCGAATTCCTTCGCGC
>JBDZVC010000094.1:0-13582 GCA_040255475.1 Phyllobacteriaceae bacterium | reverse complement strand
ATGAGATAGTCGCTTGGGCGGTAATCCTCCAGGCGAAAGACCTGGCCTGTATCCGAACGCATCATGGACCTTCCCGAAAGCGGCACGCTGGCATAACAAAATTGAAGCGCTGCTCTTTACACGAAACGGCTGCTCGACAAAACTATCCGCCGGTTCAGCCGATCATTTCCACGCCAAGCAGGATAAGCCATGAACGTCATGACGCCGAAATTCGGCATGGGCGCCTCGGTTCTTCGCAAGGAAGACAACGCGTTTATCACCGGCAAGGGACGCTATACGGATGATATCACGCTCCCCGGTATGCTCTACGGTTACGTATTACGCTCGCCCGTGGCTAATGCGCGCTTCAAGGTCGGATCGACCGGAGAGGCGAAAAAGGCGCCCGGCGTCCGGCTGGTGCTGACGGGCAAGGATATCGCCCATCTCGGCGACCTCCAGTCCCACGGCATGCAGAAGCAGCCAGACGGTACGTTGCCGCCGAATCGCGACATACCAATCCTCTGCCGCGACCGGGTCCATCATGTCGGTGACGCGGTGGCCTTCATCGTCGCGGAGAGCCGCGCTCAGGCGCAGGACGCCGCCGAACTGATCGAGGTCGATTACGACAGCGAGGAAGCCGTGGTGGACACGCGACACGCGCTCGACAACGACGCGCCGCTGGTCTGGCCGGAGCTTGGCTCGAACAAGGTTGTCTACAACCATATCGGCGACAAGGAAAAGACCGACGCTGCCTTCAAGAAGGCGGCGCATGTGACGCGCATCGAGTTCGTCAACAACCGGCTCATCACCAATTACATGGAGGTCCGCTCGGCTGTCGGCGAATGGCGTACCAACGAGGATCGCTACGTGCTGACCGCCGGCACACAGGGCGTGCATGGCGTCCGCGACATCATCGCCAAGGAGGCACTGAAGGTCCCGCCGGAGAAGCTGCGCGTCGTCACGCCTGATGTCGGCGGGGGCTTCGGCACCAAGACTTTCGCCTATCGCGAATATGTGCTGGTGCTGGAGGCCGCGAAACGGCTCGGCGCTCCCGTGAAGTGGACAGCGGATCGTGGCGAGCACTTCCTTTCCGACACGCAGGGACGTGACAATTTCGTCACCGCCGAGATGGCCATGGACAAGGATGGCCATTTCCTTGCGCTTCGGGTGAACCTGATCGCCAATCTCGGCGCCTACACTTCGCAATATGGACCGTTCATCCCCTATCTCGGCGTCACGATGTCTACCGGCGTCTATGACCTCCCGGCGATCGATGTGGATGTCACCAGCGTCTACACGAACACCGTGCCGGTCGACGCCTATCGCGGGGCGGGGCGGCCTGAGGCGGCTTTCCTGCTGGAGAAGCTGGTCGACGAATGCGCGCGCGATCTCGGCCTTCCGCGCGAGGAAATCCGCAGGCGGAACTTCATCAAGAGCTTTCCCTACAAAACCCAGACCGGCCGCATGTACGACACCGGTGATTTGAACGGCCACATGACGCGGGCGATCGAGCGGGCAGGCTGGGCGAGCTTCGACAAGCGTCTGGCGCAGGCGAAAAAGCACGGTAAGATCCGCGGTATCGGCATGTCGACCTATATCGAGGCCTGCGCCTTCCCCGGCTCGGAGCCGGCCTTCGTCGAGCTGAACGGCGACGGCACCGTCACGCTGAAGATCGGCACGCAGACGAACGGACAGGGGCACGCGACAGCCTACGCGCAGTTCGTCGCCGAGAAGCTCAATCTCGACATCGACAAGATCACGGTGCGGCAGGGCGACACCGACGAGCTCAGCGCCGGCGGCGGCACGGGCGGTTCGCGCTCGGTCCCGCTTGGCGGCGTTTCGGCCGCCCGCGCGGGTGAGGATCTGGCGGAAAAGATCAAGAAGATCGCCGCCGACGAACTCGAAGCCTCCGCCGGCGACATCGAACTTACGGACGGCACGGCCCGTATCGCCGGGACCGACCGCGTGATCGATTTCGCTGCAATCGCCAAGGCAGCGAAGAACCCCGACGATCTGAAGGGCATGGGCGAGTTCAAGCAGAACGAATGCACGTACCCGAACGGCACGCATATCTGCGAGGTCGAGATCGACCCGGAGACCGGCGTGACGAAAGTCGTCGCCTACACGATCGTCGACGATTTCGGCGCCACCGTGAACCCGATCCTGCTCGCCGGCCAGATCCATGGCGGCATCGTGCAGGGCATCGCCCAGGCGCTGACGGAGAACACGGTCTATTCGGAGGATGGCCAGCTTCTGACCGCGAGCTTCATGGATTACACCATGCCGCGCGCCGACGATTTCCCGTTCTTCTCCTTCGAGACGCACAATGTGCCGTCTACGACGAACGCGCTCGGCATCAAGGGTGCGGGTGAGGCGGGCACGATCGGCGCCACGCCTGCGGCGTTGAACGCCGTGACCGACGCACTCTTCCGGGCCTATGGTATCAGGCATATCGACATGCCGACGACGCCAAGTCGCGTGTGGAACGCCATCCAGGAGGCGACGAAGACGAAGTGAGGGGAAGCAGGCCGCTTCGGGGGGAAGCGGAACCGGATTGTCCGGCAGAGGCAGCGGTAGCGGTTTCACGCGATACCGTCGCCTCCGAGGATATCGACCGGCCGATGACGGCGATTACGCTGAAGGTCCTGTCCGTCATGGTCTTCGTGGCGATGTCGACCCTTATCAAGGCTGCCGGCGAATTGCCGACGGGCCAGATCGCCTTCTATCGTTCGCTGTACGCAATCCTGCCGATTATGGTCGTCTTTGCCTGGCGACGGCAATTGCTGCGATCCTTCCAGACCAGGCATCCCATCAGCCATGTGGCGCGCGGCGTCGTCGGCGTAGTCGGGATGTGGTTCAGCTTCTACGGCCTGACCCGCCTGCCGCTGCCGGAGGCGATCACGATCAACTACGCGCAGCCGCTGATCGTCGTGGCACTTAGCGCCGTCTTCCTTGGCGAGATCGTGCGTGCCTATCGCTGGAGCGCGGTGGCGATAGGCTTTGCTGGCGTGATCATCATCTCCTGGCCGAACCTGACCCTTTTTTCCGAGCCGGAGGGCTTTGGCCAGAAACAGGCGCTGGGTGCGGTTGCACTGCTGATCGCGGCGCTGATTTCGGGCATTGCCATGCTGCTCGTGCGCCGGTTGGTGAAGACCGAATCCTCCGCGACGATCGTGCTCTACTTCTCTGTGACCGCGACCGTCATGTCGCTCGTTACCTTGCCGTTCGGCTGGCCGAGCCTCACGCACACGCAGCTTGCCTGCCTGGTTTTCGCGGGCATATGCGGCGGCCTCGGCCAGATATTCCTGACCGAAAGCTATCGTCATGCCGGCATGTCGGTCATCGCTCCTTTCGAATACACCTCCATGATCCTCGCGATCATCGCAGGTTATTTCGTCTTCGGCGAAATACCTACGGCTTACACGATCGTCGGCGGCGTGATCGTTGTCGGGTCGGGCCTGTTCATCATCTGGCGCGAGCAGCATCTCGGCCTGCCGCGTGGTGCGGCACGCAAGCTGGTTCCGCCACAGTGAACAGGCGGAATTGTTTCGGGAAACAAAGGTTTGCCGGCGGCGGATGAATCAATCCGCCAACGCCGCCAGCCTTGCCTTTATCTCGAGGAAATCCCGCCAGGCCAGCTTTTTGGCTGCCGGGTTGCGCAGCAGATAGGCCGGGTGCAACGTCGGCATCGTCGGAATGGCGCAGCCATCCGCAATCCGATGCTCCTGCCAGTTGCCGCGCATCCGCATGATGCCGACCTGCGTGTTCAACAGTGTCTTGGTCGACGGATTACCGAGCGTAACCAACACCTTCGGCCCCGCGAGCTCGATCTGCCGCTCGATGAAGGGCCGGCAGATTTCGGTCTCGATCGGTGTCGGTGTGCGATTTCCCGGCGGTCGCCAAGGGATGACGTTGGCGATATACGCCGACTGCCGGTCGCGCCCGATCGCGGCCAGCATACGGTTCAGAAGCTGGCCGGAGCGGCCGACGAAGGGCAAACCCTCTATATCCTCGTCCCGTCCCGGCGCCTCGCCGACGAACATCAGGTCGGCCTCTGGATTGCCGTCGGAAAAGACGAGGTTCTTGGCCGTGAACTTCAAATTGCAGCCGTCGAAGGCGGCAAGCTGTTCGCGTAATTCATCCAGTGTCCTTGCCTCGCAGGCGAGTTCGCGCGCCCGCGCCACCTGCGCCCCGTCGGGAACGGCTGCAGACTGAGGCCTGCCCATTTCTCGCCTTGGGGTGGGGACGCCGAGCAGGGCAGGGGAAGGCTCATTGGGCCGTGGAGGCGGCGAAGGGGCGGCGACCGCCTCCGGTTGCGCTGTAACCGTTCTTACGTCTGCACCGGCGGGGCTTTTCGGTGCCATGCTCCGGGCGAACCAGTCCGTGGCTTCTTCGGAAAGCACTTCGTCAGCGCCGGCGTCCGCATAGAAATGCAGAAGTTCGCGCAGTGAAGCGGCCGGTATGTCGGCATAGGGGACCATACGCTTGGCGTGGCAGATCGCGCGGCCATTTGCAAGGACTGCCGAAGAGAGGATCACGAAGAGGGGATGCGCGGATCCTGCCGGAGATAGAAGATCGGGTCCGGCGTGAAGTCGGAGATGAAGAAACCGAAGGTCACGAAGCTTTTCGGATCGACATGGCCGTCGCGAAAGAGCAGCCGGTCATAAGGCTCGTAGTCGCGATGGTAGTCGGAAAAGCGGTCGGATAGCAGTCCTTCGTCGCTCAGCTTGCGCTGGTTGAAGGAAAGTCCGTCGCCGAAATCGCTCGGCTGGCCAAGCTGCTCCTGCAACTCGAACTCGAATTCCACCCAGCCCTGGCCGCTGCCATTGTGCACGACAAGACGAAGATGCAGGAAGCCGTTGGCGTAGTCGCCGCCCTCGCCATAGGGGCGCAGCGGTTGCGCTGCACGGATGACCAGCGTCACCGGGCTCGCCGAGGAAAGTTCTTCCTTCAGTATGACCGGGTCCGCCGTGCTTCCCGTGCCCGAGGCGTCGGTGATGCGGAAGCCGCCAAGCTCATCGGAGAATGAATAGGAGCCGGTATAGAACCGACCGTCATCCGCGGCCCCCGCGCCGCAGATAAGCGGCGCGAACAACAGGACGACGAATCTTCGCGCTTCCGCCAAAGCCGGCCCCTATCGAGACCCGTTATTCCGGTCGCTATGGATCGCGGTGTCGAAATATCGCGCAGATTAGCTCCGGCGGGAAGAGGGCACGTCTCAGCGGCGCGGTAGGGACGTCGCCACGGATTGCGCGCCACGCCATGTCATGAAACCGCCCGCAATGAGAGCAGCGGCCATCAGGGCGAGCGTCGGCGTGCTCGCGGGGTCCGGCTTGAAGACCATGTCCGCTACGATCGCCGTGAGCAGGATCGTGTCGAACCGGCCTATGACCAGAAGGCGCTGCGCTTCCGCTGTGGCGAGTGTGCTTTCCGGCCCGTATTTCCGGATGGCGGAAGAAAGCCGGTTGCTGGCCTGTCTGATCACGGTCGCGCCGTAGACGGCCGAGATGGCGAATCCGGCAAGCCCGATCAGGATCCAGAGCGTTTGAAAATCCCAGGCGATCCACGTCATCGCCAGGCCGCAGAGAAGGGCGCCGAGCGCGGCGGGGCCGAAGATCTGGGTCAAGGTGGCAACGTCCCGGCTGGCGACAGAGACGATCACTGCCTTATCCTTGCGTGCCGTGGCCGCCGCTCCGAGGATGAGGAGCGTCACACCGCAGCCCAGCCAGACGATGACACAGGCAATGTGCAGAAACATGAAGAGTTGGTAGAACTGCATGCGCGTTGCACTCCACCTCAGTGAAAAGCGATTGACGCCGATCGCGCTCCGCCGGTCACATGTTCGGATAGACCGGGCCTTCGCCGCCTTGCGGGGGCACCCAGTTGATGTTCTGGTTCGGATCCTTGATGTCGCAGGTCTTGCAGTGGACGCAGTTCTGCGCGTTGATGACGAAGCGCACATCCTTGGCGTGCGGGTCGGACGCCGCATTGCCATCCTTGTCCACCCACTCATAGACACCGGCAGGGCAATAGCGCGTCGAGGGACCGGCGAAGACGTCGTGCTCGGAGCGCTTCTGCAATTCCATGTCCCCGACGATCAGGTGTACCGGTTCGTTCTCCTCATGGTTGGTGTTGGAGAGGAATACCGAGGAGAGCCGGTCGAAGGTCAGTTCTCCATCCGGTTTGGGATAGGAAATCGGGCTATGCTTTTCCGCCGGCTCCAGCGTGGCGTAATCGGGCTTGCCGTGCTTCAACGTGCCGAAGGGCGAGAAGCCGAAAAGCGTGTTCATCCACATATCGAGACCGCCGAGCGCGATGCCGCCGATCGTGCCGTAGCGCGACCAGAGCGGCTTGACGTTGCGTACCTTCTTGAGGTCGCGGCCGATATCGGATTTGCGCCAGGCTTCTTCGTAGCTCGACAGTTCGTCATTGGCGCGCCCGGCGGCGAGTGCCTCCGCCGCGTGCTCCGCCGCCAGCATGCCGGACAGCATCGCGTTATGCGAGCCCTTGATGCGTGGCACGTTGACGAAGCCGGCCGAGCAGCCGAGCAGCACACCGCCAGGGAAAGAGAGTTTAGGTACGGATTGCCAGCCGCCCTCGGTGATAGCGCGGGCGCCGTAGGAGATGCGCTTGGCGCCCTCGAATGTGCCGCGGATCGCAGGGTGCGTCTTGAAGCGCTGGAATTCTTCGAAGGGCGAGAGATAGGGGTTCTTGTAGTTCAGGTGGAGGACGAAGCCGACGGCCACCTGGTTGTCCTCCAGATGGTAGAGGAACGAACCGCCGCCGGTCTTCATGTCGAGCGGCCAGCCGAAGGAATGCTGGACGAGGCCCGGCTTGTGGTTCTCCGGCTTGACCTGCCAGAGTTCCTTGAGACCAATGCCAAATTTGCCGGGCTCATGACCGTCTGCGAGGCCAAAGCGGGCGATCAGCTTCTTCGCGAGCGAACCGCGCGCGCCTTCCCCGATCATCACATATTTGCCCATCAGCGCCATGCCCGGCGCGTAGTTCGGCCCGTGCGTTCCGTCGCGTTCGATCCCCATGTCGCCGGTGATGACGCCGGTGACGGCCTGGTTGTCGTCATAGACGACATCGACCGCCGCGAAGCCAGGATAAATCTCGACGCCGAGCGCCTCGGCATGTGCCGCCATCCAGCGGCAGACATTGCCAAGCGAGACGATGTAGTTGCCGTGATTATTCATCAGCGGCGGCATCATGAAATTCGGCAGCCGCAGCGACCCGCCGGGGCCGAGGAAAAGGAACCGGTCGTCGGTGACCGGCGTCTTGAAGGGATGGCCTTCCTCTTCACGCCAGCCGGGCAGGAGCCGGTCGATGCCGATCGGATCGACGACGGCGCCGGAAAGGATATGCGCGCCGACCTCGGCGCCTTTTTCGAGAACGACGACGGAAAGCTCCGGATTGATCTGCTTCAGCCGGATCGCCGCGGCGAGGCCCGCCGGCCCCGCGCCGACGATCACCACGTCGAATTCCATGCTCTCGCGCTCGACTTCATCCATCCGGGAAACCTCCTCGCCGACCGCCCGCCGGCGGCACAAATTCGTGTCGCCGCTCCATAGCCCAGATTTTACCGGCTTGGAACCGCAGCGTCGCGTTCGTCGTCCAGGCCGAAGCCGGCAAGAAATGCAAACGTCCGTGGTGGTTTCCGTGGAACTTTTCGGCACGGAACGGCTGTATCGGCCGATTTGATGTGCTTCCCTCCTCCACCCACAGAAAAGAGGTTGCACGGGGAGCCCCGAGAATATAGGGCTTTGCGCGGCTCGGAGCGTAGCGCAGCCCGGTAGCGCACTTGACTGGGGGTCAAGGGGTCGTGGGTTCGAATCCCGCCGCTCCGACCATTTTTCTTCGGTTCTTATCGACCGTCGATGATGATCGAAGCCCTCTGGGGCTGCCCATGCCGTTTCGGCAAGGCCAATAGGTCACATCATATTTCTGTGTGTATCCAAGCGCGACAGACTATCTTATGACTGTTTCTGCTCGGCAGGACGTTGCCGCGCGGGTGAAGGGGCTCATGGCCGAATGACACGTCTCAGGAATTATTTCCTCACAGGGTTCATTGTCTGCGCACCACTGGCGATCACGATCTACATCGTCTGGTCGCTGATCGGCTGGGTCGACTCGTGGGTTAGGCCCTTCATTCCGCATCGCTACGACCCCGATGCCTACCTCCACTTTCATATTCCAGGCTACGGGCTGGTCGTCGCAGTCGTCGGCATCACGCTGATCGGCTTCCTGACCGCAAACATCGTCGGGCGCAGCATCGTCTCGTTCGGCGAACGGCTCTTGAGCCGGATGCCGCTGGTGCGCGGCGTCTACAAGGCGCTGAAGCAGATCTTCGAGACGGTCCTGTCGAACAAGAGCGACATGTTTCGCACGGTCGGCATGGTGGAATATCCGCGCAAGGGCGTGTGGTCGATCGTCTTTGTCGCCGGTGAAAAGGAGACCGAGATCAACGCCAAGCTCGATCCCGAGGGCGATCCGCTGCTCGCCGTTTTCATGCCCTGCACGCCCAACCCGACGACCGGCTTCCTCATGTACGTGCCGAAATCGGAGGTGGTCATCCTGGACATGACGATCGAGGACGGCGCCAAGCTCATCGTCTCGGCCGGTCTGGTCGCTCCGGAATACAAGAAGAAAATCATCACCCTGGATGGCCAGACGATCGACGGCACGATCGCAAACCCGACGCTTGCGGAGATTGCCCAAGGGGCCAATCATCAGCCGGCCCGCAGCAGGCGCACCGCGTTGTCTCGCCCGAACAGGTAGAGCAGCGTCCGCACCGCCTCTCCGCGCGGCGAGGTGAGTTCAGGATCGCGCGCCAGAAGCAGCCGTGCGTCGTCGCGCGCCGTCTCCAGCACGTCGGCATGCTCCTCGATGCGCGCGACGAGGAAGCCCGGTGCGCCGGATTGCCGTGTGCCGAGCAATTCGCCTTCGCCGCGCAGTTTCAGGTCCTCCTCGGCGATTACGAAGCCGTCCTCGGTCTCGCGCATGACCTCCAGCCGGCGGCGCGCGACCGCGCCGGGCGGTGCTTTGTAGAGAAGCACGCAGGTGGAGGCGCGCTCGCCACGCCCGACACGGCCGCGCAATTGATGGAGTTGCGCCAACCCGAAGCGCTCCGCGTGCTCGATGACGATGATGGTGGCGTCCGGAACGTCGATGCCGACTTCGATCACCGTCGTACCGACGAGGATGCGCGTCTCTCCGTTCTTGAAGGCAAGCATCGCCGCGTCCTTGTCGCGGCCCGGCATGCGGCCGTGGATCAAGCCGACCGCGTCGCCGAATTCCTTCCGGAGGGTGGCCGCGCGATCCTCGGCCGAGGTCAGCTCGATTTCTTCAGATTCCTCGACCAGCGGGCATATCCAATAGATTTTCTGGCCGTCTGCGATCGCGGTGCGGATGCGACCGACGAGGTCGCCGAGACGTTCGAAGGGCAGCGTGACGGTGGTGATCGGGCGTCGGCCCGCGGGCTTCTCGGTAAGGCGCGACACATCCATGTCGCCGAAGGCGGTCAGGACGAGCGTGCGCGGGATCGGCGTTGCCGTCATCACCAGCATATCCGGTGCGTCGCCCTTGGCGGTCATGGCAAGACGCTGGTGCACGCCGAAGCGGTGCTGCTCGTCGATGATGGCGAGCACGAGATCGCGGAACGCGACATGCTCCTGAAACAGCGCATGCGTTCCGACGATGAAATGGATTGATCCGTCGGCGAGGCCGGAGAGGATAGCTTCTCGCTCGCGGCCCTTTTCTCGACCCGTCAGGATCGCGGTATTGAGCCCGGCGTGTTCGGCAAGCGGCGCGATGGTGGCGAGGTGCTGGCGCGCGAGGATTTCGGTCGGCGCCATCAGCGCGGCCTGTCCGCCGGCTTCCGCCGCCCGCGCCATGGCAAGCAGCGCGACAACCGTCTTGCCGGAGCCGACATCGCCTTGCAGCAGCCGCAGCATGCGCTCCGGTCTGGCGAGGTCGGCATGGATTTCGGCTAGCGAGTGTTCCTGCGATGCCGTCAGCGAATAAGGCAACGCCGCGCGTATCTTCGCTTCCAGCGCACCGTCTCCCTTGAGCGCGCGCCCCGAAAGCCGGCGCGTCCGCGCGCGCATCAGCGCCAGCGCGACCTGTCCGGCCAGGAACTCGTCATAGGCAAGCCGCCGCCATGCAGCGTTCTTGGGTGAGGCGTCGATCGGGTCCGCCGGATTGTGGATGCGCTTCAGCGCAAGGTCGAAGGCGGGAAATGTCTGGCGGCGGAGGATTTCCGTGTCCTGCCATTCGAGTATTTCGGGCAGGCGTCCCAGTGCCTGGCCGATCGCCCGTCGCAAGGTCTTCGGCGAAAGCCCGGCGGTCAGCGGATAGACCGGCTCGATCAGCGGCAGGCTGTCGGCTTCCTCGGCGGATGCGATGTGGTCCGGATGCACCATCGAGGGACGGCCGTTGAACCATTCCATCCGCCCGGAAACGACGATATCGGCGCCGACCGGCATGATCTTCTCCAGCCATGGCCCGTTGGCGTGGAAGAAAGTCAGCGCGATCTCGCCCGTCTCGTCGAAGGCGTAGACGCGGTAGGGCACCGACCGCTTGCCGCGCGGCGCCGGCTGGTGGCGGTCTACCATCAATTCCAGCGTCACGATTTGTCCTTCCGCCGCCTGCGCGATGCCCGGCCGGCTGCGCCGGTCGATGACGGAATGGGGCAGGACGAAAAGAAGATCGCCGACCCTCGCCTCGCGTGCGCCAAGGTCCGCCGGCACGATATTCTCCAGCATGGCCACGACCTTCGGCCCGACTCCTTCGAGGGAGGTGGCCGGCGCGAACAGCGGGTCGAGGAGGGCAGGGCGCATGAGGCGGGATGTTAGATGGTCCCGAAAGCGACGCAAGGCTGACACGCCCGCCTTTCCACGCTATATGCCCAGCCTTCGGCAAGGGAACGGTTTCATGACGGGAACGAATGTATCGAGCGCCGGGCTTGACGTGCGCCGGGCGAAGGCGCTCTTCCGTTCCTGGCATCGCGGCATGCGCGAGGTGGACCTGATCCTGGGGAGCTTCGCCGACGCCGAGATCGCATCCTTGACCGATGCGGAACTGGACCAATATGAAGAACTCCTCGGCGTGCCGGACGGCGACCTCCTGCGATGGGTCACCGGCGAGCGCCCCGTTCCCGAAACCTTCCAGACTCCTGTCATGAAGCGGATATTGGCGAGCAGGCGATCGGTATCCGCCTGAAGCCCACAGTTCATAGTACATGAAATGAAATTGATCGATACAATCGGGCTGAAAGGCCGTGGCGTGGCGTCCGTTATCGTGGACGGCGTGGCCGACGGCTACGAGGCCTTCGCGCTTGCCGAAGCCGCGGCCGAGGCGGCGCCGGACGGCCCGCTCATCTTTGTCGCTCGCGACGGCCAGCGCCTGCCTTCGCTTGTCGAAGCGCTTTCCTTCGTGGTGCCCAGCCTTCCCGTCCTCGAACTGCCGGGCTGGGATAGCCTCCCCTATGACCGTGTCTCGCCCGGTGCCGGCGTTTCGGCCGAGCGTCTGGCGGCGATGGCGGGAATGGCCGCGCTCCGCCGCAAGCCGCACCGGGCCCTGATCCTGACGACCGCCAACGCGCTCCTGCAATTGATGCCGCCAGCGGATGCGATCGAGGCGCAGGGTTTTTCCGCCCGCCCCGGCAACCAGGTCGACATGAACATGCTGGTCGAACGGCTGGAGCGGAACGGCTTCGAGCGCGTTTCGACGGTCCGCGAGATCGGCGAATACGCTGTGCGCGGTGGCATCCTCGATCTGTTCGCGCCGGGCAGCGCCGAGGCCCTTAGGCTCGATTTCTTCGGCGATACGCTGGAATCGATCCGTGCCTTCGACATAGCCTCGCAGCGCACCACCGGCCAGCGTGACCATATCGCGCTCGAGAGCATGAGCGAGGTGACGCTGACGGAGGAGACGATCGGCCGTTTCCGTCGTTGCTACATCGAAGCGTTCGGCGCGCCCTCGCGTGACGACGCGCTCTATGCCGCGATCACCGAGGGCCGCCGTTTCGCCGGCATGGAGCACTGGCTTCCATTCTTCTACGATCGGTTGGAGACGCTGTTCGACTACCTGCCGGACGTGCCCTTCGTCTTCGACCATCTCGCGCATGAAGCGCTGACGGAACGCCACGCGCTGGTTCTCGACCATTATGAGGCGCGCCGGGAACAGTCGGGCGCTTCCTCGCTCGGCGAATCGGTTCCTTACAAGCCGGTTCCGCCCGAGAAGCTTTTCCTGTCTCCGGATGCGGTGACAAATGCCCTTAGGGACCGCCTGTCGGTCGAGTTCAGTCCCTTCGATGCGCCCGAAGCATCGGACCGCAAGGTGCTTCATGCCGGATCGAGGGCAGGGCGGTCCTTCGCCGAGGAGCGTGCCGATCCCTCAATCAACATCTTCGAGCGCGCCGTCGACCATATCGGCAATCTGAGGGCTGCGAAGAAGCGTGTCGTGGTCGCCGGCTGGAGCGAAGGTTCGCTCGACCGCCTCTCGCAGATCCTCGCCGAACACCATCTCGGCAATGTCGCGCCGGTCGAAACGCTTGCCGCGCTTGAAAAACTGCCACCGGAAAAGGTCGGCCTCGCGGTCCTGCCGCTCGAATCGGGCTTCGAGACGGAAAAGCTGGCGCTCGTCGCCGAGCAGGATATCCTCGGCGACCGGCTGATCCGCCGCGCCAAGCGGAGAAAGCGCGGGGCCGACTTTATCGCCGAGGTCGGCGCGCTCGCGGTCGGCGATATCGTAGTGCATGCCGATCACGGCATCGGTCGTTTTACCGGCCTGCGCACCATCGAGGCGGCGGGTGCACCTCATGACTGCCTCGAGATAATCTATGCCGGCGACGATCGGCTCTTCCTGCCGGTCGAGAACATCGAGCTTCTGTCGCGCTTCGGCTCGGATTCGGAAGGCGTGATGCTCGACAAACTGGGCGGTGTCGCCTGGCAGTCGCGCAAGGCGAAGCTTAAGCGCCGGCTTCTGGAGATCGCCGGGCAGTTGATCCGCATCGCTGCCGAACGCCAGATGCGCTCCGCGCCGAAGATGCTGCCGCCGCACGGCCTTTACGGCGAGTTCGCTGCGCGCTTCCCCTATGACGAGACCGACGACCAGCAGACGGCGATCGAGGCCGTGCAGGACGATCTCGCCGCCGGCAAGCCGATGGACCGGCTGATCTGCGGCGATGTCGGCTTCGGCAAGACGGAAGTGGCGCTGCGCGCCGCCTTCCTCGCCGCCATGGACGGGTTCCAGGTCGCGGTGGTGGTACCGACGACGCTGCTTGCCCGCCAGCATTTCAAGACCTTCTCGCAGCGCTTCTCCGGCCTGCCGGTAAGAGTGCGCCAGGCCTCGCGTCTCGTCGGTTCGAAGGAGCTTGCCGAGACGAAGAAAGGCATCGAGGACGGCACCGTCGATATCGTGGTCGGCACCCATGCGCTCCTCGGAAAATCCATTTCCTTCAAGAACTTTGGCCTCCTCATCATCGACGAGGAGCAGCATTTCGGTGTCAAGCACAAGGAGCGGCTGAAGGAACTGAAAAGCGAGGTGCATGTGCTGACGCTCTCCGCCACGCCGATCCCGCGCACGCTGCAACTGGCGC
>JBDZVC010000545.1:0-2531 GCA_040255475.1 Phyllobacteriaceae bacterium | reverse complement strand
ATAACCGGTAAGCTCATTGTCAGCCTTTTTCATCCGCTGTTCACGAAGGATCGCTCCGACATCGCCGGTACCGTGGGTGCGGATATCACGCTCGACCAGCTTGCGCAGGTCGTCCAAAGCGTGAAGGTCGCCCAAAGCGGCTTCGGGTTCCTCACCATGTCGAACGGCAATATTCTTGCCATCAGCCAGGCCGGCGAGAAGGTGCTCGGCATCGAGGCGGCAAGTGGCACTCGCAGCGGCGGCGTGACCGGTGTCGAGCGCTCGCTCCGTAGCAGCACGCAACCTGCGATAAAGGCGCTGTCGTTGGATGCGGTCAACGACGGCGCCATCCAGGAAATCTCGCTTGAGCAAGACGGCACGCGAATTCCCTATCTTGTCGCGTTGAAACGTCTGAAGCCGATCAATTTTTGGAGCGGCGGCCCGGTCGCAAGCGAAACGATGTCGGTCGGTATCGTGGTCCCTGAACGGGAGATCTATGCCTCGCTGTCCGCCGCCCAGGATAGCATCTCGGCTGCCACGAAAAGGATCCTCACCTACCAGGTCCTGGCCATTCTCGTTTGCATGCTGGTCGTGTTTGCCGCGGTTTTCGCCATATCGGGGCGGATCACCGCTGGACTGAGCGCTTTGGCGAATGCGGCACGTCGCTTCGCCGCCAAGGACTATTCGATGCGCGTCAGCATTCCTACCCGTGACGAGGTTGGTGCGGTGGGGCTGGCCTTCAATCGAATGGCGGAGGAAATCAGTTACCATACCGAGAATCTCGAGCGGCTGGTGGAGGCACGCACGACACAGTTGGAAAGCGCCAACAAGGAGATTTCGGCGCTTAACAAGAAGCTGAAAGGCGAGAATCGCAGGCTTGGCGCTGAACTTGATGTCGCTCGGCAGATCCAGATGATGGTATTGCCCAAGGCAAGCGAACTCGATGCCATCCCAAAAGTCGAGATTGCCGGTTTCATGGAACCGGCCGACGAAGTGGGTGGCGACTACTATGACGTGCTGCACGACGGGGCTCGTATCAAGGTCGGCATCGGTGACGTTACCGGACACGGACTGGAAAGCGGCGTCCTGATGCTGATGGTGCAGTCCACGGCGCGGGCCCTTCAGGAAAAGGGCGGTGGCGATCCGAAGCAGTTCCTGCAGGTGCTCAACCGCGCGATTTACAAGAACATCACGCGCACAAATTCCGACAAGCACCTGTCGCTGGCCTTCCTCGATTATGAGGATCGGAAGGTGACCGTGTCAGGCCAGCATGAAGAGGTGCTGATCTTGCGCGGGAACGGCGAGTTCGAGCGCATCGATACCATCGACCTCGGCTTCCCGATCGGCTTGGAAGGCGACATCTCGCCTTTTATCGCCACGCGCGACATCCGTTTCGACCCGGGCGACGCCATCGTGCTCTATACCGACGGCGTCACCGAGGCTGAAAGTCCGGACGGCGAGTTGTTCGGCACGGAAAGGCTGTGCCGCAGCGTTCGCGCGCACGGCCACGGCGATGCCGAAGAGATCGTGCACGGCGTCATCGACGATGTATTAGCACATATCGGCACCCAGAAGATCCATGACGACATCACCCTTGTCGTGATGAGGCACAGATAGCGATGCTCAAATCTTTCGGCCGCACGGATTTCCACAATGGTCCGGGTGCCTTCGCCACCCGCATCAGACTAGCCGATGGTCCGCTTAGCCTTGCCTGGCACCATTGCGCCGCGACAGCCGATTTCCTCGGCGATTTCTTCGCGCTTCGCCGGGCGACCTCGCAACAAGCCTATACAGAAACACGCCACGGCATCGGCTATCTGGTCAACGAGCTTCTGGAAAATGCGGTCAAGTTCGGGGAGCCGGGCGATATAATCATTGAGAGCGCGCTCGACGGCGATCTCTTCGAGGTCAAGATAGTCAACGCGATCAGCCTAGAAACGGCGCGGAGTTTCCAGGCTCTGCTTGCGGAACTGACGGCGAGCGATCCCGGCGAATTGCTGATCGCCCGCATCGAGGCCAATGCAGCCGATGCCGGGGCTAGCGGATCCGGGCTTGGTCTTTTGACCTTGATGAACGACTATGGCGCGCGTTTGGGCTGGATATTCCACGACGCGGGTGCCGGAGCGGGCGGGTCTATTGGTCTCGATACATTTGCCGCCCTTGATCTTTCGTGACGCCCAGAAGAATTGTGACGGAGCCAATAGCAAGCCATGGAAATCAAGACCAACGAGTACCGCGTCTGGAGCGAGGGCGCCGAGATCCACTACGAAGGCACCATGCGTCTCTCGGGCACGGAAGCGTATGCGCCGATCCTCGACCTGATGAACGGTGTGCTGGCGGTAAAGCCGAAGACGATTGTGCTCGACCTGACCGAGCTTGAATTTCTTAATAGTTCCGGCATCAATCTCCTGGCGCGGTTCACCATCGAAATCCGCAAGCAGATGGATGTCGGGCTGACCGTCAAGGGGTCGACCCGCATCCCCTGGCAGTCGAAGTCGCTACCCAATTTGAAGAAGCTTTATTCCGCGGTCGATCTCGTCATTGCCTGACAC
>JBDZVC010000544.1:0-2532 GCA_040255475.1 Phyllobacteriaceae bacterium | reverse complement strand
TGCTCGCCTGCCTGATCATGGAAGTGGTGATGACCGGATTCTTCGTCTTCATCATTCTGGCCACGACCAGTCCGAAGGCAGCGGCAGGCTTCGCGCCCCTGGCAATCGGGCTGACGCTTACCCTTATCCACCTTGTATCGATCCCGGTCACCAATACGTCGGTGAACCCGGCACGCTCGACCGGCGTGGCGCTCTTCGCGCAGACAGGTGCCCTTGGCCAGCTCTGGCTGTTCTGGGTAGCTCCGATTGTCGGCGCCATTCTGGGCGCCCTCGTGTGGAAAACCCTCTTCGAGGATCGCGGGCAGCCGCTCGGGGCAGTTCCGGCCGAATGATCGGCAGATAATAAGCGGGGCGGAAAGCGGCCCGAGCCGCCTCCCGCCCCGCTGGCATCGTGGTATTCAACCAGCCGGCAGCGCCGTTTCCACGAGCTTCGCCCAGTAGGAACTGCCGAGCGGGATGATCTCGTCGTTGAAGTCGTATTCGGGGTGGTGGAGATACTGCGTATCGCCCTGCCCGATATAGATGAAGGCGCCGGGCCGGGCCTCCAGCATGAAGGAGAAATCCTCGCCGCCCATCACCTGCGGCGTGTTCTCGTCCACCTTGTCGGTGATCTGCCGTGCGACGGAAGCGGCGAAGCTCGCCTGCTCGGCATGATTGGACAGGACCGGATAATGCCGTCGGTAATCGCAGGTGGCGCGCGCGCCGAACGCCGCGGCGGTATGCTCCACGACCTCTTTCATACGCTCTTCGAGCAGATCGCGTATTTCGGGCAAAAGCGTGCGCGCGGTACCTGTCAGGCGCGCCGTCTGCGGAATGACGTTAAAGGCATCACCCGCCTTGAAAGTGGTGACCGATATGACCGCCGCCGCGACCGGATCGACATTGCGGGCGACGACCGACTGGAGGGCGGTCATGATGTGGGCGCCGACCAGCGTCGTGTCTATAACGCGCTGCGGCCTCGCGGCATGCCCGCCTTTGCCTTCGATATCGATGACGAACATGTCGGCAGCCGCCATCATCGGGCCGGGGCGGATACCGAACTGGCCGGTCGGCATGCCGGGGGAATTGTGCATGCCGTAGACCTCGGAGATGTTGAAACGCTCCATCATGCCTTCATTGACCATCTCGCGGCCGCCGCCACCGCCTTCCTCCGCCGGCTGGAAGATGACGACCGCGTCGCCGTCGAAATTGCGGGTTTCGGCAAGGTAGCGCGCGGCGCCGAGAAGCATGGCGGTGTGGCCGTCATGGCCGCAGGCATGCATTATGCCGGGGTTCTTCGACTTGTAGGGATGATCGATGATCTCCTGGATGGGGAGCGCATCCATGTCGGCGCGCAATCCTATTGCCTTGCCGCTCGTGGATTTACGGCCCTTGATGACGCCGACCACGCCGGTGCGGCCGATCCCGGTCACCACCTCGTCGACGCCGAATTCCTTCAGCTTTTCCGCGACCAGCGCCGCCGTCCGCTGGACATCGAACTGCAGCTCGGGATGGGCGTGGATGTCGCGCCGCCACTCGGTGACATCCTTGTGGAACTCGGCGATACGATTGATGATCGGCATGAGATGCTTTTCCTTGTGGTCGGAATCCGAAGCTGCGGAAGTTGCGTCATGACCATTGCCGCCGCAACCCCTAAATGCGCCCGGATTCAACGTGGGCCTTGTGCTTGCGGGGAAAACCTGTATATGCGGCGCATTCTGCCGGTCCCAGCCGGGGGCTGAACGGAGGGCCGGAAGATCAAGGGCAACCGCAATCTTCCGTCGTGAAGCCGAAACGGACTTCCGCCTCCCGTGTCTCCGCTCTCGACCGTCTCGATATGCGCCTTCTTCGCCGCGATGCGGCGTGGACAGATCGCAGAGGCTTTAGCCGCCGGGACCGACAGCGAAACGAAGAAAGGCGAAAGACAGTGGCATTATACGAACACGTATTTCTTGCCCGGCAGGATCTCTCGCCGCAGCAGGTCGAAGCGCTTGTGGAACAATACAAGGGCGTGATCGAGGCTGGCGGCGGCAGCGTAGGCCGGGTCGAGAACTGGGGGCTGAAGTCCCTCACCTACCGTATCAAGAAAAACCGCAAGGCGTATTACACGCTGATGGACATCACCGCTCCGGCGGCGGCTATCAACGAAATGGAACGTCAGCAGCGCCTCTCCGAAGACGTCCTTCGCTTCATGACCATCAAGGTCGAGAAGCACGAGGAAGGTCTGTCGGCGATGCTTCAGAAGCGCGACCGCGACGACCGCGACCGCGGGGACCGGGGCGATCGCCCGCCGCGCCGCGACCGCGACGACCGTCCGCCGCGCAGCTTTGACGGCGACCGCGGGGATCGGGGCGACAGGGGACCGCGCCGTGCGCGCGAAGAAGCTGAAGGAGCATCGGCATAATGGTCGACATCAACCAGATCCCGACGCGGCGTCCCTTCCATCGTCGCCGCAAGACCTGCCCGTTCTCGGGCGCCAACGCCCCGCGCATCGATTACAAGGACGTGCGGTTGCTGCAGCGCTACATTTCCGAGCGCGGCAAGATCGTGCCG
>JBDZVC010000093.1:0-13652 GCA_040255475.1 Phyllobacteriaceae bacterium | reverse complement strand
CAAGACGATCGGCGCGGACGATCTGAAGGCGGCCGAGGACGAGGCGATCCGCGACGTGGTCAAGGTGCAGGAGAATGCCGGCCTGCTGGCGGTGACCGACGGGGAATACCGCCGCTCCTTCTGGCATTACGATTTCATGGGTGGCCTGACGGGGCTGGAACTGGTCGAGCGCGAGCCGGAAGAGGGCGTCGCCTTCCATGGCGTCAAGCTGCGCCCGATCTTCCCGACGATCACGGAGAGGCTCGATTTCCCCGACGACCACCCCATGCTCGACCATTTCCGTTACCTGAAATCGGTCACCCGCGTCGTGCCGAAGATCTCCATTCCCGGCCCGAGCGTCTGCCATTTCCGCACGGCAAAAGCCGATATCCATCCGAAGGAATATCAGGATGTCGAAGCGCTCTTCGCCGACATCACCCGGACCTACGCCAAGGCGGTGAAGGCCTTCTACGACGCCGGCTGCCGCTACCTGCAGATGGACGATATCTATTTCGCGTATCTGTGCGATCCGAAGATCCGCGCGCAGAAGGCGGCCGAAGGGCTAGATGCGGATTTCCTCATCGCGCGCTATGCGAAGATGATGCACGACGCGATCGCCGACCGGCCGGACGACATGCTGATCGCCATGCATATGTGCCGCGGCAATTTCCAGTCCACCTGGGTCGCCGAGGGCGGCTATGACCCGGCGGCGGACGCGATCTTCAACCAGACCGGCATCGACCTCTATTTCATGGAGTACGACACCGACCGCGCCGGCGGGCTGTCGCCGCTGCGGCTCCTGCCTAAGGGGAAGAAGCGCGTGATGCCGGGCTTCATCACCACCAAGACGGGCGATCTCGAGAAGCTGGACGACCTGAAGCGCAAATTCGACGAGGCGGCGAAATTCGCCGATATCGCGCAGCTCGGCATCGCCCCGCAATGCGGCTTCGCCTCGACCGAGGAAGGCAACAAGATCACCGAAGACGACCAGAAGCGGAAGCTCGACCTGGTGGTGAAGACGGCGGAAGCGATCTGGGGAGGCCTCGACAAATAGGCGGCTGTCCTCGCCGGATGGACCTGACGGCCGGTATCCGACTGCGCCTGTCCGGAGAAGCCTGTTCCCGATGAACGCCGCCGCGACAATTCCTCATTGAAGCGGGCAGGTTCATCCGCTAAACAGCGAACACCGGCCCGGCGCTCCAGGCGCCGGCGAGAGCGCACCCGTAGCTCAGCTGGATAGAGTGCTGCCCTCCGAAGGCAGAGGTCACAGGTTCGAATCCTGTCGGGTGCGCCACTTCCGAACAAAACTGGGCACTCCCGCCGGAGCCGCCCCGCCGCCCATCACCAGCCGTTCGAGCGTCGTTTTTCGGCCGATGATACGAATCTCCGTATCGTCCACTTCCACCTGGTCGATGACCGAGCGGATATAGGCGCGGCGGAACGGCGTGTCGCCGGTCAGCACGTTCGTTCGCATCACCTCGACAAAAGCGGAGATCTTTTCCCCGGTGATCCGCGCGCGCGGGCTGGTTTCGGCGACGGCGCGGTCGAGGGCAATCTGCGCCAGGTCGCGCTCCGTCTTCACCGTGGCGATGCGGTCCTTCAGCGTCTGGTCGCCCGCATCGGCGATGCCGTTTTCGATGGCGGCATAGAGCCGGTCGAGGCGGGCCTTTGCATCGGCAAGCTTCACCCGAAGGGCGGATAGGCGCGTGGCATGATCCTCGTCTTTCGCCACCTGCCGCTGCATCAGCCCGGCAAGCAGGTCGCCGATGCGTTCCGGCGTCAGAAGCCTGTCGGCAAGCCGTTCGGTGACGAGCCGGTCGAGCTTTTCCATCGGGATCGACCGGCCCCTGCAGGCAGATTTACCCTGCTGGGCGCAGGTCGCGCAGGTGTAATAGCGATAGCGGCCTGACTTGCCGGTGCGCAGCGTCATGCCGCCGCCGCAGCTGGCGCAGGTGGCGATCCCGGTCAGGAGAATGGGGCCGGTGACGACGCGGGGCGGCATCACTTTTGGATTCTTCGCCCTGAGCATGGCCTGCACGGCGTCGAAGGTCGCGGCATCGATAATCGGCTCGACCGCGACGGCGATCTGCTCTTCCTCGGGCTTGGCTTCCTTCGTCTTCCAGACCGTGCGGTTGAAGCGGTATTCGCCCTTATATGTCGGGCTGGTGAGAATCTTGTGCAGCGGGCCGATGCCCCACCGCGCGCCGACGCGGGTGCGGTGGCCGCGCTCGTTCAGCCAGCAGGTGACGGCTTTGACGCCCATCGGGCCGGATGTGCCGTCGCCTTCCCGAAACAACCTGAACATCGTGCGCACGATTTCGGCCTCGACCGGATCGACGGCGAGGCGCTTCTTCGTCTTCGCGCCGCGCTGTTCGGCGGCCACCACGGCATAGCCGTATGGGGCCTTCGAACCGTTCCAGAAGCCCTGCCGTGCATTCTCCTGCATGGCGCGCAGCGTGTGCTTGGCGTTCTCTTTCGACTGGTATTCGTCGAAGAGGGCGAAGACCTGGCGCACCATCACGCTCATCGGGTCGTCGCCGAGATCCTGCGTCATGCTGACGAGCCGGATGCCCGCCTTGCGCAGCTGGCGCACATGGTATTCCAGCGCGAAATGATCCCGCGCGAAACGGCTGAAGGAATGGACGATCACCACATCGAAGGGCCTGCCGCCGCCGGAGGCCATGTCGAGCAGGCGCTGCAGTTCCGGGCGCCTGTCGTCCGTGCCGCTCAGGCCCGCATCGACAAACTCGATGGCGGCCTCCCAGCCGCGCGCGGCGCAGAAGGCGAGCGCCTGCCGCCTCTGGTCGGGGATGGACAGGTCGTTCTCGGCCTGCCGTCCCGTTGAAACCCGCAGGTACAGCGCGGCGCGCGTTCCCGGCGCTTCCTGGTCGTCCCTGGTGCCTCCTGCCTTCATGGCTCTCGTCCCGCGTTACCGTTTCCTTGAAGCCGACCTTTGCGGCGGAGTTGAGTCGGAAAGCGATGCCGAACGGCCGGCGGCTGGCATGTCGGGGCCGTCCGCGAGGATCGCCTTCACCCGCGGCATCAGGAACGCTTCTATCGCGTCCAGTTCGGCGGCCCCGACGGGCGCGGGAGTCGGAAAATCATCGACCACGCGAAAGGTGCATTCACCTTTATCGTTCTTTTGATGATGATGCGGAGCGCGGCCCATGGTGACAATATGCTGGCGAACTGACCGGAATTCCTGGCCACCGGCTGGTCATCGTGATGATCGGCATCAGGGAGCAACGCCATGCAGCTTTCGATTCAGCCGATGCAGTGGAGCGTATTACCGGAGCTGCAGGATGCGCCGCCGCTCGATGATGACGACCTGGCCTGCTTGCGCGATGTGCGTGACGCACTCGCCCGGCACGGGAAGCTGCGGCGGTTTGCTATTCATCTGGCGCACCGGCATTTTGAGCTGGGGCCGGATGAAATCCTGGTCGAGCGGCCCGACCCCGACGGGCGGACGCAGCATGTCACGGTCGGCAGGCTGGCAGACGCGCCGGAGGCGCAGCCTACGACGTGGCTGTTCGAGGAAGGCCCCGAACTGCTGTTGTCGGACGCCGTCTATTGCGTGTGCGTGTCCGATCCGAACAGGACGGATGCCTGCATAAGGCACGGCAAGAGCCGGTCGCCGGGCGGGGCGCACCAGAAGGATGAGGCCGCGAAGGAGCGGCGGATTTCGGAGGAGAAGGGGCGTCATGAGCGGGGCTTTCCCGCGGGCGGGCACGACGACCGGGGGCGAAACAGATAGGGGCGTGCCGGGCGTGCGCCCGTCGGGCCATACTCGGCATGCGCCTCGCCGAGCCTGTAGTCTCGGCCCATTCGGGTGACTGTCCCTCACGCGGGCGTGGGGGAAACGGGTTCCGTCTGAACCAGCGCGCGGCGCGCGGCCTCGCGCGTGAGCGCCCGAAGCAGATCGGCTAGATCGATGATAATCTGGTCGTCCTCCTCACTGGAATAGGGCGAAACGAGCGTGCCATGCATGACGCTGTTCCGAATCTTCTTCCAGGAAGCGACTTGGGCGCGGGTGCCCACTCCCCCATCCGCCAGCGTGAAAAGCGCCCGTTCTACGGAAACCTGATCCGATCTTCCTACCGCAGACGCGGCTGCATCTTTCAGCCTCGCCTCGCCGCTCCACTGTCTGATGTGCGCGACCAGTGAATCGATCGCTGCCTGATCGGCGTCCGGTCGAAGCGTTCCCCTGGGGACGAGGAGACGCGTCAGGCCTTCGATGCTGCTGGCCAGTGTGAATGCCATCACCCACCTCGATCCTTGCGCCGACTGGATCACCTCTTCGTAGAAATTTGTGATCGTGTGGCGTTCCCACTGTCCGGTACGCGCGATCAAAGTGAGGAGCCCGGCGTAGAGATCAAAGAAATCACCATCGTCCGTGAGGCGATCATCGCCGATCCAAAGCGCCGTCCATGTAGAGTCGGCGGTCCAGGCAGGTGATTGTCGCACCCAGAGCATTGAGCGACCGTCCGGGAAGCGGCGCTCGACAAGCCGCGGAAACACCAACTGTCCAAAAAGGATGCGGAGCGGCTCGCCGAACCAATTTTCGGCCGCGTGAGCCGGAAAATCCGGGGTGCAGACGGCGGAGACGGAAAGTACGTTGGTCTCGCTGTCGAACGCGAACCTGACCGGCACGCCGAGAACATTGACAGTGCGAGTGGCGCTTGATGTGCCGCCTTCATCGACGCTTCGCACGAAGCGTCGTAAAATGATCGTGGCGCTATGGTTTCGGGGAATTAGAAAGCGAGCTTCAGCCCCGCTTTCGCCGGTCGCTAGGCCCTCAACAATAGTGCTTAGCTGGTCACACGTGCCAGTGAGCACCCATTGATCCCCGTCGCAGTTTACGTCAGGCACCGTCCAGCCACCTGCCCACTCAATCCCGTCGGCATCCGTCATCTCCAGGCGAAACCTGCTTTGTGCATCATAGCGCTCATTCCGCTGACGATTGAGTGCGCGCAGGCTATGGCCTCGATCGATAGGCTGCCCAGTCATGCGGTACCGGAACTCCCGCTCCGACACGATCTCGAACTGACCTTCCCCTTCCGCCAACGGAGCCTCGAAATCTCGGGTCAGCATCACCATTCTCGGACACGGAATGATGGCTGGGCCGAGCAGGAACAGGTTCAGGCGATCGACTTCTGACATGGCATGAATTCTAGCAGCTATTTGGGGCCGCCCGCCAACGGCGACTTTGAGGCGTGCCGGGCTTTGCCCGTCGGGCCATATCCGGCTGATTGCTTTGCCGACCTGCGGTCTCAGACCATTCGGATGGCTGTCGCGCGGATTGATTATCCTTGAGTGGATTTGCGTGCCTTGGATTTTGGAGCTTCGTTCAGCACGTCGCCAAGACAAAGGCCGAGAGTTTCCGCCACACGCAGGCAGACGATGAGGCTTGGCGACCGCTCGCCTTTCTCAATCATCCCGATTGCGGTGCGGCTGACTCCAGAAAGCGTGCCGAGCTTTTGGAGCGAAAGGCCCTGACGCTCCCGCTCCTGCTGCAGCCTTTGCATAACAAAGGCAAGTATACGCTCTGCCTCACTGTATTTCATAAGAACAGTTTGGCTACTATTCGCGGACGGCGTGATGAAACTATTGTGTCACTATCGCAGCGGTGGTAATATATATAATATTACTCGGGCAAATAGCGTAATTTCGAAAGATAAATATGTTAAAAAAATTCGATAAGATTACAATTGTGGCGATTGTCACCTGTTTAGTCCCTGCAATTTTATGGTCTGCATTTGGATTATTATGGATCGCACCCACAATAAGTTTGTTTGAGCGCGGCTACGGGACGCTATCTTCTCTGGCATTCGTCATCATTCCGCTGACGATGGGCGCGTTGACCATCGCTTTACCGATAAAACTCCGGCGGGTTGGACGCAACATATCGCCGTTTGTTTCTTCCGCGATCTCACTGATTGCTTTCCTGGCGTATTTCCTGGTGGTTATGACTCTTTCAGCAACATAAATATAACAAAGGTACAAATGGCAAGCTTTACAGAAAATGGATTCACCATAGAACAAAATTCAAATGGCATTACAATCACTCCGACGGGAGGTGATCCGATTATCATAACAATACCTAACTTCTCCAGCATGGGTATTGATTTTACTGCATCCAGCACGTTTCATTCTTATGTTCGGACGTATGCTATAGGTCCGGCGACGGGCTTTTCTGGTGATGCAACATCTGAAATTTGGACTCAGCTTTTACGACAACCGGCCCCGTTAGTGTTAGGTGTTCAACCCGCTGACGGTCCCGTTTCTAACGGTTCGACGGGTCATGTCTCGGGATTAGGTGACGTTACATTTTATGTCGATAACACTGACCACATTGTAACCAATGTTACAGAGGCAGATCACAGACTAAGTCCCGGCGCGGTGGTCCGTTATGAATACGAAAGTGGGGGCTCTTACTATATTACGACCATTGGCTTCGGTAACGGGCACCTCGGTTGGCTCAATGAGGCGATGGCGGATTGGGTGTGGGGCGGCAATACCCGCGATATCGCCCGTGCTGCGATCTACGCTGACTCCCACAGTGGCTCAGTCAGCGGCTTTCTGTCTAGCCCGGTACCTGATTTTGTGACGGCAGCCAAAACCCCCTGGAACGCGGCCTTTACGGAATCCTCACCGCTGGTCCTCGACCTGACAGCGACCCACACCGGCATTGCGCTCACCAGCTTCAACGCTTCGACCACGACCACCTTCTTCGATATCGACAATTCCGGCTATGCAACGCAGACGGCATGGGTCGGCGCGGATATGGGCCTGCTGTGCCGCGACCTGAATTCCAACGGGCGGATCGACAATGCAGGGGAACTGTTCGGCTCCTCGACCGTGGACGGGTTCGCGCTGCTTTCAACGCTGGATTCCAACGGCGATCACCGGATCGACCAGTACGATTCCGCCTGGAGCACCCTGAAAATATGGGTGGACGCGAACGGCGATGCGGTGACGCAGGACGGCGAACTGCACACCCTCGGCAGCCTTAACGTGGCGAGCATCGACCTGGCGGCGGTGGCGTCCTCGACCTCGACCATCTCCGGCAACCCGATCAGCCACACCAGCTTCTTCACCTTCACCAGCGGCGCCACGGCAACCGTTGCCGATGCCTGGTTCGTGCATGACACGACCAACAGCTACTATTCGGGCGATTACACCCTCGACGTTGACACGCTGCTCCTGCCGACCCTGCGCGGCTTCGGCACGCTGCCGGACCTCGCGATTGCCGAGAGCCAGGACTCTACCCTGAAGGGGATCGTCAGCGACCTGGCTTCCAGCTTCGACATGACTACCAGTTTCGCGAATGGCGCATCCCTCGACAGCGCGATCACTGACATCATGTACCGTTGGGCCGGGGTCGATGGGGTTGCGCCAAACAGCCGGGGCGGAAGCTTTGACGCACAGAAGCTTGAATTTCTGGAGGAGTTTTTTGGAAAGAACTATGTCCAGATACCGAAAGCCAACAGTCCCAATCCGACCGGCTTCGCGGTTGGGGAATTGCAGGATTCATGGGACGCGACCTTTTACAATGAGAAAGCCGCGCTTCTGACCCAGGCGGGAGCCGACTCGATCTTCGGAGGAACTGTCAGTTACAATCCGGCGACGGGCGCTTTCGAGGGCGACAAGCTGCTTTCGCAGGATGCGATCGACGCCCTGCAACTCGCGGCTCCCACAACCAGCACCGCCGACACGCAGCACTATTGGGAGCAGGTCGCGCAGTACATTGGCGTTGTCAAGGGATTTGAGAACCTGACGACGACCGAAAACACGATGATGAACGATGCCATTCTGGCGACGGATGCCAGCCTTTCATGGAGCGGTATTGAAGAAACCGCTTTGCCGCGGGTCTTTGGTTATCAGGTTCAGGGTGGTCCCGACGACGACAATCTCACCGGCACCGCCTACGCCGACAACATCGACGGCGGTGCAGGCAACGATCACATCATCGGCGGGGGCGGGAATGACACACTTCATGGCGGCGACGGCAACGACATCATCACGAACAGCGCCAGCGGTCCATCCTATCTATATGGCGACGCAGGAGACGATGAGCTGCATGCCGGCACTGGCGGGGATCACCTTTATGGCGGCGATGGCAATGACCTGCTCTATGGCGGCGCGGGCGCCGATGTGCTGGATGCGGGCGCTGGTGGCAATATCGTGTACGGCAAGGGAGGAGACGATACTTACGTCTATTCGGGCGGCGCCGATGTCTATAACGAATATACGGGCGGCGGGACGGATACGATCCTGTTGCCGTCGGGCATCACGAGCGGCGACCTTGCTATTTCGCGGATCAATACAACGTCGTTGCTGATCACCGTTGGAAATATCGGCTCAATCGAGATTGAAAGCTTCTTTGGATCGAACGGGCACACGATCAGCAGCATCGAAACGGTAACGTTCTCAGACGCTACGACGCTGAATCTTTCCTCGTTTACCTCGCTGCCCACCTACGGTTCGGATGGAGCCGATGTGCTTAACGGCGTTTACAACACCCAGGATCGCGACAATACGATCTACGGTTACGGCGGAAACGATGTCATCACTACGGGCGGCGGGGCCGATTATATCGACGGCGGCGCTGGCAACGATGTCATGATCGGCGGTGCAGGTAACGATACCTACGCGGCCTCGCCGGGGTACGACAAAATTACAGATACCGTCGGCGCTCTTGATACGATCCTGATGCCAGCCGGGATTACTGATGAAGATGTTCATCTACTGCGCCATTCCAATTCGGCAACGACACTGGAGGTCACGATCGATGGCTTGGGCCAGATAGATGTTCTCTATCAATTCAGCGGCGGCGGCGGCATGGAGCAGATCAAATTCTCTGACAACAGCACGATCGATTTGACGGCCCATATTGTTGAAAGCGTTGGAACGACAGGCAACGACACCATCAACGGGATTCTCAGCGGTGCGAGCATCAACGACATTATCGACGGCCGCGAGGGCAATGATGCGCTCTACGGCGGCGCCGGGAATGACATTTACGTTTTTTCGACAGGGCACGATACGATCAGCGATACCGCTGGCACAGATGTCCTGAATTTCGGGGATGCCTGGTCGCCAGGAGATATCTCGATATATCGGGATGCAGGCACAACGAACCTCATGTTCGTTGATGGCGACGGCAATTCGGCAAAAATACTTAGTCAGTATTACAGTTCAGCGTATAGCGTTGAAACCGCCCACTTTGCCGACGGCACGAGCTGGAATCTCCTGACAATGCAGATTGAGACGCATGGAACGTCAGGCGCGGACAATATCTCAGCCGTTAGCGTCGGCAATCAGGACGATATCATTTACGGGTATGACGGAAATGACACCATCCACGGTGGGGACGGCAACGACATGCTGTACGGCGGCAATGGCAACGATACCCTCTATGGCCAGGGAGGGGACGACACGGTGTACGGCGGCGATGGCAACGATACACTGTACGGTGACTATACGGGAAGCGGCGCCGATACCTTTGTCTTTAAAAGCGGCGACGCCGGCATCGACACAATCGCGGATTTTAGTACCGCGCAGGGTGACAAGATCGACATCCATGACATTCTGGTAGGCTACGATCCGCTGACCAGCGCCATTACTGATTTCGTCCACATCACTGCGAGCGGCAGCAATGCCATTCTGTCGGTTGATGCCAACGGCACGGCCGGCGGCGCGAGCTTCACGCAGATCGCCACGCTCAGCGGCCTGAGCAGCCTTGCCGGTCACGAAAACGACCTGCTGACGAACGGCAACCTGATCGCGCACGCCGCCTGACGCGCCCTGTCGTCCGCTTTGGTTTGATTACGGCGACCCTGCCGCCGACCTGGTCACAAGCTGGTCACTCTGCGGCGGGGGTACTGACGGGGCGGCGATCAATTCCTATTGTCTGCTTATATTCATCGCTCGTAATGCGGGAGCGCAGGCATGTCAGAACATGATGACTATACCGCCGGTCTGGTCGGCGGCGGCCGGCGCGATTCCTCGGCCTTTCGCGCGGGCGAGGCACGGCGGCATCAGAAAGAAATGGACCCTATCATCCGGGATATCACGACGCCGAAGACGGCGGTCCCCGAGGCGGCGGCGCCGCACTATCCCGATCAACTCGCCACCTCACAGCATTCGGGCGCGGAAACGTACGAGCCAGGAACGTTCGATGCGTGGGACAGGAGTCCGTGGTTGTCATTCCTTACGTTCATCGTCGCGGTTGCCCTGTGCCTGACATTCATCTGTCCGGCATTTGACGCCGTCGGAATATTGCCCGAGACCTTCGCGCGCATCGTCGTGCTTGGCTCCCTCTGCCTGTTCCTCTCGGCCTGGACAAACGGCCTTCCGTTCATATCGGCCGGAGGGTTTCTGCTTCTGGTGGCCTACCACATGCTCTTCAGCTGAAGCGCCCCGACAGGACGCCATAGATCCGCGAGATATTCACGAGAGGCCGCCGCGAGGCGGCTTTTTTTGTTTGCAGTACAGAGAAGCCGGTTGGCGTGCCGGGCCTTGCCCGTCGGGCCATAGTCGGCTGACGCCTCCCCGAGCCTGTAGTCTCGGCCATCCGGTGACTGTCCCTCACGCGAAGAAGATCAGGAAGAAAGAGGGGGCCTTGCCCCCGGCCGTCAAGGACCGGGCGCTGCCGCGTGAAAACCGCGAACCGTGTAGTCGCTGACGCTCCGGCCCGCACCAGCTTCGCGGTTTTCAGCCCCTGACCGCCTCCCCCCGCTCATTGCCGCTCGGGCTAGCAGGGTTGCATGCGCAACCCTTTTAGAAACGAAGGAAAAAGGCAATGAAAACCGACATTTACCAGCGCGTTACCGATAGCATTCTGGCCAGCCTTGAGGCGGGCATCCGGCCATGGAGCAAACCCTGGAACGGCGAACATGCCGCCGGGCGGATCACGCGGCCCCTGCGCGGCAACGGCATTCCCTATCGCGGCATCAACGTCATCATGTTGTGGGGCGAGGCGATGGAGAAGGGCTATGCGGCCCCGATCTGGCTGACCTTCAAACAGGCGCAGGCGCTTGGTGGCATGGTCCGCAAAGGGGAGCGGGGCAGCCTTGTCGTTTATGCCTCGACCTTTTCCCGCACCGAGGCCGACGAGGTGACGGGCGAGGAGCACGAACGGGATATTCCGTTCCTTAAGGGCTACACCGTTTTCAATGTCGAGCAGATCGACGGGCTTCCGGCGCAGTATCTTGCACCGGCAGCGCCGCGCCTCGATCCCATAGAGCGTATTGCCCACGCGGAGGCTTTCTTTGCGGCGACAGGCGCAGCCATCAGCCACGGCGGCAATCAAGCCTATTACCGGATCAGCGCCGACCATGTGCAGATGCCGTTCTTCGAGACGTTCCGCGACGCGGAAAGTTATTACTCGACGCTGGCGCATGAACTGACGCACTGGACGCGGCACCCGTCGCGGCTCGACCGGGATTTCGGGCGCAAGCGGTTCGGCGACGAAGGCTATGCCATGGAGGAACTGGTCGCCGAACTCGGCGCGGCCTTCACCTGCGCCGACCTTGACCTGACGCCGGAGCCGAGGCCCGACCACGCCGCCTATATCGGCCATTGGCTGACCGTCCTGAAGAACGATAAGCGGGCGATCTTTACCGCCGCGTCCCACGCGCAGCGTGCCGCCGATTTTCTGAACAGCTTCAACCCCGCCGCACGGAAGGAGGTCGCGTAGCGGCGGGACCGCCTTTTTCATTTCATTTCAACAACGGAGAAAAATCATGAATACCGCACACCACCAGATCGACATTCCCCTCAACAAGCTTGTCTTGTGGAAGGGCAACGTCCGCAAGACCGGCATCGAGGCCGGCCTCGATGAACTCGCCGCCTCGATTTCGACGCACGGATTGCTGAATCCGCTGCTGGTCCGCAAAGCCCCGAAGGGCCGCTATGCCGTTGTCGCCGGGCAACGCCGCTACCTGGCGATGCAGAAGCTGGCGAAGGCCGGGACGATGGAGAAGGCCGCGCCCGTGTCCTGCCATTTGCGGTCCGACGATCAGGACGACGCCGAATTAAGCCTCGCTGAAAACGTGGTGCGCGTCGCCATGCACCCCGCCGACCAGTTCGAGGCGTGGCGCGGTCTGATCGACGGCGGCGCATCCGTTCCGGACATTGCCGCCCGGTTCGGCACGGCGGAATCGACCGTGAAAAAGCGGCTGGCGCTGGCGCGGGTCGCGCCTTCGCTGTTCGCCCTGTACCGCGACGATGAAATGTCTCTTGAATCCTTGCAAGCGTTCACCATCACGGACGATCACGCCCTGCAGGAAAGGGTATGGGAAGGCTTGTCCGGCTGGCAGCGCGACAACGCCCGTGCCATCCGTGACGCGCTGACCGAAGCTGACGTTCCGTGCGACGACAGGCGCGTCCGCTTCGTCGGGCTTGAAGCCTACGAGGCAGCGGGCGGCGCGGTGCGCCGCGACCTGTTCGATATGGAAGACGAAGGCTACGTGCGAGACGTTGCCTTGCTCGACACGCTGACACGCCAAAAGCTTGGGACCGTTGCCGCCGAGGTGCAGGCCGAAGGCTGGAAGTGGGTTGAAACCCGCATCGTGTTCGGCTGGGAGGAACGGCAGGAATTCCGGCGCGGGCGGATGGCGGAAATCGCATTGCCGGAACTGCTGCGGCAGGAAGCGGACGGGCTTGAGGCCGAATGCGAAGCGTTGCAGGACGCGGAATACGAGAGCGACGAAGCGGCGGCTGAAGCTTCCGAACGCATCGAAGCCATCGAAGCCCGGCTTGAGGCAATCGACGGCCTTACCCGCATCTGGACCGACGAGGCTAAGGTGTGCGCCGGGGCCATCGTTCATCTTGCCCATGACGGCACGCCGGAAATCGAGCGCGGCCTTGTCCGCAAGGACGATGCGGAATCGTCAGAACAGGACGACGAACCCGGCGAAGTATCAGCGAAACCCACGGACGCCAAAGGCGGATTGCCCGCGTTGCTGATCGAGGAACTGACGGCCCAGAAAACCGCCGCCCTCCGCATCGAAGCGGCGCGGTCGCCCGATATCGCGCTCGTTCTGGTCACGCATGCACTGGCGTCATCCGTGTTTTACCGTTCCGGCGATCCTGCCCTGAAAGCAAGGCTGACGGTGCGCTATCTTGAGCGGTCCATCAAGGAGTCTGAATCGTGTGCTGCCATGCTGGCGCTCGATGCGGAGTGGCAACGCATCGAAGCCATATTGCCCGACGATCCCGCCGACCTGTGGGGCTGGTGCCTCAAGGCGCTGCGCGACGACCTGCTCGACGTGCTGGCGGTAGCTACCGCGCACGGCATCGATGCCGTTGTCACCAAGACCGAGGCGAACCATGGCGGCAGGAGACAGGGCGAGGCCCTGTCTCTCGCCCTCAGCCTCGACATGGCGGCATGGTATCGCCCGACTGCTGCCGGGTATTTCGAGAGAATAGGCAAGGCGGCGATCCTTGCCGATCTTGAAGCCATGCGTCAGGCCCCATGCGCCCCGTCGTGGTTCAAGATGAAGAAGGGCGAACTCGCGGCGCTGGCCGAGCGTGAGGCAGCCCAGCGCGGCTGGCTTCCGGCATGGCCGCACTGATTGCAATCGCCGGGAAGCGCCGCTGGCGCTTCCCGGGTGCGGTGCGGCCTTGTGGCCGCGCTTCGTTTGCCGCGCCCCAAAACTGCCCCGCGC
>JBDZVC010000543.1:0-2541 GCA_040255475.1 Phyllobacteriaceae bacterium | reverse complement strand
GCATCGCCATCGTCTATGCGGCCGTTATGATCGTGCTGATGATGATCATCCTGGTCGGCATCCAGTTGCTGGTCGGAGAACGCAGCCTCGGGCGGCGGCGGGCCGGCGCCGAAGCGCTGCCGATCGCGGCATGAAGGTAAGAGGGATGCGATGAACGACAGCCTCGCAGCATCGACCGGCGCGACCACCGCGCATCCGGCGGTCCGGTTCGAGGCCGTGACCAAGCGTTATGGCGAGGTGGTCGCGGTCGATCGTGTAGGCTTCGAGATCGCGCCGGGCACGCTGGTGACGCTGCTCGGGCCTTCCGGCTGCGGCAAGACGACCACGCTTCGCCTGATCGCCGGGCTGGAACAGGCTTCCGATGGCCGCATCCTGATCGACGGCACCGACGTGACGGCGCTGTCGGCGGCGGAGCGCGACGTCTCCATGGTGTTCCAGTCTTACGCGCTTTTCCCGCATATGGATGTCATGGAGAACGTCTCCTACGGCCTGCGCGCCATGGGGCTGAAGAAGGCCGAGGCCGAGGCGCGCGCGGCGGAGAAGCTTTCGCTGGTCGGCCTTTCGGGGTACGAGAAGCGCCAGCCGAGCGAGCTTTCCGGCGGCCAGCAGCAGCGCGTTGCGGTGGCGCGGGCCATCGTGCTGGAGCCGAAGGTGCTGCTTTTCGACGAGCCGCTTTCCAATCTGGATGCCAAGCTCCGCCGCCGCGTGCGCGACGAAATCCGCGGGCTGCAGCAGGATCTGGCGCTGACCGTCGTCTATGTAACGCATGACCAGGAGGAAGCTTTGGCCGTCTCGGATCGCATCATCGTCATGCGCTCGGCGCGTGTCGCGCAGGACGGCACGCCGCGCGAGCTCTATAACGCGCCCGCCAGCCGTTTCGTCGCCGATTTCATGGGCGACGCCAATCTGCTCGAGGCAACGGTCGGCCCGCATCAAGGCGAGACGGCCGGGGTGCGGGTAGGGCCGCTTACGCTGGAATTGCCGCATCGCGGCATCTCTCCGGGACCGGCGACGCTTGCCGTGCGCCCGCATGCGGTGCGGCTGGCGGCCGCACCCGCCGGAAAGGGCGGTATCGAAGGGCAGGTGACCAAGGCCGCCTATCTCGGCGACCACATGGAATACACCGTCACCACCGCTTCGCCCAAGGCGGAGCTTTTCGCCACCGACGCCGACGTGAACCGGGCGCACGAGCCCGGTGCGGATGTTGCGGTGCGTCTCGATCCGGAAAGCGTGGTGCTCGTTGCCAACGACTGAGTCGGTCCTGCCGCCCTAGCTTGCGAAGCGCGGATGATTTGGCTATGGAACCGGCGAATTTCGCGCCTCGGCGAGCCGGGGCGTTTTCCGTCAAATCTCCGGAAGGGCCGGGCCTGATCGCCCATGCCTCTTTTAGCCTGTAGAAAGCGTTCTTCCGCCCATGGCGCGCATCGTGATGAAGTTCGGCGGTACATCCGTCGCCGACCTTGACCGCATCCATAACGTGGCGCGGCATGTCAAACGCGAGGTGGATGCCGGCCATGACGTCGCGGTCGTGGTCTCGGCCATGTCGGGCAAGACGAATGAACTGGTCGGCTGGGTCAAGGGCATGCCGAAGGCGACCGGCGCGAACAGCCCTTTTTTCGATGCGCGCGAATACGATGCGATCGTCGCTTCTGGCGAGCAGGTCACGTCGGGGCTGCTTGCCATCGCGTTGCAGTCGATGGGCGTCAACGCCCGGTCGTGGCAGGGCTGGCAGATCCCGATCCGCACCGACAACGCGCATGGTGCGGCGCGCATCACGGAGATCGACGGTTCCTTCCTGATCAAGCGCTTCGGCGAGGGGCAGGTCGCGGTGGTCGCCGGTTTCCAGGGGCTGGCGCCGGACAACCGCATCTCGACGCTCGGCCGTGGCGGTTCCGATACCAGCGCGGTGGCGATCGCGGCGGCCGTCAAGGCCGACCGCTGCGACATCTATACGGATGTCGACGGGGTCTATACGACCGACCCGCGCATCGAGCCCAAGGCGCGCCGGCTTTCGAAGATTTCCTTCGAGGAAATGCTCGAAATGGCCTCGCTCGGAGCCAAGGTATTACAGGTGCGCTCGGTCGAGCTTGCCATGGTGCATGGGGTACGAACCTTCGTACGCTCGTCTTTCGACGATCCGGACGCGCCCGGCATGGGCGATCTCGTCAACCCGCCCGGAACGCTCATTTGCGATGAGGATGAAATCGTGGAACAGCAAGTCGTCACCGGTATCGCCTACGCCAAGGACGAGGCACAGATTTCGCTGAGGCGCGTCGCCGATCGCCCGGGCGTCTCGGCGGGCATATTCGGGCCGCTGGCCGATGCCGGCATCAATGTCGATATGATCGTGCAGAACATCTCCGAGGACGGATCGCGCACGGACATTACGTTTACCGTTCCCTCGACCGATGTCGGCCGGGCATTGGCGGTGCTCGAAACGGTGCGCGACAAAGTCGGGTTCGATGCCGTCCAGCATGATGACGGCATGTCGAAAGTGTCGGTCATCGGCATCGGCATGCGGAGCCATGCGGGCGTCGCGGC
>JBDZVC010000542.1:0-2568 GCA_040255475.1 Phyllobacteriaceae bacterium | reverse complement strand
CGATGCCGTAGAGGATCGGATACCAGACCGCGCGCGGCCATTCGATGACGCGGCGATCGGACAAGAACTCACGCAGGTAGCGGCGCATCGGTGCCTTGTCGGTGCCGTCCGGCGTGCCGAGATTGACGAGCAGCACGCCGACCTTGCCAGTGCGTGGTGCAGCGGCGGTTTCCACAGGCTTGGGCGAGGACTGGTCCAATTGCGCTCTCCGGTTTCTCGCCACCCTAACCTCCGTCGCCAACAAGGCAACGCAGCATCTGGCCGCATGGCCGAACCGGTCGGTCTCCCTCGGCCGGCCCGCCGGCCATTTCGGCTACTTCGCCGGGATCTTCAGTTCCGCGCCGACCGGCAGGGCCCGCGCGCGGAGGGCCGGGTTAGCTTTGGCGATCTTCCGCCAGAGCGCAGGGTCGCCATAGAGCGCTTTGGCGAGGTTCCAGTAATTGTCGCCCGCGACGATCACATGCGTCGTTCCGGCCGACGGTCCGGTCGGGGAAGCCGGCTCGACGGCAGGTTTCGTCTCGGCCACGAATGCGGGCGGTTTGTTGGCGATCGTCGCCGATGCCGCCGGCAGATCCGGTAATTTCCCGGTGTTTTCGTCGGCCTTTGTCGCGGGACTGCTGGCCGGCTTGTCCGTCTCCACCGCCGGAGGCTCGGTAGCGAGCAGTTGCGACATTGCGGGCAGGTCCGGCAGTTTGATGCCGCCCTGTTCCGTCGTCTTGCCGGTTGGTGGAGGCGTGGTGGCGAGTTCCCCGGATGCCGCAGGCAGGTCCGGCATTCTTGCCGGTGCGGCAGGAGGATTACCGGCTGCTTCCTTGGCAGCCTTCGCGGAATTGACGATCTTCGGCGTCGTGTCCTTTATGCGGCCATCGGTGTAAGGCTCGTAGGGCCGGTGCGCCTGGAGGTAGGCCGTCAGCACGTCCGCGAGATCTGGACCGTAATCATAAGCGTTCTTCGCCTGATCTCGGAGGACGGCGTAGCCGTCGCCGCCGGCGCGCATGTAATTGTTGGAGACGACGAGGTAGAGCCTGTCCGGATCGAGCGGCTGCCAGCCATCGCCCTCCTTCACCTCGGCCGACTTGATCCTCCCCGAATTCGGCCCGACCGAGCGGTCGAAGCTATAGCGAAGCCCTGCCACCTGCGGGAAACGACCGGCGCCGGCCGATACCTGCGATACCCCGTTTTCGAGCGCGGCGACGATGTCCTTGCCCGAAAGCTGGAAGGTGGAAAGCGTGTTCTGGAAGGGCAGCACGGCCACTATGTCGCCCTGCGTCACCGGACCGGCGCTGATCGAGGCGCGCAGGCCGCCGCCATTGGTGATCGCCACCGTCACGCCCTGCTTCTTCGTGCGGTCGAGCATGGCATCCGCCACGAGGTCGCCCATGGCGCATTCCCCGGCGCGGCAGCTTTCGTGGCTGCCGTCGATGGGCGCGGTCGCATCGGCGACCACCTTCGACATGGCCTGTTCGATCGGGCCGGCGAGTTCCTTCACCCGCGCGACCACCTGAGGGTCCTCCGGGATATTGGCGCCGAGCGGGATCGGATCGCCCTTCGCCTCCTTGACGATGCCCTTGTCGTCGAAGGTCACCGTTATCTCGCCGAGCAGCTTCGAATAGGAGGCGGCTGTCACCACCGGCACGCGATAGCCTTCGAGATTGCCGGCGAAGGTCGGGTAGGGGCCGGCGGCGTTCTTGTCGGTGTTGGAGAGCAGCGTGTGCGAGTGTCCGCCGACCACCACGTCCACGCCGGGGATCTGAGCGATCGCCGACACGTCGCGCTGATAGCCGACATGGGTGAGCGCGATGATCTTGTCGATGCCCTGCTTCTGCAGTTCGGCAACCGCCGCTTTTACGGCAGCGACATCGTCGGTGATGAGCACGTCCGGCCCCGGCGAGGAAATGACGTCCGTATCGTTGGTGATGGCGCCGACGATGCCGATCTTCTGGCCGCCGACGTCGAGGACCGTATAGGGCTTCACGCGGTCGCCGATCTTTGCATTGCGGCCGGCGACGATATTGGCGCCGAGCACCGGGAAATGAACCTTGTCGAGGAAGGCTGCGAGGCCCGCCTCGCCATCGTCGAATTCGTGATTGCCGACGGTCATCGCATCGACGCCGAAGAGGTTGGTGAATTCGGCTTCGACAGCGCCCTTGTAGGTCGTGTAGAAGAGTGAGCCCTGGAAATTGTCGCCGGCATCGAGAAGGACGACGTTCTGGCCGGCCAGCCTCTTCCGCTCCCGGTCGATGGCCGTCTTCAGCCGCGCGGCGCCTCCGATGCAGACGCCCTTTGCGTCGTCCTCGGCCGAGCAGGTGGCCTCGAATTTGTTGATCGGCTCGATGCGGCTGTGCCAGTCGTTGAAATGCAGGATGGTCAGCGTGTAGTCCGCGAGGGCGGCCGCCGACGAGAAGGCGAGCGCCGCCGCCGAAAGTATCAGCGAAAGGATGATCTTCTTCATCGGCGGATGCTCCCCAATTATTCCAATCCGGTGCCGTTCCCGTTCGGCTATTTCGAATAGGCGCGCTCGTCGGCGATCACCTTGCCGTCGTTCGGCAGCGAGCCGGCATCCGCGCG
>JBDZVC010000092.1:0-13878 GCA_040255475.1 Phyllobacteriaceae bacterium | reverse complement strand
GGATAGGCGGAGAACCTCTCACGGCATGTTTTTACGCAGGTTTCGGAAATGTCGATGCCGATAAGTTCCTGGCATTTCTCGATGAGATATTCCGTCCAGCGACCAGCGCCCGGCCCGATCTCCAAGACCCTCTCCCGTCCGTCGAAATATGGATCTATGAAGTTCTTGACGACCGACTGCTTCCAATCCGGACTTGGCGTCCATTCATCGCCTGCCGCGCTCCAATCCCAATTGTCCCAAATGAACCGATTGGCGGCGCGGCTGTTCATTCCGGGAAGGCCGCGAGACTTGCGGAGTTCATCCGACTTGCGGAATCCGAAATTTGCGAGATTGGTGCCAAGATAGGAGATTCCCAGATAGACGAAATAAGGAAGCCCATTCTCGCGAACCGAAATGGCGGCGAGCCTCGTTTTCGCGCCCAGCCCGATGCGCTTTCGATTCTCAATTATATCCTTCACCAGACCGTCCTGTTTCTAGCGCGTTGGGATCTCTATTATCGCTGAAAGAAAAGCCGCGAATACGAGTTGGATGCCTATCGCAATCGCGGTCAGCGAAAGGATCAGCAGGCGCAGCATCGAGGCGTATTCAAGGGGGCCGAAGCCGGTCGAGGCCCAGAGACCGAAGCACCGCAGGAAGCCGAGCAGCCCGACGAAGGCAATGAGAGCACCACCGACCACCATGCGCTCGAGCGTCATGGCCCGCAACAGGCCGGAGAACCGTTTCGATCTCGGGATCAGCCCGTGGGCCGTCGCGAACTTCCGGGAGATCACAGCGAAGGTAATGCACTGCGTTCCAAGAAGCGCGCAGATGCTGGCGACAAGAAAAGTATGCAGATCGAAACCGACGCCGGCTATCATGACCGGACCCGGTGCGAGCACGACCGCTCCGACGATCCCTCCGATCAGCAGGACCAGTCCGGGATAGAGAAAAAGCCACCGCGGGCTGTACATCAAAAGGAAGCTCAGGTGCCGCCACCCGTCACGCCATGTTCTGAGATGAGGCGCCCGGGAGCGGCCGTCGGGCGACAGCGTCGTCGGGACTTCGGCAATCGTATAATGTTCGAGCGAGGCGCGGACCACCATTTCCGAAGCGAATTCCATCCCGGTCGTCCGAAGATTCAGCGCAAGGATACGCTCCCGGTTGAAGCCGCGAAGCCCGCAGTGGAAGTCGCCCGCCTTGATCCTGAAAAACAGCCGCCCAAGCCAGCTCAGGACCGGGTTACCCAGGTAGCGATGCAGGAATGGCATCGCGCCAGGCGCTATACCGCCCTGGAAACGGTTGCCCATGACGAGATCCGCTCCCTTGCGCAGTCTCTCGATGAACGGCTTCAGCGATGAGAAATCGTAGGAATCGTCCGCATCGCCCATGATGACGTATCTGCCCCGAGCCGCGGAAATTCCGCCGATCAATGCAGACCCGTATCCCTTGCATTCTATATTGACAACGCGAGCGCCTTCTTCCTCGGCAATGTGCTGGGAACCATCCGTCGAGCCATTATCCGCTATGACGATCTCGCCCGCGATCCCGGCAGCATCGATGGCCGCTTGTGCCTTGCGAATACAGATTGCCAGCGTCTCTGCCTCGTTGAGACAGGGCATGACTATACTCAGTTCAATTTCCGACATTCGACCTTGGCGAATTGTGCATCCATTCGTGGGGCGATGACTAATCGAACCCCAGTACTCGCGCAACTTGAAGTTAGTATCTGCAACTGCCGAATTCTCGGTAGTTTGAGTGAAAAGATGGTATGGGCTCGTAAAGCTCTCCACCGGCACCGATCAAAGCCTCCTTATCATGGCGGCTACATAAAGCCCAACGTTGCCCGACCACGTCTGGCGGTAGACGCCCGACCGACCCAGATCGAAGAGGCGGCGCGGCAGGGCGGCCTTGCGCGCCTCGCGGAAACAGACGAGCGTCTGCATGGCGTCAGGTGCCAGAAGGTCCGCATTCACCTCGAGGCCCGCCAGGTTCTCGTCGCTCCATTGCCGGAACTGTCCCCGAATCATGCGCTTCAATCGCGAACGGCGCGCCTGCCAGGACGTATTGGCGCCAACCTGGTTCGATCCGTGCTGGCGATAGCGCACCAAGGGCCGAGGGCAATAAAACACCTGGCCGCCGGTTCCCGACACCAGGAGATAAGCCCACCAGTCATGGCTGACGAATCCCGACCGTCGGGAGGCGCGATTCATGATCGATTGAGCGGCTCGATTGAGAACCATGGTGTTGCCGCCGGCCAGGCTCTGGACAAGCGCGTTGCGAAAGGACGGTTTCTTTGAAAACAAAGGCGACATGCCGGCAATCTTGCCATCCTCGGTGATCGTGAGGGTGCGTGAACAGAACAAAGCCGTCGATCCGGCTGCGACCCTGTCAAGATGTGATACCGCGATTTCCAGCTTCTGCGGCTCCCAGATGTCGTCCTGGTCGCAAAAAGCGTAATAATCGGCGTCGATGGCGGGATCCACGATCAGGGAGCGGAAATTCTCAGCAAATCCCAGGCGGGGTCCGGATCGCACGATGAACCGTCCCTTGTCCCATTTCTCCTTCCATTCCTGAAGAATATCGAGCGTTCCGTCTTCCGACCCGTCGTCGGATACGACAACGTCGATCCAGCGATAGGATTGGGAGAGCAGCGAGCCCAGTTGCTCCTCGAGATAGGCTGCTCCGTTGTACGTCGCCATGAGAACGGCGACACGGCGCATCGTTTCCGCTCCACTCAAACGGCTGCGTGCCCTTTCATATCGCAAGCGCAAATACACCGCGCCAGGATCAGATACCCGACGCGGGCGCGCTGCTTCGCCTCGACAAAGATGTCGCACGACCGGGTGCGGCTGGACAACGACCAGGCGATAAATTTCATATTTTCGCGAAACAATTCGTGTCTGTCCAGAATCGCATGGAGGCCTCGACGCGGACAAGGCCGTGCTTGGCAGCCGGAGGCCGCCTGTGCTACGTGCCCGCCGGCTCACAAGGACAAGCGATGTTGATACTGGTCGACCGCGCACTCAATGACATCCGCGTAGGCTTCGGGATGCACCGCGTCTGGATGGCGTTGGCGCGGGAGGATATCGGCGACAGCCACAGGCGCACGCGGCTTGGCCCGATCTGGCTCCTTCTCAACTACCTTCTGTTCGTTCTTACGCTGATTTATATCTTCGGCGGAGAACGTCCGAATTATGCCGTCTATGTCGCCTGCGGTCTCCTCGCCTGGAACTTCATCAGCGAAACCATCACTCAGAGCGTCCAGCTCTTCATCACAGAACAGGCCTTCATCAAGGGCACGGTCCTGCCGCTCTTCGTCTATGTCATGCGGCAGACCATGCGGACCGTGATCCGGGCGGGGTATGGGCTCATCGGCTTGGTTATCGTCATCGTCGTCGTCGGCCACCCGCTGACGGCGGCCTTGCTGTACACCATCCCGGCGATGGTCCTGCTCGTCCTGGCGGCGCCGGCTGTCTCGATCATCCTCGCCATCCTGGGCGCGCTCATTCCCGATCTGAATTTCTTCATCATGAATTTCATGCGTCTCGCCTTCTTCCTGACACCAGTCTTCTGGTATCCAGGAAAGAACGATTTCAGACAGGTGCTCTACGACGGGAACCCGATGACGCACTACATCGACATTTTCCGCAGCCCCATCGTGGATGGTGTCCTGCCGGTCCAATCCTGGCAGGTCAGCCTCGTGGCAACCGTCGTGCTTTGGGCCATAGCCATACTGCTCCTCGGCGCCTATCGCCGCAAAATCGTCTTCTTGCTCTAGAGGCTGCCGGGCATGCCGAACGGGGCGATCCATATCAAGGTCGAAGGCCTCGGCCTCACCTATCCGCTGATCCAGCAACAGACGCTCGCAAGGCGCCCGTCGTCGAAGGAGCGACGCCAGATCTCGCTGATCGGAGGACAAGTCGAACATGGCGGCGGGCGGGCGGCCCACGTGACGGCACTCCAGGATGTCAGCTTCTCGCTGGAAGCCGGCGACCGGCTGGCGCTGATCGGCAGCAACGGGGCGGGCAAGACGACGCTGCTCAAGGTGCTCTACGGTATATTCGAGCCCACCGCCGGGAAAACCGACGTCTCCGGCCGGGTGGACGCCCTGTTCAACATCAATCTCGGCTTCCGTCCCGAGGCAACCGGACGGCGCAATATCGAATTGCGTGGCCTCATCAACGGATGGAGCAGTTCCGAGATAGCGGAGCGCATAGACGGCATCATCGCGTTCAGCGAAATGGGCGAATTCATCGACATGCCGTTCAAATATTATAGCCAGGGCATGGCCGCCCGCCTCGCCTTCGCGACAGCGACCAGTTTCGAGCCGGAAATCCTGCTGATGGACGAGTGGATCGGTGCAGGCGATCCGCCCTTCCAGGAAAAGGCCCGGGAACGCCTAGGCGGCGTCGTCGCAAACGCCGGCATCATCATCCTGGCGTCCCACAATTTGAGCCTGCTGGAAAAGACCTGCACGCTCGGCCTCATTCTCGAGCGTGGCCAGGGGGTCTTTCTCGGGCCGATAGGCAAGGCGCTTGATTTCTACAAACAGCGCAATTCCCGTGCCGCCTGAAAACGCCGCCCGGACCATCCCGCTCCACGCCCTGCCGTTCCGCGTGCCGGAGCGGATGCCGGTTTCGGCATGGATCGAGCATCTGCCCTTCATGTTCTGGATGATCGACGCCCTGCGGCCGTCCTCTTTCGTCGAACTGGGAACGCACAATGGCGCGTCCTATTGCGCGGCATGCGAGGCCGTGCGCGCGCTCGCGCTCGACTGCCGCTGCTATGCCGTCGACACCTGGCGGGGTGACGAGCATGCCGGCTTCTACGGCGAGGAAGTGTGGGAAGACCTCCGCTCGCATCACGACGTGCGCTATTCCGCTTTCTCGCGCCTGGTGCGGTCCACATTCGATGAGGCGGTGGCGCACTTTCCCGACAATTCCATCGATCTGCTTCACATCGACGGACTGCACAGCTACGAGGCCGTGCAACACGATTTCGACACCTGGCGGCCGAAGCTCAGCGAAAATGCCGTTGTCATGCTGCACGACACGAATGTCCGCGAACGCGGCTTCGGCGTCTTCCGGCTCTGGGCGGAAGTGGCGGCCGGCCGGCCGCATTTCGAATTCCTGCACGGGCATGGGCTCGGAGTCGTCGCGATGGGCAAGACTCCTACGCCGGCGCTGGCATCCCTCTTCGAGGCGGGCAGTAGCGAAGCCGGGCGCGAGGAAGTGCGGGCCATATTCGCCTATCTCGGCCAGGCGCTGCAGCAGCGCCTGCAAGTGGCGCATCAGCGGCCGGTGGACGGGATCCATACGACGATCGAAGCGGCGCTGCCTGCGGCGTCCGGCCCCGTGCGCGACGAATTGAAGGCGGCCGTGGATATCATGGAATTGCGGAACGCGCTTGCCGCGAATCCCGCAAATGATGCCGCGCTGGTCGGCCTCAGCCTTACGCTCAATCGCGTCAACCGGGTGGACGAGGCAATTGCAGCCATCGAGCACGCGATCGCGCTTCATCCGGATGCCGGCCGCTACGCCCATCTCGGCAATCTTCAGGCTCGCGCCGGCAACTGGCCCGCGGCCGTAGCCGCCATGAAAAAAGCCGTCGCCCTCGCGCCCGAACAGACAAAATTCGGGGAAAGGCTGAAGCAGTTGGAGACGGAAATGTATGCGCGTACGGAGCGCATAGCCAGGCCACAAAGCAACTAAGGAAATTAAGGCACGCCGGCGGAATGCCGCTTCCCGGTTATCGCGAGCATGTGGATAGTTTCAAGCGCCCCAAAAGAGAGGCCTGCGCGAAGCGACCACGCAAGCTGCTGAAAATCCTTCAAAAAAGCCGCTGACACCAGGACCGCTAGGCTCTCCAGGAGAACGCTTTATCCACGTATCGGGGGATGGTGCGATCATTGCCCAGACGCAATCATGGAGACAGCGGACGATGGCAACCGAAACGACCGACATCCTTTCCCTTCCCTATATCATGCCCTCGCAGGCGCAGAAGCATGTGACCCACAATGAGGCGATCGCCACGCTGGACGCTCTCGTACAGACCGTGGTCGCCGACGAGGCGTCCGCGCCGCCCGACATGGCTCAGCCGGGCGACCGGCTGATCATCGCCCCCGACCCGACCGGCGCCTTTGCCGGACAGGCGAACGCCATCGCCGTCTACCGCGACGGCGGCTGGGCGTTCCTGGCCCCACGGACCGGCTGGACGGCATATGACAGGGCGCGGCAGCGCATCGTGGTCTTCACCGGAACCGGTTGGGAGGAACTGCCGCCGCCCCGCACGCTCGCCGAAATCATGACGGTGGGCGTCAATGCCACAGCCGATGCGGGCAACCGCCTCGCGGTCGCTTCGCCGGCGAGCCTCTTCGACCATGAAGGCGGCGACCATCGCCTGAAGGTCAACAAGGCGGCGCAGACCGGCACCGCATCGCTTCTGTTCCAGGACGGCTATTCGGGCCGCGCTGAAATGGGCCTCGCCGGCAGCGACGATTTCGCCGTGAAGGTCAGCCCCGACGGCGCGAACTGGGTGGAGGCCATGCGCATCGACAGAAGCAGCGGACGCGTCGGCTTTCCGGCCGGCGGCGTGCGCGAAACGCTCCTCGCTCCGCGCACCTATTATGTCGATCCAGCCGGCGACGACGACAATGACGGCCTGACCGCCGAAAGCGCCTTCGCCACCGTCCAGAAGGCCATAGGCGCGGCGGCGTCGATCGATTCCAGCATCCATCAGACAACTATCCAGCTTGCCGCCGGACATTACGCGGAAACCATCGATCTCGGCAGGACCGCAGGTGCTTTGCCCGTACTGATCAACGGGGCTGGCGCCACCCTCTCGACGGTGGACAAGATCGTAGCGTCGAACAACGGCTCCTGGTGGCGCCTCCGAAACATGGGACTGGCCGGCTCGACCGGTGGCATCGCCATGCAGGTCACCGGCCACGCAGCCATTTCCATCGGGCAATTCGATTTCGGCGGAACCTCCCGTAACCAGCACGCGCGTGTCCAGAGCGGTGGCTATCTGGTTGCCGACGGCAATTTCTCCTTATCGGCGGGAGCAAACCAGCAGGCTTTCGACGCGATCCACGCGGATATCGCATTCCAGGGGCGGACGATCACCATAGGCGCCGACATCAACGTCGGGACATTCTTCGCCGCGCGCGGGGCGGGCTATCTGCAATTGTGGTCGTGCACCTTCTCTACCGACTCCTTCACCGTGACGGGCAGGCGCTATGCGTGCACCAGCAACGGTGTCCTGGAGACAGGCGGCGTGGCCGACCTCATACCAGGCACGGCGGCGGGAACCACAGCCACCGGCGGGCAATATATCTAAATATCTGACAAGGATTCGCCTTCACGCCGGGCCGCTCGAAGGCGGATGTTGCTCTCCGATGGCGAAATGCCCTGCAGTTGCAGGTGTCTAACTTCGCTAGTGCGTTCCGCCCTCGGCGTGATGGCCTACAGGTGTCGAGGATATCTCATGACGCTTGGGCACACGGCGAGAAAGAACGAGACAATTGCACCGTACCTGGCCTTGTTTCCATCTGTTCCAACAGCTATGCGGGTACCATAAAAAGGCACGCGGTGTCGCGGTTCCGCAAACGGAGCGTGGTCTTGTCAACGCTGGACGACCCTTTCGGGTGTGTCGCGGATGCTATTGACGCAAGCGGACGATGTGGTGACTTCATCATCACCTTGAAGAGGAACGGAAAGCCGATGGAAATTCTCGATGCCTATGTTGATACCGGTCCCAATCCACAGGCAATAATCAACATCTTCAATGGCGAGTGGTCATCGAAAATGCCGGGCAAATCCGGTCTGACATCATTGCCAGGCACCGCCGCCTTGTTCGAGGACAACCGTATCGATTGGCTTTCAAGCGTTATCGGGGGCTTCCAGAATAAAAAGATATTGGAACTCGGGCCGCTTGAAGCCGGCCATACATACATGATGCACAACGCTGGCGCAAAATCGATAACAGCGATCGAGGCGAACTCGCGGTCCTATCTCAAATGCCTTTGTATCAAGGAGATTTTCGGCCTTGATCGGGCAAAGTTCGTCTATGCCGATGCAATGGCCTACACTGCGGAATCCACCGAACAATTCGACCTCTGCGTGGCCTCCGGGATTCTCTATCATATGATCCAGCCTGTCGAGTTCATCGAGCATATCGCCCGCATGTCGAAGACGATCTTCCTCTGGACACATTATTACGACGAATCCTTGAAGGAGCGGGAAAACCTAGCGCGCCAGTTCGAGACGCCACACGAGATCAAGGTGAGCGGCAAGACGTACACCGTCTGCAAGCGCAATTATGAACAGGCACTCAAATGGGCCGGCTTCTGCGGCGGCAGCAAACCTTGGGCGCTTTGGTTGACACGTGATTCACTATTCAGCGCGTTGGAGAGCTTCGGGCTACACATTACAATGATAAGTTTTGATGAACTCAATCACCAGAACGGACCTTCGATAGCGCTCGTCGCTAGCCGGAAGTAACGTGCGCTAGCTTCGACCTTTTTCCATGCAGGTAGTCCCTGGAATTTTGATCAAATAAAAGAAACCCCCTCGCGAGGTGCAGAAAAAGAGTAGTCGTCCTGCGTCAACCCACTAATCGTACTTTGGCGCGTTGACTCTGTTATGGGTATTCCCAGTGCTTCACTCATCTCATCTAGAAACTTGGATGGGCTGCTTTTGGCTTTCTCAAAATCTATAAGTACGCTAGGGACGCCTGTCTGAGAAATTCCCAAAGTCGCGAACTGCATAAATCCCAAACCATGGCCGATCGATGCCATAAGGTCTCTTTCGGCGTTCGGATCACGCTTCAAGATGGATTGAGCTATACTCAATGGATTTCGATAAACAACAACAAAGATCGGATTCCTAAGTTTTACTGCCATCCATTGCAAATGCTTTACTGCCGTGGGTATCTTAAAACCCCATCGTGTATAGTTGACATTTCGATCCTCCGCTATACGCAGAAATGTCTTCTGATCTTCCAAAGCGTTGAGCAAATCTTGGTCTTCGTAATTTACGGTGCCGATCTGCTTACCCATGAACAAGCCCATATTAAAAAGGGCGTAAGCGGCAAAAGAAGTACCGCCTCTTGGCGACCCGCAAACGACAATTGTCGCCCTCGGCGCGCGAGATCTCACCTCGTTAGGAGCAAGCAGCGAAATGGTTTTTTTATTGCAAAAATTGATCATCGGCCTGGGCATGCTCCCCTGTAAATACATCTCTCATTCGTGGAGTTTTTAACTTTCATTAATACGGCTTTATATGTATTATCACAAATAACATTTATAAATATATATATATCAACTTAATATATCGAAATCCTCTTTATTTAAATTTAGGTTTGGAGAATAAAATGGGTCTTTCTTCAAACTCTTCTCCCACTTTCCAATCATGTAAATTATTTCTTTATTAAACCTCTCCTTCTTTTCAGGGCTATCCTCTCCTCCCCGCGACTTACTCTCAAGGTGATAAAGTTCGGCGAAAGGCGTCCAGACATTCGAGTAGCCAGCTTCGCGAACCTTCAGACAAAAATCCACGTCGTTGAAGGCTACTTTGAGGTCCGTCTCGTTCAATCCTCCGATTTCTTGATATACCTCTTTGCGAACAATAAGGCAGGCTGCGGTGACAGCAGACAGGTTCTGCGCAAGTTTCAATCGTGCGAAATAGCCGGGGGAGTTGCGTGGAAAGTACTTATGAGAATGGCCAGCTACGCCTCCGATGCCCAGGATCACACCGGCATGCTGGATCGTGTCGTCGGCATAATAAAGCTTGGCGCCGACACAGCCAATGTCCGGCTGTACGGCCCATGAGACCATCTCGGTCAGCCAGTCGGGCGAGATTACCTTGATGTCGTTGTTGATCAGCCCGACGATCGATCCCCTCGCCTTCTTCACGGCGAAATTGTTGATGGCCGAATAGTTGAAAGGCTTATTGTAGGCGATGACGCGGGCCGCCTTCTCCTTCCTCAGCTTCTTGAAATAAGCGAGGGTTTCCGGTTCGACCGAACCATTGTCGACGACAATGATCTCGTAATTGTCGTAAGTCGTCTTCTCGCGGATCGAGCGAATGCAACCGCTGAGAAGTTCCACCATATCGCGGGTAGGGATGATGAGGCTGACCAGCGGCACCGGTTCCGGCACCTTGAATCGCAGCCGATAGAAAGGCGTGTCCGGCGCTTCCTCGACCATGGCAGGCAGTGCCATCCGCTTCACATGCTCCTCAAGCGCGCGCTTGCCCGCTGCGTAGGCATAGGATTTTTCCGATCCGGCGACGGCCGTCGAACCCTCGGCGGCACGCCAGTGGTAGAGCACCTTCGGAATATGGCGGATATTGGCCATGTCGACGCGTTCGAGGATGCGCAGATTGAGGTCGTAGTCCTGACTGCCCTCGAAACCCGCACGCCAACCGCCCACGGCACGGATGTTTTCCGCCCGGTGAACGGTCAGGTGGTTCAGGTAGTTCTGGGATCGGAAGAGTTCGCGCGAGAAATCAGGCTTGAAGTTGGGTTCGTAGCGTCGGCCCTTTTCGTCGATCTTGTCCTCGTCGGAATAGATCATTTCGGCATCGGGGTGACGAGCAATCTCCAAGGCGACTTCCGCGAGGGAATGCGGCCTCAGCAGATCGTCATGATCGAGCATCGCTACCCATTCCCCGGTCACAAGACCAAAGGCCGAGTTCGTGGCGTGCGAGATATGCCCGTTCTCCTCGCGGAAAGCGATCTTGATGCGCGGGTCGCTCCCGCTCCAGCGCTCCAGGGCCGGGCGGACATGGGGCGCCGTCGAGCAGTCGTCGGCGATGCACAGTTCCCAGTTCGGATAGATCTGACCGACAACGGAGGCGATCGCCTCGTCGAGCAGCTTTTCCTGCGTGTTATAGACCGGCATGACTACACTGATCTTCGGCTTCGTGGCCAGCGCCTCGACATCCGCGCGCACCGCTTCGGCGTCGCGCGTCCCATCGAAGTCACGCTGCCTGATCCAGTCCTCGTAGGTTGTCGATCCGGCCTGGATATTGGGCGTCTCACGCATTTGCAGGAAAACGGGATGGCGCAGTGCCCTGAGGTAGATGGGCAGGTGGCTGAGAAAGGCACGCGGGTTCCGCCGCATGGCGCGAAAGCCCTGCCGCCCGAGAGCGAGCGCCCTTTCATGCGGCGCCTGCCGCTTGATTCGAAAGCTCGATATGGAGAATTTACCCTGCATCTCCGTCGGATCGAGCCGGAGGACCGGCGCGGGAAAAGGCAGGCGGACGATGGCGAAATAGCCGCTGCCCTGGCCGTTTGGCCGCATTCGCGTGGAAAAGACCTCGCTGAAGCCTCCGCCGAAATCGAAATAGACCTGCGGACGGACAGGCTCCGCAACATCGATGTCGAGATCCATCCGATACCAGCCGGCCCGCAGGGCATCTTCCGGCTTGAAGATGATCTGGGGATCATCGTGAAGCGCTTCGAGCCAGTCCCCGTCGATCCTTACGCCAACGAATTTCCTGGCAACGCCTGCATCCAGAAGTTCGACCTGCGCCATGATCCCTCATGCATATTCACGTCCCACCCACCTGATCATGGCGCACAAGCAAAAGCGATTGCCGTCAAGTCCGAGTCGCCCTCCCCTTCGATCGTTATAACCGCACATCCCGACAGTGCAATACAATCGCCCGATTTCCCGCACCAAAGCACGGCGCAATCTTTCAGATTTGCTCCTTGTGTCTTGGTTTCCTGATTTAACGCGCGTCTTCATCCTTAAGCCGGCTTCGACTTTCAGGAGACATGCTTAGGCTTCGGCTTCTGCCTTGTCCGGTGCGAAGCGTCCCTCGCGATAGCCGTATTCGATGAAGTGGGCCTTTGCCTTGCCGTCGCTCCCGGGCTCAAAGAGGATGTCCGCCAAGTCGGAATAAAGAGCGCAATAAGCCCGGAAATCGAAGCCGTTCAGGCCGGGAAGGCGACCTTCGAAATAGCCGAACCGCACATAATGTTCCCGGGCCGAAACGAACTCGCCGTTCTCAACGGCCTGGGCGACATCAGGATATCGCTCAAGATACCACTCCTCGTCAAAGGGCGCCGCCTTGAGCATCTCCGTCAGGATCGTCACGAAGCCGTCGCGATCACAGGTTAATGTCTTATGCCCTTCCTGCCAGCCCTGAATATTGCAAATGTTCAATAACCGCTCGAAATGCGGCAGTATCATTCTTCCAGCCCCCCGGAAAATATCTTACCCGAAAACTGGATACCAAAGAGAAGCTTCAATTTAAAGTATATTTTTTGAAAGTATGGGGGGCTATTCTGGATTGTGCGGCGCCAGTCCGCGGGTGTCAGCGGGCGTCCTGCGGAGAATTTCCCTCTACGAGGCGGCGCACGACCTCCTCCGTCGACCGCCGCCATTCCGGCGCACGCCAACCAAAGATCGTTGCGAATTTTTCCGTCGACAGGCGTGAATTGGCCGGCCGACGCGCCTTGGTAGGGTAATCGGCGGTCGTGATGTCGCGCACCCGAGCCTGAGGGCCACCCAGGCGCGCGCTCGTTTCCAGCACATGGCGCGCGAAGCCGCTCCAGTTCACGGCCCCCGTGCCGGCCAGATGATAGATGCCGTAGTCCGAGAAATCTGCGGCCCCATGAAGCACATTTGCCGCAAGCAGGACGCCATCGGCAATGTCCAGCGCCGACGTCGGACTCCCCCATTGGTCGGAGACGACACCGATCTCGTCGCGGTCGGCAGCGAGCCGTAGCATGGTCTTGACGAAATTGGCGCCGAAGGGCGAGTAGACCCAGGCCGTGCGCAGGATCAGATGGCGCGGATTGGCTTCGGCAACCGCCTTCTCGCCGGCAAGTTTCGAGGCGCCATAGACGCTCCTGGGATCGGGTCGATGGTCCTCGCCATACGGTTCCTCCTCCCTGCCGTCGAACACATAGTCGGTCGATAGATGAATGACGGGAACGCCTATATGGGCGGCGGCCTCCGCGACTTTTCCGGCTCCTTCCGCATTGATCGCAAATGCGAGGTCCGGTTCGTCCTCCGCGCGATCGACCGCGGTATAGGCAGCAGCGGAAACCACGACATCCGGGCGGGCGGCGGTCAGTGTCGGCGCAATCGTTTCCGGTCGGGCAAGGTCCAGTTCGGGACGGCCGATCCGTACCACCTCGATGTCGCCATTGGCGCGCTCGACAAGGCTTTGTGCAACCTGCCCGTCGCGGCCGGTGACAACCAGCCTCACGCCGCACCCTTCTTCATTCCGCCCAGGCGTTCGCCCGAATAGCGCTGTTTGCGGATCGGTCCCCACCACCATTCGTTCGACAGATACCAGTCGACCGTCAGCGCCAGCCCGTCCTCGAAAGTGACCGACGGGCTCCAGCCGAGCTCGCGCTCGATCTTGGAAGCATCGATGGCATACCGGCGGTCATGGCCCGGCCGGTCGGTCACGAAAGTGATCAGGGCTTCGTGGGGTTGGCCATTGGCGCGCGGCCTTACGGCATCAAGCCTCCGGCAGATCGTCCTGACGACGTTCAGATTGGTCTGCTCGGAGCGGCCGCCAACATTGTAGCCTTCGCCGGGCCTGCCTCGCGTCGCGATCAGCTCGAGGGCACGGGCATGATCCTCCACGTAAAGCCAGTCGCGCACATTGGCACCGGCGCCGTAGACCGGCAGCGGCTTTTCGTCGAGCGCGTTCAGTATCGTGAGCGGGATGAGTTTTTCGGGGAAATGGTAGGCGCCATAATTATTGGAACAATTCGAAACAACGGCAGGCAGCCCATAGGTTTCGTGCCAGGCCCGAACCAGATGGTCGGAAGCCGCCTTCGAGGCCGAATAGGGCGACGAAGGTGCATATGGCGTCTCTTCGGTGAAGATGCCGCTGTCGAACGGCAGGTCGCCGAACACCTCGTCGGTGGATA
>JBDZVC010000541.1:0-2580 GCA_040255475.1 Phyllobacteriaceae bacterium | reverse complement strand
CCGGAATCGCGCGCCACCACCGGCTCCATGCCGGTGCCGACGAACGGAGCCTCGGCGCGCACCAGCGGCACGGCCTGACGCTGCATGTTCGAGCCCATCAGGGCGCGGTTGGCGTCATCGTTCTCGAGGAACGGAATGAGCGCCGCGGCAACCGACACCATCTGCTTCGGCGAAACGTCCATCAAATCGACGTTCTCGCGCGGCGCCATCATCACCTCGCCGGCATGGCGACAGATGACGAATTCCTCGGCGAAGGCGCCGTTCTTGTCGAGCTCGGCGTTGGCCTGGGCCACATAGTGCTTGGCCTCCTCCATCGCCGACAGATAGACGACCTCGCTTGACACCTTGCCGTCAACGATCTTGCGATACGGACTCTCGATGAAGCCGTATTTGTTGACGCGAGCAAAGGTCGCCAAGCTGTTGATAAGGCCGATATTCGGGCCTTCCGGCGTCTCGATCGGGCAGATGCGGCCGTAATGTGTGACGTGCACGTCGCGCACCTCGAAGCCGGCACGCTCGCGGGTCAGACCGCCCGGCCCGAGCGCCGAGAGACGACGCTTGTGCGTGATCTCGGAGAGCGGGTTGGTCTGGTCCATGAATTGCGAGAGCTGTGAGGAACCGAAGAACTCGCGCACGGCGGCAGCCGCCGGCTTGGCGTTGATCAGGTCCTGCGGCATGACCGTGTCGATCTCGATCGAGGACATACGCTCCTTGATCGCGCGCTCCATGCGGAGCAGGCCGACGCGGTACTGGTTCTCCATCAATTCGCCGACCGAGCGAACACGGCGGTTGCCGAGATTGTCGATATCGTCGATCTCGCCCTTGCCGTCGCGCAGTTCGACCAGCGTCTTGACGACCGCAAGGATATCCTCCTTGCGCAGCACGCGCACCGTATCGGGGCAGTCGAGTTCGAGACGCATGTTCATCTTGACGCGGCCGACGGCCGACAGGTCGTAACGCTCGCTGTCGAAGAACAGCGAATTGAACATCGCCTCCGCCGTCTCGAGGGTCGGCGGCTCGCCCGGGCGCATCACCCGGTAGATGTCGAACAGCGCTTCCTGGCGCGACTCGTTCTTGTCTACGGCCAGCGTGTTGCGGATATAGGCGCCGACATTGACATGATCGATGTCGAGGATCTCGATCTCGTCCGCGCCCGAGGCCAGGAGTTCGACAAGATTGCCCTTGCGCTCGCCCGACTTGGCATCGACCGTCATCTCCAGCTCATCGCCGGCTTCGAGATAGATCTCGCCCGTCTCCGGGTTGACGATATCCTCGGCGATGTAGGAGCCGATAAGGTCCTCGTCGGTCGCCTTGATCGCCTTCAGGCCCTTTTCGGCAAGCTGGCGAGCCTGGCGCGCGGTGATCTTCTTGCCGGCTTCCACCACGACCTCGCCCGTGTCGGCGTCGACGAGGTCGCCGACGGCCTTCAGGCCGCGGAAACGCTCGACGTTGAAGGGGATACGCCAATGGTCACCGTCACGCTGATAGGTGATCTTGTCGTAGTAGGTGGACAGGATCTCCTCGCCGTTCATGCCGAGCGCCATCAGAAGGCTGGTCACCGGAATCTTGCGGCGGCGATCGATGCGCGCATGCACGATGTCCTTGGAATCGAACTCGATATCGAGCCACGATCCGCGATAGGGAATGACGCGCGCGGCGAAGAGCAGCTTGCCCGACGAATGCGACTTGCCCTTGTCATGGTCGAAGAAGACGCCCGGCGAGCGGTGCATCTGCGAGACGATCACGCGCTCGGTGCCGTTGATGATGAAGGTGCCGTTCGACGTCATGAGCGGCATGTCGCCCATATAAACGTCCTGCTCCTTGATGTCCTTGATGGACTTGGCCTGCGTGTCCTCGTCGATATCGAACACGATGAGGCGCAGCGTCACCTTCAGCGGCGCCGCATAGGTCAGGTCACGCTGACGGCATTCGTCGACGTCGAACTTCGGCCCTTCGAACTCGTATTTGACGAATTCGAGCATCGAAGATCCCGAGAAATCGGAAATCGGGAAGACGGACTTGAAAACCGCCTGCAGACCTTCGTTCGGACGGCCGCCCTCGGGCTCCTCGACCATAAGGAACTGGTCGTAGGAAGCCTTCTGGACCTCGATCAGGTTCGGCATCTCCGCGACTTCGGGGATCTTGCCGAAAAACTTGCGCACGCGCCTGCGGCCATTAAACGTCTGGGTCTGGGCCATCGTCGCTCCTTCTTGCTGCCAATCCTGGCTGCCTTACCTTGTGCCTGCACCGGCCTCGCCTGCCCGATTGGCGGGCTGGCCGTTCAAAACGGAGAAAACCCGTTTCCCGAAGGCCGCTTGCGGCCTACGGGAAAAGGGTTCTTCCTTCCGATCGCGGAGCCGGCGGACGGAAGGTCCGCCGGCCCGACAATGCGATCGACTACTTCAACTCGACCTTGGCGCCGGCTCCTTCGAGCTGGGCCTTGATCTTGTCCGCCTCGTCCTTGGAAACGGCTTCCTTGACCGCCTTCGGAGCGCCTTCGACCAGATCCTTGGCTTCCTTCAGGCCAAGGCCGGTGATGGCGCGGACTTCCTTGATGACGTTGATCTTCTGGGCGCCGGC
>JBDZVC010000091.1:0-13981 GCA_040255475.1 Phyllobacteriaceae bacterium | reverse complement strand
CAAATCGGCTGATCGCCTGGCGCGGCTACCTGCGAGAGCAAGAGCGGCGCCAGGATAGGGAATTCATCACCACAACAGAAATCCATGTGCGCCCGCCGTGCCGGCCGCGCCTCTTTTTGCGCGCGCCTGCTGTCGGCCGCCATTTCCCCACGGATCGATCCCGATGAGCTTCAAATACAGCTACACATTCCCCATCAGCGGCCCCAACAAGCTGCCCCGCTTCAGGCAATGGGCCGTGCAACACACGCCGGAAATTGAAGTCAGCCTGCCGCCTCAGGTCCCCGTCAGGAGCGACAGCATGACGGTCCGCCTCAAATCCACCGACGACCGCCAAAAGCTGATGGAAAAGCTGACAGGCGCCCCGTTGTAGTCCTGGCGCTACTGGCGCGGCCCAGCCGCGCCAGAGTTGCGGTGCGTCTCTCCCGTTAGCCGAAACTCCGGCCGACCGCTTCGATCGCAAACAACCCGGAAAAACGCATCGCTTTGCGCGACGGAAATTCGTTTCCGCCGCGTTCAAGCGATGACATCAATGCGAAACCGAACGGATGACCGATGCTCATCAGATCGACGTCCTGCCAAATACTGCTCGCCGTCCTGCTCGCGACCACGCCCGCGATTGCGGCGCCTCGCGGCGACACCAACGGGGACGGCAAGCTTGATCTTGCCGAATTCCAGGCGCTCATTCAGAAGCGTCTCATGAAGGCCGACACCAATGGCGATGGCAGGATTTCGCTCGACGAATGGGTGGCGCGTGCTGCCGGCAGAAAAGCGAAGCGCGATCCGGCAAAAGCCTTCAAGCGGCTAGACAAGAATGGCGATGGTTTTCTCGATGCTTCCGAGATCGCCACACCGGCGGAACGTCGCTTCCACCGTCTCGACACGAATGGTGACGGCTTTGTCACCGCTCAGGAGCGCCAAGCGCGCAAAGCCGCCGCGACGCCCTGATAATAAAAATCGCGGCGCGGGACGGCCGGAAAGATGATGCGGACAAACCTTTGAAGAGCCGGGAGACGGACGAGGACCTCCTGGCACGGATCGCGTGTAACGACGCTGCCGCCGTGCGCGAAATGGTCGGCCGCAAGCTGCCGCGCCTGTTGGCGGTAGCGACCCGCATCCTTGGCGACCGGGTGGAGGCCGAAGACGTTGCGCAGGAGACATTCATCAGACTTTGGCGCCAGGCGCCTCGTTGGGAGGCGGGACGAGCCCGCTTCGACACATGGCTCTATGGCGTCGCGCTCAATCTATGCCGCGACCGTTTACGCCGAAGAAAAGAAATCTATACGGCCGAGCCGCCGGAAATGGCCGATCCCGGCCCACTGCCCGATAATGGACTTCATGCCGGTGACACCGCCCGCACCGTCGAGACGGCCCTTTCCTTGCTTCCCGAACGACAAAGAGAAGCGGTCGTGCTGCAATATTACGAGGAACTTTCCAATATCGAGGCTGCGGCAGTCATGGGCGTCACCGTCGAAGCCCTGGAAAGCCTTCTCGCGCGGGGCCGCCGAAACCTGCGTATCTTTCTGGAGAGCACACATGCCCGCGATTGAAGAAGGATTACACCAATGAGCCCCGAACGTTTTGCAGAACTCATCGAGACTTATGGTGCGGAACCGCGGCGCTGGCCCGAGGCGCAGCGCAACGCGGCCACGACCTGGATGGAAGCGCACCCCGAAGAAGCCGCAAATGCCCTGCGCGCGGCGCGGCGGCTCGACGAGATCATGGATCGGTACGTCGTGCCGGGGCCCGGCGCAAAGCTGACTGCGGCGATCATTGAAGCCGCGCCGCCGCTTCGTGCCGCAGCACATCGTATGAGACTGTGGCGGCAGGGAGCGGGGTTTGCCGTGCTCGGCTTCGCCGGCGCCCTGGCCGGAGCGCTGGCGATCGCAGTGCTGATACCCATGACTTCCCCGCCCGATGAAAATGGGGCCTATGCCATGACCGCATTCAGCGACATGGCGCGGATTATGGACGAATAGATGAACAACAGAGCCCGCACGATCGTTCTTGCCATCTCGCTGGCGTTCAACGTCTTCATCATCGGCGCGGCCGTCGGAGGGGCCTATATGTGGCACGCATCCGGGCCATATCGGCCGGCATTTGCCGCGCGCAGCGGCTTGGGTGGAGCAGCGGAGAAGCTCCCCGTCGCGGAGCGCAGGACGTTTCGGCAGATGCTGGCCCAGACCCGAAAAGATGCGGCTTCGGACATCGAGGCGGCAAGAGCAGGCCGGCTCAGGTTGGCGCAACTGATGACGGCAGACCCGATCGATCGCCAGGCGATTGATGCCCAGCTTTCCACGACCAGACAGACGGACAGTGCCTTGCGGGCGAAATTGGAGAAGACGGTTGTCGACTTTTTCGAAACGTTGCCACCTTCCGAACGCCAGACCTTCGTCGAAGGACTACGCGGGCACGGTGCCATGCTGCGCAGGGGAAAGGCCGGGAAACACTGATCCAGCGCAGGTCCGCCATCGGATCTTCATGCAGAAGGCGCCGGCACCTCCTTATCCCGTCTTCGGTAGTCTTTTTTGAAGACCAAGAAAATGGGGCCGCCTGGCAGCCCCATTCTCCTTCGTCTAGCGGTAGCGCCAGCCATGGCGCCAATGGTAGCGGTGCACCCAGTAGCGATGTCCGTCCCACCAGCCTCGGCCGGGATAATAGGTCCCGATGACAAGCCGTCCGGGAACGACCACGACGGGCGGGCGATTGGGGTGGCAGCGTCCATAAGGTCCGCGGTGCCAACCGGGACCGCATCCTTGCGCTGCGTTCGCAATCGGCGCCATGCCCAGCACGGCGACGGCGGCAACGATACCGAAAATCATCTTTTTCATACTGACCTCTTTTCCTGAGTCGTCATCAGCCGTCGCTTTACGCGGCGGTCCATTTTTGAACGCGGAGGAGGAAGATGTCCGTCGCTCCCGATCAAAAATTTCCCGTTGCGCCAATCCACCGCCTTCCGCGGCAAGGCGGATTTTTTCGCCCGACGCGACGGAAAGGGCGCGGAAGCCCGTTCAATCTCTCCGAAGTCCAGAAGGACCATTGCCATGTCCGTGCCTCCCCCTTCGCTATCGCCGGCGGCTATCGCGCTTAATCGTTTCGGTCTCGGCGCCCGGCCGGAGGACGCGCCGCCGGCCGATCCCGGTCGCTGGCTGACCGGCCAGTTCGACCGTTTCGAGGTCAGGCCGAACGACTATGTGATGCTGCCGGACGCCGGCGAAATCGTCGAAAGCTATCGCGACCGGTTAAGGGCATTCCGCCGTCAAGCGCGGCAAGACGGAACGGAACTCGACAAGGACCAACTGAAGATGATGCGCAAGGATTTCGGTGAGCAGGCGCGTATGCTCTATCGCGCCGGCGTCGACGCCCGGGCCAACAGCGCGCTGGCGACCGAGGCCCCTTTTATCGAACGGCTGGTGCATTTCTGGGCGAACCATTTCTGCGTTTCCGCCGATAATCCGCAACTTGCCGCCTTCGCGCCGGCTTTCGAACGCGATGCGATCCGCCCGCATGTACTCGGGCGTTTCAAGGACATGCTGTTCGCCGCCGAACGGCATCCGGCAATGCTGATCTATCTCAACCAGGCGACGTCGGTCGGCCCCGACAGCCCGCTCGCCGAACGGATCGAGGCGCGCAACCCGAAGCGCAAGCTCGGCATCAACGAAAACCTCGGCCGTGAGACGATGGAACTCCACACGCTCGGCGTGCGGTCGGGCTATACACAGGAGGACGTCACCGAATATTCCCGCGCCCTCACCGGCTGGAGCATCAGAGGCTTCGGACCGGGACAGGGTGGCGACGATAACCCCGATGATTTCGCCTTCCGACCGCAACTGCACGAGCCCGGATCACGGACGATCATGGGTAAGCGCTACAGCGAACCCGGCGAGAAGCAGGCGGCAGCCATCCTTACCGACTTCGCCTCGTCGCCGCACACCGCCGACCATATTGCGGAAAAACTCGCCCGGCATTTCGCCGGCGATATGCCGCCTCCGACCCTTGTCGCTCGCCTCTCCGCAAGTTTCCGCAACAGCGGCGGCGATCTGCCCAGCATCTACCGCGTGCTGATCGATTCCCCCGAGCCATGGGAACCGAAGCCGCTGAAATTCAAGACGCCATGGGAGTGGGTCATCTCCCTGATGCGCGGCACGGGACGCCATGACATCGGCCGCCTGAACGCCGCCGGGATCATGAACCAGCTCGGCCAGCCTGTCTGGCGGCCGCGCGCGCCGGCGGGCTGGGATGACATCGCCGCGAGCTGGGCCGCGCCGGATGCGTTGCTCAGGCGCGTCGATATCTCGCCAAGGCTCGTCGCGCCCATCGCCGACAAACTCGATGCGCGCAGGCTCGGGCCGATCCTGATGCCTGGATCGCTGGCCCCTTCAACCACCGAACAGGTCGCCCGCGCGGAAAGTCCGACCAGCGCGCTGGCCCTGCTCATGGTTTCGCCCGACTTTCTCAGGAGATAGGTCATGAAAATGCATCGCCGTCAGTTCCTGTCGGTCGCCGCTCTTGGAGCCGGGGCCATGTGGGTCAGCTCGCATATGGCGCTGGCCTCGGTCGACACCGATCGCCGCTTTGTCTTCATCATCCAGCGCGGCGCCGCCGACGGACTCGACATCGTTCGCCCTTACGGCGATCCGGCCTATCAGGGTTTGCGCGGAGTGATCGCCGGTGAACTGTCCCAATCAATCAAGCTCGACGGGATGTTCGCGTTGCATCCATCCCTCGTCGAACTGGGCAAGATGTACACCAGCGGCGAAGCCCTTTTCGTTCATGCCGTCGCCTCTCCCTATCGCGAGCGCTCCCATTTCGACGGCCAGAACGTGCTGGAGACGGGCGGCGCGCAGCCATATCAGGTGAAGGATGGCTGGCTGAACCGACTCGTCTCGATGATGCCGCATGAGAATGACGAGGCGATCGCGATCGCACCGACCGTGCCGATGGCCATGCGTGGTTCGATGCCCGTCACCTCCTACGCGCCTTCGTCGCTGCCGGATGCCACCGATGACCTGATGGCTCGCGTTGGCATGCTTTACGACAAGGACCCCCAGCTTCATCCGCTTTGGACGGAAGCCCTGCAGGCGAAAGGACTTGCCGAAGGAACGAACGCCAAGCAGGATCCGGCGGGTCTCGGCAAGCTGGCGGCAAAGTTCCTCTCGCGCGAAAACGGTCCGCGCATCGCCATGATCGAGACCGAAGGATGGGACACGCATTTTGCCCAGGCCCCTCGCCTTGCCGCGCAATTGAAGGCGCTCGACACGATGATTGCCGCGATGCGTGACGGCATGGGGCCGATCTGGAAGAAAACGACCATCCTGGTCGCCACCGAGTTCGGACGCACCGCGGCGGTGAACGGCACGGGCGGAACCGATCATGGCACAGCTTCCGTGGCGATGCTGATCGGCGGTGCGGTCAAGGGCGGTCATGTCCTGGCCGATTGGCCGGGTCTGGCGGGCGCGAAACTCTATCAGGACCGCGATCTCAGGCCGACCATGGCGCTCGACGCCCTGATCGCCGGCGCGGCAGCCGAGGCGCTCGCCCTTGACGAAGACCGGCTGGGACGTGGCCTCTTCGGCGTAGCAATCGACGGCAAGCCCGTGCAGGGGCTGTGCTGGCCGTCACTATGATTGACACCCTAGAACCGCGGCATGCCGCAACCCGGCAACTGACGAATATACTGGTTGCCCTGCTTGCTTTTATGGCCAAGCCGAGTCTTGATCTGCGCCCAATGTTAGGCTCGCAGCACGCTAGATAAGTCCGGTGCCTGTCTTTTCCCGCTTTGCCCGGTATGTGGAGGAAGTGGCGCGGCGCGGTTCCATCCGCAGCGCGGCGGAATGGCTGAATATCGCGCCTTCCGCCATCGATCGCCAGATTATTCTTGCCGAGCAGGAACTCGGCGTCCCCCTTTTCGACCGCCTCCCGCAAGGGCTGAGACTCACGCCGGCGGGAGAACACATGGTTTACAATCTGCGGCGGTGGAAGCGGGAGTTCGACGATGTCTGCTCGCAGATTGACGACATCCAGGGCCTGCAAAGAGGCAAGATCACCCTGGCCGTCGCCGAAGCGATCGTCGGCGACATGCTGGTCGGTCTTCTGGCGGACTTCCACCAGCAATATCCCGGCGTGGTTGTAACCATACAGGTGGTCGGCGGCGGCGGTGTGCGCGAGATGGTGCTGAACGGTTACGCCGATATCGGCCTCACCTTCATGCCGACCGCATATCGCGTGATGCGGGTGGAGCATTCGGTGGCGCTGGCGCCGGGCATCGCGATGCTGCCCGATCATGCGCTGGCCGAACGCAAGAGCATCAGGCTGCGCGAGTGCCGCGAACTGCCGATGATCCTCCCTAATGAGGAGCTTCTGATCCGCAACGCGCTGGACGCTGCATTGGCGGCGACCGGCGTCACGCTCAACGCGATCGCCGTTTCCAACAACTTCGCCCTGATGAAGGAGATGGTCTTTCAGCGCCTGGGGGTCGCCGTGCTCACCCGCGCCGAGATTTTATCGGAAATCCGCAAGCGCAAGCTTGCCTTCGTACCATTTTCTGATCCCGAAGTGGCTAAATCGTCGTTTTCCCTGGTCACACCCTCCCACCCTTCGAGCGCCGCCTCCAGGCTCGCGCGCGCCATCGTTGCGGCGATGGACGAAATGTCGGACGAAGAGCCGACCTAATTTTTCGTACATACTTTCCGAAAAATACCTATTGAAACCGCATTTCCGGCCGACCTATCGTAGCCGGAGAATAAGTGGGAACACAAAAACAGGCTGGCCGGTATTGAAGTCCCCTCTGGGAAGCCGGCAATCCGACATTGCGAAAAATAGAGCCGCGTCCCGTCTGTGGAGACGCGAAAGGGGAGTTATAGCGTGCAGCATACGACCCTCGACATTTCCGAGTTCAAGGCCTTCGTCGGCAAGGCGGTTCCTCAACCGGAACAGTTCAATTACGGGGTTACGCGCGACACGATCCGGCATTTCGCCTATGCCGTTCCCGACATCAACGCGCGCTATCTCGACGAGGAATATGCCGCCACGACGCGCTGGCGCGGCATCATCGCTCCGCCGGGCTATCTCTACGCGCATGGGTCGCCAGCCTGGCTCGGATCCCTTCCCGGCATCAAGGATGCGGACGGCAACGAATTGTCGAACGCCGACAATGCGACAGAGGAATGGGAATTCCGCAAACCGGTCCGTCCGGGGGACATGATTTTCTCGCACGGCGCGCTGGAGGACGCGACCATCAAGCGCTCGCGCAAGCTCGGCGAATGCGTGCTGGTCAAGGAGGGAATGCGGTTCACCAACCAGCATGGCGAACTGGTCGCCCGTCTCGCTTCCTACAGCTTTCGCTTCAACGGCTCCGCCGTGCAGGCAGGTGGCGGGGTGGGCCAGGCCTATCCACCGCTGCCGGACGGGCAGTTCACGCGCAATGTCGCGACACCCCCTCTCCTTCCCGGCACGAAGCCGACGCCCGTGCGCCGCTACGACGAGCCGCGCTTCTTCGAAGATGTGAGCGTGGGCGATGAGATCCCCGCATGGGAGTTCGGCCCGATCATGGCGTTTGATATCGGCCGCTTCAACGCGGTCACGATTGGAACAGGCTATGACCGGATCGGGCGGACCGGCCACGTGCCCGACGGGTTTGCACCCGGTGTACTGCGCATCCAATGGTTTGGCGCGATGCTGTCAAAGTGGGGAGGCCCGAACAGCTGGGTTACCAGGATATCGCAGCGCAACGTGGACTGGGTCCTGATCGGCTACAAGGTGATATGCAGCGGCCGTGTAACCCGCAAAAAGGTCGAGGAAGGACGCTGCCTAGTCGAGATCGACATCTGGTGCGACAGCGAACTCGGTTTCCGCACTAACAGCGGCACCGCCGAGATTGAGCTTGAAAGCCGCGATCAGCCGACACGCAGCCGATAGGAAAACAACGATGTCACCGACCTTCATCGATCAACTGCCAAAGGCAGGACTGCATATCCACGTCGAAGGGGCGATCGAACCCGACATGGTACTGGCGTTGGCGGAGCGCGACGGCCTCGATCTCCCGCACAGGATCGGCAGGATCGTTCGTGCCGCCTCGGAGGCGGATGAGGCGGAAGATATCGCGTTGACCGGATCAGGAGATCGCACTTGAACCTACAAACCCCTCCCCGCGACGAATCCGGAACTGCTCTCGGACGGGAGGGCTGGAAGGCTATTTCCGATCCGGCATCGATCGCGCTTGTCGGCGCCAGCGGGCGCAGCAGCAGCGTGAGCTTCACCCCGCGATTCCTGGAGACGAATGCAGCGCTCGGCTACAGGGGAGACATCTATCTCATCAACCCGAACCGAGACACGATCCTGGACCGCAAATGCTGGCGGGATCTCAGCTCGCTTCCCGTCTCGCCGGAGTTGGTGATCATCAGCCTTCCGGATGAGAAGGTGCTGCCTGCCGTTCACGAGGCGATCGCCTGCGGCGCACGGGCGCTGATGATCCATTCAGGCGGGTTCGGCGAGAGGGGCGAGGCAGGGCTGCGGCGCGAGCGCGAACTGCAGCGCGCCTGCGGCGAGGCAGGCGTAGCGGCGCTCGGTCCCAACTGCCTCGGCCTGATGAACCTCACCACCGGCGTGTCGTTGTCGAGCTTCAAGCTTTCGCCTGGATTGAACAAAGGCTCGGTCGCCCTGATCAGCCAGAGCGGGTCAGTTGCCGGCATCCTGATGAACGTGGCCGGACGGCACGGTGTCTCCTTCGTCGCAAGCACCGGCAATGAGGCGGTGACGACCACTGAGGACCTGATCGAATACGCCATCGCCGACCCGGCGACGAAGCTGATCGTCTGCTTCATCGAGGCGCTTCGGCGGCCGCATGCGCTGTTTGCGCTGGCGGAACGGGCACACCAGGCGGGGAAGCCGATCGTGGTCCTCAAGGCCGGACTTACCGAGAAGGGAGGCGAGGTCTCGCGCGGCCATACAGGCGCGCTTGCCGGATCGGGTGCGATCTATCGGCAAGCCTTCGAGCAGGCCGGCGTTATCCTTGTCGAGGATTTCGATGAACTCGCGCAGACGGTCGAGTTGCTGGCTACGATCAAGTCGGCTCCGCGCCGGTGCCGCGTCGGCATGCTCGGCACGTCCGGCGGCGAGCTCGGCAATATCACCGATCTGTGCGAGGAGTTCGGCGTCGAGCTGCCGCCCTTTTCGGCGAATACTCTGGCCGGATTGCAGGATTGGCTCGTCCTGCCGAAGGACGTTCGTCCCCGTAATCCGGTCGACGTCGGAACCGGGTTCAGTTTCGCCGGCAGTTACGAGGAACGCATGCGCGGAGCGATCCGGGTGGTCGCCGCCGATCCGTCGGTCGATCTCGTGGTGGTCATGCAGGGTTTCCATCGTGAAGGCGAGAACCTCCAATTCTCGCTCAATCGCGAAATGATGAACGCCGCCGCCCGCGAGTCCGCCGGTATCGACAAGCCCGTCGCCGTCCTGGCCTGCCAATCGGGCCGCCTCGACGAAGAGGTGGTCGCGGAGGTGCGCATGGCAGGCATCCCTGCGCTCGAAGGCGCCCGCGAGGGTTTGATGGCACTCCGCCACCTCGATCGATATACGAGCTTTCTGAGCCGGCGCCCCATCCCGGCCGCGGCTCCTGCCGTGCCTGATGCGCCGCGCGTCCCGCAGCCGTGGGAAAACGGACTGGTGCCGCAGGTCGACCTGTTCCGGCATCTGGCGGCCGTGGGCCTGCCTGTTACCCGCCACGGCGCGGCACGAAGCGCCGATGAAGCGAAGGAGATCGCGCAAAATCTCGGCGGCAGGGTCGTCATGAAGATCGACACGCCCCGGGTCGTCCACAAGAGTGACATAGGCGGCGTCGTGCTGGGTGTTACGCCTCGGACCGCCGCCGAGCACTTCGCCAAACTCAGGAACTGTATCTCCCCGCCCCTCGGCAGCGAGCCGGGCGAGGCGATCTTCGTTGCCGAAGAGCTGGCGGGCGGCGTCGAGTTCTATATCGGCGCCAAACGTGACGCGACATTCGGGACGGTCGTGGTCCTCGGTATGGGCGGGCGCCTTCTCGAAGCACTCGGCCAAACCGCGCCGCTTGTCTTCCCTTTCTCCGAGGCGGACGTGTTGATGGCAATCGAGAAGAGCGGGGCCGCGAAATTCCTGAGCGGTTTCCGTGGCGCTCCCAGGGCCGATCTCGCTATGCTCGCAGGCCTGGTGAGGCATGTCGGCGCCTATGCGCTTTCGTTCGGCAAGCGCCTCGAAGTCCTCGACCTCAATCCTGTGATCATTACGGCAGAACATCCCGGCGGATGCATCGCCGATGCGCGCCTGATCCTAGACAAGGGAGAATGAGATGAGCGGCTATTCCCTGATCGGCTTCGAGACTATAGGCGAGAGGGCGACGCTGACGCTGCGGCGCGGCCGGAAGTTGAATGCGATCACCGACCAGATGAACATCGAGCTTTTCGGCGCCCTGTCCGAGATAGCCGCGACGCCGGCGATCAAGGTCGTCATCCTGACGGGCGAAGGACGCGCCTTCTCGGCTGGTTACGATGTCGGCGAAGGCGAGGACATGCCGACGCGGACGCCCGCCTACTGGAAATACCATTTCTCGCTGGCATTCCGCACGCTCCGGCGCATCTGGTCGCTGCCGCAGCCGGTCGTCTGCAAGGTGCGCGGCGCCTGCCTCGGTGGCGGCATGGCGCTCAGCCTCGCCTGCGACCTCACCTATGCAAGTGAGGACGCATTCTTCGGCGACGCGGAAATCAAGTTCGGCGGCGGCGGAAACATGTTTCCCGTGCTGCAATGGATCGTCGGCATGAAAACGCTGAACGAGCTCGTACTTACCGGCCGCAATGTCCACGCCGACGAGGCGCTGCGGCTCGGAATGGTGAACGAGGTAGTTCCGGCGGACGGGCTCGATGCACGTGTCGATCAGGTCGTCCGTCATATGTGCCTGATGCCGGACGGCACGCTCGTGCGCAACAAGGCGAGCAGCCGGCGCTGGTACCAGCAGATGGGCATCGAGGCCGTCATCAGCGCCAATGAGGATAGTTCCGCCCTCGGCCTGAGCACCGGCGGCGAGACCGAATTCACGCGGATATCGAAGAAGGAAGGCGTTACAGCCGCTCTTCGCTGGCAAAAAGCACGCTTTGCCGAGGTAGGAGCGTTCTGATGAACGGAACGGGGACCGAACGGCAGATCGTTTTGCCATGGCGGAACAGGTTTGTGCGTCCCTATCTCGGCCGTATGCCCGCGGAGGGTAGACGCTTCCTGGCCTGGCTGATCAGTGCCGTCCTCCTGCTCATCTTCTGGCAATGGTATGTGACGCGCTTCGGAATCTCTCCCGCCGTCTTTCCCGCGCCGCTGGCCGTATGGGAATCGCTCTATGCCAACATGGCGGACGGCACCTTCATTTGGGATCTCGCCGTCACGATGAAAGAGGTGCTGATCGGCTTCTTCAGCGGCAGTTCGGTCGGCTTCCTCCTCGCACTCGTCATCTCAGAGTTCCGGCCGGTCCGGACCATCCTCTATCCTTACGTGATCGCCTTCCAGGCGGTGCCCAAGACCGCGGTGGCGCCGATGTTCCTCATCTGGTTCGGTTTCGGCATCGAATCCAAGGTGGCGCTGGTCGTCTCGGTGGTGTTCTTCCCCGTACTGATCAACACGCTCCTCGGCCTCGAGCGCACCGACCCGGATCAGCTCGAAATGCTCAAGGCCTATTGCGGCAAGCGCTGGCGCATCTTCTGGCGGGTCAAGCTGCCGAGTGCCATGCCGCCGTTCTTTGCCGGGCTGGAACAGGCGATCGTGCTTGCCGTTCTTGCCGCCGTCGTTTCCGAATTGCTCGGGGCGGTGGGTGGAATCGGCTACCGAATCCTCACCTTCAACACAAATCTCGACCTGGCCGGCCAGTTCGCCGCATTGCTCCTGCTTTCGGTCACCGGCTTCGTCCTGCACGCGATCGTCAGATATGCCGGCGACAAGGTCGTCTTCTGGGGTCGCGCGAAGGAAGGCAGCACAAACTGAACCCGAACTAGAAAAGGGGAATCCGATGGGCAAATTCCTGAGACGACTGGCGCTCTCCGCCATTACGGCGGCGCTTGCGGGAGCCAGCATGACCGGCGCATTCGCCGAGGACCTCAAGAAAGTCACCTATGCGATCGCCACCGCGGATCTCAACGTCGGCTATCCCTTCGCGACGCTGGCGAAACAGCTCGGATACTTCAAGGAGGAAGGGCTCGACGTCAATATCGTGCCCGGCCAGTCCTCGACCGCAACCGCCCAGTTGCTTCTCACCGGCCGCGCCGATGTCGGCGTGGCGCAGCCTGATCCGATCATCCCCCAGAGGGCCAATGCCAACGTCCCGCTCGTCTCGTTCTACGCGATCGGCCGGCGCGGGACGAACGTGTTCGTCGTTCGGCCGGATTCGCCAATCCAATCGGTGGCGGATTTCAAGGGAAAGAAGATCGGCGTGCCGGATCTCGGCTCCGGAGGGGTGAATTACCTGCGCGCCCGCCTGGAGGGAGTGGGCCTCAGCATGAAAGATGTGCAGCTTATCTCGACCGGTTACGGGACGCCCGGCTACGAGGCGCTCCAGAACGGTACCGTCGACGTGGCGGGCACCTTTACCGGCGGTGTCGCCCGGCAGAAAAATGCCGGCTACAAGGTTCGCACCCTCCCGGAACCCGAGAGCGAGCAGAACCGGTACAGCTATAATCTCTATGCCACCGGAGATTATATCCAAAAGAACCCGGACGTGATCAAGGGCATCGGTCGCGCGACCGCGAAGGCGACCGTGTTCATGAAGAACAACCCGGAGGCCGCGGTCCGCGCCTTCTGGGCCTATGCGCCGGACCGTGCGCCGAAAGACCCCAACGACAAGGCAGCCATGCAACGCGATCTCGCTATCCTCGAGGCCCAGCTGCACGACATGGCCGCCGATCAGCTTCCCGACGATTTCGCCTGGGGCAGCCAGGATGCGGCCGTCTACGGGAATATACAGGACTACCTTATGAAAGTCGGCCTGATAAAGAAGGCTATCGATCCCAAGCTGTACTTCACGAATGCGTTCGCCGAGCATTATTCCGACTTCGACCATCGGACGATCGCGGCAGCGGCAAAGGCCGCCAACTGAATTGCGGTCGGGCTCCCGCCTGACCGACGGCAAGAGACGTGGCAGGGAGGTTCGCCATGACCCAGGCTTCCGAAGGCATCTCGTTCGTCGATGTCGGGCGCACTTTCCTCACGCGCGAGGGGACGAAGCTGACCGCGCTCGAGACGGTCCGCTTTGATGTCCGTCCCGGCGAGTTCGTGTCGCTGCTCGGCCCGAGCGGCTGCGGCAAGACCACGCTGTTGCGCATGGTGGCGGGTCTGCTTTCGCCGAGCTGGGGCAAGATCGTGGTCGGCGGAAGCGAGGTAACGGGACCGCGGCCCGACTTCGGCGTTGTCTTCCAGCAGCCACTTCTCTTGCCGTGGCTTTCCGTCCTCAAGAACATTCTGCTGCCCGTCGATGTCCAGGGACGTCAGCTATCCGGCTATATCGACGGTGCACATGCCCTGATCGAAATGGTCGGGCTGAAAGGGTTCGAGAACAGGTACCCCTTCGAGCTTTCCGGCGGCATGCAGCAGCGCGTGGCGCTCGCGCGCGGCCTCGTCCACGACCCCAAGCTCTTGCTGATGGACGAACCCTTCGCGGCTCTCGATGCCATGACACGGGAGAACATGAATATCGAACTTCAGCGCATCTGGGCGGCGAACCGCAAAACGGTCCTCTTCGTCACCCACGGCATTCCCGAATCCGTCTTCCTCAGCGATCGCGTCGTCGTCATGAGCGCGCGCCCGGGCCGGATCGCCAGGATCGTGGATATTCCCTTCGCCCGCCCACGCAAGCCCGAACTGTTCGCCACTCCGAGTTTTGCCGAGGTCGTAGCTCAAATCCGATCCGTCTTCGACGAAGCGCATCAAACAAAGTCGAACGAGCTGGCGTAATTTGTACGGAAATCGGCGGCTTTGGCGG
>JBDZVC010000090.1:0-14040 GCA_040255475.1 Phyllobacteriaceae bacterium | reverse complement strand
GCGGCGGCGGATGCGGGCAAGCTCGCCATCGGCGTCGATTCCAACCAGAACGGCCTGCAGCCCGGCCATGTGCTGACCTCGATGGTCAAGCATGTCGATGTCGCGGTCTATAACGCCTTCATGGACGCGAAGGACGGCAAGTTCACCTTCGGCGTGGAGAATCTCGGCCTCGCCGAAGACGGCGTCGGCTATGCCATGGACGACAACAACAAGTCGCTGGTGACGCCGGAAATGCAGAAGGCGGCCGACCAGGCCAAGGAAGACATCATCTCCGGCAAGATCAAGGTCCACGACTACATGTCGGACAATGCCTGCCCGTACTGAGTAGTCTCGGATACCGACAGGAAGGCCGCCGGCGCTCAATCGGCGGCCTTTTTCATGCGTGTCGCCTTACCAATGTGGCGGTTTCGTCACCGGCACGTCGGGCCGCGTCTGTTCCTCCAGTTCAAGGAAACGTTCGGTCAGCGCGTCGAGTTTCTTCCGCATCCGCTCGATCGTCTTCCACTGCTCGGCGATTTCCGCCGAAAGCTCGCCGATCGTCTTCTCCTGTTCGGCGACGGTGATCTCGAGGCGCGTCAACCGATCATCCGCGACGTTCATGCGCTTATTCCTTCCAGAGCACGACGAAAGGGCGCATCGAGCGATGCCGGCTTGCGTGTTTTCTTGTCGACATAGACATGGACGAAGAAGCCTTCTGCCGCGGCAATGGTCTCGCCGTTGCGGAACAGGCCGACCTCGTAGCGCACGGAAGATGTCCCGAGCCTTGCCACTTTGAGTCCGGACGTGATCATGTCCGGATAGCCCATCTCGGCGAAATAGCGGCAGCCCGTTTCCACCACCAGCCCGATCCGGTCTCCGTCATGGATGTCGAGCAGGCCGTTCTCGATCAGCCAGCAATTCACGCTCGTATCGAACAGAGTGTAGTGCACTGCATTGTTCATATGGCCATAGATGTCGTTGTCCAGCCACCGTGTCGGAATGGCGCGGAACACCCGATAGGCATCGCGTGTGGAAGGTGCGGGCCGCTCGCTCATGGCTGCTCCCGGCCGTTCGTTTCGTGTGTGGAGGGGAAGATTTGCGAATTTGTCATGGTTTCCGAAATTGACAAGCGATGCGCGATTTGTCGAGAGTAGTGGCGGGGCTTGTGCTGCTGGCAGCCCTTTGGGAGCGGTCGATTGGCAGCGCGGAAGCGGCGTGCTAATCCTTGACCAAATGATAAAAAATCCTTCGGGGAACGGCGGATGGCTGAAGCCGCGATCGAGCTGATCGGCATCAACAAGAGCTTTGGCGCGGTCCGCGCCAACCGCGACATCCATCTTGCGGTCGAAAAGGGCACGATTCATGGCATTGTCGGGGAGAACGGGGCCGGCAAGTCGACATTGATGTCGATCCTCTACGGCTTCTACCAAGCTGACAGCGGGGAGATTCGTGTCAATGGCAAGCCCACAAGGATCGCCACGCCGAACGATGCCATCGCAGCCGGCATCGGCATGGTGCATCAGCATTTCATGCTGGTGCATAATTTCACGGTGGTCGAGAATGTCATCCTCGGCGTCGAGGGCGAGCCGCTCCTGCGGTCCAGCATCGCAAAGGCGCGTTCGGAACTGCAGCGGCTGGAGCGCGAATACGGGTTGGAGGTCGATCCCGACGCCGTCATCGAGACGTTGCCGGTCGGGTTGCAGCAGCGCGTCGAGATCCTGAAGGCGCTCTATCGCGGGGCGGAAACGCTGATCCTCGACGAGCCGACGGGCGTGCTTACGCCGGCAGAGGCGGATCATTTGTTCCGCATTCTCCGCCAGCTCAAGGAGCAGGGAAAGACCGTCGTCCTCATCACCCATAAGCTGCGCGAGATCATGGCCGTCACCGACAATGTCTCGGTCATGCGTCAGGGCACGATGGTCGCGACACGCAAGACGGCGGAAACCACGGTCGGCGAACTGGCCGAACTGATGGTCGGGCGCCGCGTGCTACTGCGCGTCGAAAAGGGCGAAGCGAACCCCGGCGACTTCAAGCTTGTCGTGGAAGACCTGACAGTCCGGGATACGCGCGGCGTCACCATGGTGGACGACGTGTCCTTCGGCGTACGAGCCGGCGAGATCGTCGGCATCGCCGGTGTCGCCGGCAACGGCCAGTCGGAACTGATCGAGGCGATAGCGGGTATCCGGGCGGCCGTCTCAGGCAGCGTATTGCTGGACGGCAAGCCGATCGACGTGACTGGCAAGGCCGACCCGGGGGAATTGCGCGAGCGCGGTCTGGCGCACGTGCCGGAGGACCGTCACCATGTCGGCCTCGTCCTCGCCTTCGAGGAGAACGAGAACTCCATCCTCGGCTATCACGATCAGCAGAAATATCTGAACGGCGCCTTCCTCGATATCCCCGCCATCCGCAAGGATGCGGAGGACAAGGTCATCAAATATGACATACGTCCGGCCGATATCCGGCTCAAGACGGCGAACTTTTCCGGCGGAAACCAGCAGAAGATCGTGCTCGCGCGCGAGATGGAGCAGGATCCCGATGTGCTGATCGTCGGCCAGCCGACACGCGGCGTCGATGTCGGCGCGATCGAATTCATCCACAGGCGGCTGATCGAGATGCGCGACCTCGGGAAAGCCGTGCTGTTGGTCTCGGTGGAACTTGACGAGATACGCTCGCTGTCCGACCGCATCCTCGTCATGTTCGACGGACGTATCGTCGGTGAGCGTGGACCGGATGCCACCGAAGGCGAACTGGGTCTTCTGATGGCCGGCGTGGAAGCGAAGGAAGCAGCCGAATGAGCGCGCCCTACGCCAAGCTGCCCCGCTGGGCGGATTACGGCCTTATCCCGCTGATCAACCTGATCGTCGCGTTTCTCGTCGCCGGGCTCGTCGTGCTCCTGGTCGGCGAGAACCCGTTCGATGCGGCAGTGATCCTCATCAAGGGCGCGCTGGGAGGCGGCCAGAACATTGCCTACACCCTCTATTACGCGACCAATTTCATCTTCACTGGGTTGGCGGTCGCAATCGCCTTCCATTGCAGCCTGTTCAACATAGGCGGCGAGGGGCAGGCCTATGTCGGCGGCCTCGGCCTGTCGATCGTGTGCCTCGCCTTCGATGGCATCTTCCCCTGGTGGATCAACTTTCCGCTCGCCATCGTCGCCAGCGCGCTGTTCGGCGCGCTCTGGGCGCTGATCCCTGCCTATCTTCAGGCGAAGCGCGGCTCCCACATCGTCATCACGACGATCATGTTCAATTTCATCGCCGCGAGCCTGATGGTCTATCTCCTCGTCGGACCGCTGAAGCCGTTCCACTCGCAGGCGCCGCAGACGCGTGATTTCCTGCCCGGCGGGCAATTGCCCAAGCTCGGCTTCATCTTCGAATGGATGGGCATGCGGGTGCGCACGGCCCCCTTCAACGTGTCCTTCCTCCTGGCGCTCGTCGCCTCCGTCTTCGTCTGGCTTCTGGTTTGGCGCACCCGCTTCGGCTACGAGCTGCGCACCATGGGTTTCAGCGCCGATGCCGCGCGCTATGCCGGCATCAATGAGGCGCGCACGATCATCATCACCATGATGATCTCGGGCGGGCTGGCCGGATTGATGGCGACCAACGTCATCATGGGCGACCAGCACCACATGGCGCTCGATTTCGCCTCCGGCGCCGGCTTCGTCGGCATTGCGGTGGCGCTGATGGGGCGCTCGCATCCCTTCGGCATCATCCCGGCCGCGATCCTGTTCGGCATGCTCTATCAGGGCGGCGCCGACCTTTCCTTCGAGATGCCTGAAATCTCGCGCGACATGATCGTCATCATCCAGGGACTGGTGATCCTCTTCGCCGGTGCGCTGGAGCATATGTTCCGCCCTGCGATCCAGGCGATCTTCGCGAGCCTCAGTCCTCGCTCCGTGGGTGTGGAAGCCAAGGCGGGGAGGGGATCATGATGGAAGCCTATACGGTCCTCGTCCAGATCGCGGACGCCACGGTCCGCGTCTCCGTGCCGCTGCTTCTGGCGGCGCTTGCCGGACTTTACTCGGAGCGCTCCGGCATTTTCGACATCGGTCTGGAAGGCAAGATGCTGGCCGGCGCCTTCGCCGCCGGCGCCGCCGCCTATGTCAGCGGTTCGGCCTGGGTCGGCCTAGGCGCGGCAATCATCGTCTCGATCGCCATGTCGCTCGTCCATGGCGTCGCCTCGATCACTTATCGCGGCAACCAGATTGTCTCCGGCGTGGCGATCAACTTCATTGCCTCCGGCTCGACCGTGATCCTCGGCCAGGCCTGGTTCCATCAGGGCGGGCGCACGCCTTCCGTTTCGGGGGCGGCGCGTTTCGGCGATATCGCGTTCCCGTTCGCCGACGCGATCCGTCCGGTTCCGATCATCGGCCCGATCTATTCCAACGTGATCTCAGGCCATTCGGTCATCGTCTATTTCGCCTTCCTGATGGTACCCTTCACCTGGTGGGTGCTTTTCCGCACGCGCTTCGGACTGAGACTACGCGCCGTCGGCGAGAATCCGGCGGCGGTCGATACAGCCGGCATCTCGGTCGCCTGGCTGCGCTATCGCGCCGTCATCTGCACGGGCATCCTGACCGGCTTCGCCGGCGCCTATCTGTCGATCGCGCAGCAGGCCGGCTTCGTGAAGGAGATGTCGGCGGGCCGCGGCTTCATTGCGCTTGCCGCGCTCATCTTCGCCAAATGGAAGCCGGTGCCGGTCATGTTCGCCTGCCTGCTCTTCGGCTTCCTCGACGCCATCTCGATCCGCTGGCAGGGCATCGCGCTGCCGGGCATCGGCAAGCTGCCGGTACAGTTGATGCAGGCGCTGCCCTATATCCTCACCTGCGTGTTGCTCGCCGGCTTCATCGGCAAGGCCATTCCGCCACGAGCCGGCGGCGTGCCCTATGTGAAGGAAAGATAGGGCGAACGCCCGAGGGAAGAAAATGTCCAGGGATCTTTTCGAAGCGGCGCGGGCGGCCATGGCCAAATCCCATTCGCCCTATTCGCGCTTCCCGGTCGGGGCGGCGCTCAGAACCGAAGACGGCCGTGTCTATGCCGGCGCCAATATCGAGGTCGCGTCCTATCCGGAAGGCTGGTGCGCCGAGACCACTGCGCTCGGCCATTACGTCATGGGGGGCGGCGGCCGGATCACCGAAATCGCGGTCGTTGCCGAGAAGATGGCGCGCATCACGCCCTGCGGCGGCTGTCGCCAGCGGCTCGCCGAATTCGCGACGGCGGACACGAGGCTTCATCTGTGCGATGATACCGGCATCGTGGAGACGGTGACGATGGGCGAGATGCTGCCGCTCGGCTTCAGCGGCGAGACGCTGAAATGACCTGCGCGGAATATCACGAGACGAAGGACATGGCGCCGGTCGGCGGGGCGCGGCTCGCCGCCATCCTTCGCGAGGCGATCGGAGAAATCGCATGAACGTCAAGACGGATCACGCGCGCATGGCGGATGCCCGGCCTGCCACGGAAAAGGGCCTCGTCCCGGTCCATGTCGCAATCAAGCGTAACGAAGGGATGACGCTCGAGCCTTCCCTGTTCGAGGCAATCGACGTCAATCTGTCTGCCGCGGAGCGCCGCGCGGCAACGCTCACCACGCGCCGTTCGGTCAAGAAGGCCTGGCAGGCGGCATGGCTGGTCCGCGCCATCGAATGCATGGACCTCACCACGCTGGTCGGCGACGATACGCCCGGCCGCGTCGAACGGCTCTGCGCCAAGGCGCGCCATCCGCTTCGGGACGATCTCGTGGAGGCGCTGGGACTGTCGGGCTACCGGCTGCATACCGGTGCCGTCTGTGTCTATCCGGCGATGGTGCCGGTCGCGGTCAGGGCGCTCAAGGGCTCCGGCATCCCGGTGGCGTCTGTTGCGACCGGCTTCCCGGCCGGTCTGACCCCGCTGCCGCAGCGGCTCGCCGAGATCCGCTATGCGGTCGGGGAGGGCGCAGGCGAGATCGATATCGTCATCACACGCGCCCACGTGCTGACCGGCAACTGGCAGGCGCTTTACGACGAGGTCCGGCAGATGCGCGAGGCCTGCGGCGAGGCGCACCTGAAGGCGATCCTTGCCACCGGCGAACTGAAGACCCTGACCAATGTCTACAAGGCCTCCATGGTGGCGATGATGGCCGGCGCCGACTTCATCAAGACTTCGACCGGCATGGAAGCAGTCAACGCCACGCTGCCCGTCAGCCTGGTGATGGTGCGCGCCATCCGCGCCTATCTGGAGGCGACCGGCTACAAGATCGGCTTCAAGCCGGCAGGCGGCATCCGCGCCTCCAAGGACGCGCTCGCATGGTTGATCCTCATGAAGGAAGAACTCGGTCGCGACTGGATGGAGCCCGACCTCTTCCGCCTTGGTGCGAGTTCGCTTCTGGGCGACATCGAGCGCCAGATCGAACATTTCGTCACCGGCCGGTATTCTTCCGCTGACCGTCACGGCATCGCATAGGACCGTCGTCATGAACCAGATCCAGGACATCCTGCGCACGATGGAATACGGGCCGGCGCCCGAAGAGGACGCGCATGTCCGCGCCTGGCTGAAGCGCCATGGCGGCCGGTTCGGGCACTTCATCGGCGGCCGCTTCACCAAGCCGGACGGCAAGACCTTCAAGGTCTTCAACCCCTCGACCGGCGAAGAGATCGGCGAAGTTGCCGAGGGTACGGAGAAGGATGTGGACAAGGCGGTGAAGGCGGCGACTTCAGCCTTCGCCAAATGGTCCGCGCTTTCGGGCAACGAGCGGGCGCGGCATCTCTATGCGCTGGCCCGTTCGGTACAGAAGCATGCCCGCTTCCTCGCCGTTTTGGAAACGATCGACAATGGCAAGCCGATCCGCGAGACGCGCGATCTCGACATACCGCTCGTCGCCCGGCATTTCTATCACCACGCCGGTTGGGCGGAGCTTCGCGACGAACAGTTTCCGGGTCATGTCCCGGCCGGGGTCTGCGGGCAGATCATCCCCTGGAATTTTCCGCTCCTGATGCTCGCCTGGAAGGTCGCGCCGGCGCTCGCCGCCGGCTGCACGGTAGTGTTGAAGCCCGCCGAGCACACGCCGCTCACCGCGCTCGCCTTCGCCGAAATCTGCAACGAGGCGGGCTTGCCGGCCGGTGTCTTCAACGTCGTCAATGGCGGCGGCGAAACCGGCGCGGCGATTGTCGCGCATCCGGGCTTTTCCAAGATCGCCTTCACCGGTTCGACCGAGGTCGGCCGCATCATCCGCAAGCAGACCGCCGGCACGGGCAAGAAATTGTCGCTGGAGCTCGGCGGCAAGTCGCCCTTTATCGTCTTCGCCGATGCCGATCTCGACGCGGCGGTGGAAGGCGTGGTCGACGCCATCTGGTTCAACCAGGGTGAAGTCTGCTGCGCCGGTTCCCGCGCGCTTGTTCAGGAAGGCGTTGCCGACCGCTTTTATGGCAAGCTGCGTGAGCGCATGGAGAAGCTGCGCGTCGGCGATCCGCTCGATAAATCGACCGATATCGGCGCCATCGTCGCGCCAGTTCAAATCGAGGCGATTACGGCGAAGGTGGAGGCTGGCATCAGGGAAGGCGCATCGCTCTTCCAGCCGAGCTGGGCGAAGGAGCTTTCCGGCCGCCCCGGCTGCTTCTTCCCGCCGAGCCTTTTCACCAATGTCTCGCCGGCCTCCCCGCTGGCGCAGGAGGAGATTTTTGGCCCTGTGCTGACGGCGATGACGTTCCGCACGCCGGGCGAGGCGGTGCAACTCGCCAACAACAGCCGCTATGGGCTGGCGGCCTCGATCTGGTCGCAGAACCTCGACACGGCGTTCGACGCCGCGCGGCAGGTGAAGTCGGGTGTCGTGTGGATCAATTCGACCAATCTCTTCGACGGTGCGGTCGGCTTCGGCGGCTACAAGGAAAGCGGCTTCGGCCGCGAGGGCGGCCGCGAAGGCATGCATGAATATCTCGTGCCGGAGTGGCTGAAAAAGGCGAAGCCGCTGCGTATGGCCCCGCCACTCGACGCACCCCTTCCAACGGAAGAAGGTTTACCGGGCGCCGCGCCCCGCGGGCTCGACCGCACGGTAAAGCTCTATATCGGAGGCAAGCAGGCGCGGCCGGATTCGGGCTATTCCTACCCGGTCTACGACCACGCGGGAAAGATCGTCACCGAAGCAGGCTACGGCAACCGCAAGGATATCCGCAACGCCGTGGAGGCGGCGCGCAAGGCCGAGGGCTGGAGCGGCATGACCGGCCATGCGCGCGCGCAGGTACTTTACTTCCTCGCCGAGAATCTCGAGCTTCGCTCCGACGAATTCACGGCGCGCCTGCGTCAGGCGACCGGCGCCAGCCCAGCGCAGGCGCGCAAGGAAGTCGCCGCTTCCGTGGCGCGCACCATGTATTACGCGGCCTGGGCCGATAAATATGACGGCGCGGTGCGCGGGCCGCAGCCGCGCATGCTGTCGCTGGCCCTGCCGGAGCCTTGGGAGGTGATCGGTATTTCCTGCCCGGACGAGGCACCGCTTCTGTCCTTCCTGTCGCTCACCTTGCCGGCCATCGCCATGGGCAACCGGGTCGTCGTGACGCCCTCGCCGCGTCAGCCGCTTGCAGCCTGCGATCTCTATCAGGTATTCGACACCAGCGATGTCCCCGGCGGCGTGGTGAACATCGTCACCGGCAACCGCGACCAGTTGGCCTCCGTCCTTGCGAAACACGACGATATCGCCGCGCATTGGTATTTCGGCTCGGCCGAGGGGTCGGCGATGGTGGAGCGGGAATCCGCCGGCAATCTCAAGCTCACCTGGGTGAACAACGGCAAGGCTCGCGACTGGTATGATCCGGCGGAGGGACAGGGCGAGGAATTCCTGTTCAAGGCGACCCGCATCAAGTCGATCTGGACTCCGTTCGGGGTATAGCAGATCGCATGATGCTCCCCGCCGAATTCATCCGCCGCAAGCGCGACGGAAGACCGCTTCCGCCGGACGATATCGCCGCTTTCGTCGATGGCATCGTCTCCGGCTCGGTTTCAGAGGGGCAGGCCGCTGCCTTCGCCATGACGGTCTACTTCAACGGCATGAGCCGTGAGGAGGCGGTGGCGCTGACGCTCGCCATGCGCGATTCGGGTGAGGTGCTGGAATGGTCCGATCTGCCGGGGCCGGTCACCGACAAACATTCGACCGGCGGCGTCGGCGACAATGTCTCGCTGATGCTGGCGCCGATCGTGGCCGCCTGCGGCGCCTATGTCCCGATGATCTCGGGGCGCGGCCTCGGCCACACCGGCGGCACGCTCGACAAGATGGATTCGATTCCAGGCTATGTCAGCCAGCCGGACAATGCGCTCTTCCGCAAGGCCGTGCGCGAGACCGGCTGCGCCATCATCGGTCAGACCGCGAACCTCGCGCCGGCCGACAAGCGGCTCTATGCCATCCGCGATGTCACGGCGACGGTCGAATCGATTCCGCTCATCACCGCCTCGATCCTTTCGAAGAAACTCGCCGCCGGCCTCCAGTCGCTGGTGCTCGACGTCAAGGCCGGCAATGGCGCCTTCATGGCGCGAGCCCGCGATGCCTCGGCGCTGGCGAAGAGCCTTGTCGAGGTCGCCAACGGTGCCGGGCTGAAGACCACCGCGCTCATCACCAATATGGACGAACCGCTGGCGACTGCCGCCGGCAATGCGGTCGAAGTGGGGAACGCGGTTGATTTCCTGACCGGGCGCAGGCGCGACCATCGCCTGGAAGAAGTGACGCTGGCGCTTGCGGCCGAAATGCTCGGCGCAGCCGGCCTCGCAGCCTCCAATACGGACGGGATGCGTCTGGCGCGCGAAGCGCTCAACAGCGGTCGTGCCGCGGAAACCTTCGGCCGTATGGTGAGCGCGCTTGGCGGACCTTCCGGCTTCATCGAGGATTGCCGCGCCTTCCTGCCGAACGCAGAGGTGGAGCGGCTGGTGAAAGCCCCTCGCCGAGGCTACGTTGCCGCGATTGCCACGCGCGAGATCGGCCTTGCTGTCGTCGGCCTCGGCGGAGGGCGCAGGAAACCGGAAGATACGGTCGATCACGCTGTCGGTATAACCGGCCTGCTGCCGGTCGGGACCGAAGTGGCGAAGGGCGATCCGCTGGCGATCGTCCTGGCGCGATCGGAGCAAAGTGCCGAAGAAGCGGCGGCAACCGTCCTCACCGCCTATTCGCTCGGCGAGGCGAGGCCGTCGCGCCGCAAGCCGGTCATGCGCCGGGTTGCGGAATAGCTGGCGTTACGCCGCTACTGTTGCAGGATCATGGCGCCGTTCTCGACTTCGTATTTCGACAGGCGCTTGAGGAAGCTCATGCCGACCAGCGTGCCGGAGAGGGCGGAGTCTTCCAGCACCACGGCCGGGACCTTGTCGATATAGATCTTGCCGATCTGGATAGTATCTATGGTTGCGGCTGCGGCCTTCGCCTTGCCGTTGGCCGTGGTGACGGAATAGGTGAAGTCCGATGGCGTGAGCATGATACCGATGCGCCGTGCTGTCGTGACGTTGATCGCCACGACCGTCGCGCCGGTGTCGATCATTGCCGGGATATCATGCCCGTTCAACCTGAAATCGGACGCGAAATGGCCCCGTGCATCGGCCGGAAGCCGCACCTTGCGACCAAGAAGCACCGGGTCTTCCGTCTGCACCGCTGCAAGCCTCTGCGGTTGGGCGGGTATTGCCTGCTGCGTCTGAGCCGTTTCCTGCCCAACGAAAAGCGGCCGCAGCATGGCTTCGAAAATTTGCGGATTCGATTGATAAAGGGCCGGGATGGACGCGGCGATGCCGGCGACGATTCCCATGAGGATCAGCTTGTTCATCGGCGGGTTCCTGAGCGCGCCGAGCCTAACCGCTCACTGTCACCGCCGCCTTAACTCTGTCTGCACCGCTCGCTTGCTACGGCAAATCCGCCGATCGCGGTTAGCGGGGCGTAAACCCCGTGCCGTGGATTTTCGCGATGTCTACTTGGTGCCGTACATCCGGTCGCCCGCATCGCCGAGTCCGGGCACGATATATCCCACCTCGTTGAGGCGTTCGTCGATGGCGGCGGTGAAAACCGGTACGTCCGGATGCGCCTTGGTAAAGCGCTCGATCCCCTCCGGCGCGGCGAGCAGGCACAGGAAGCGCATATTGGTCGCCCCGCGCGCTTTCAGCATCTCCACCGCCGCGATGGCCGAATTGGCCGTGGCGAGCATCGGATCGACGATGATGATCAGCCGATCGGCCAGATCGCTGGGCGCCTTGAAGAAATACTCTATCGCCTGCAGCGTCTCGTGGTCGCGGTAAAGGCCGATATGAGCGACGCGCGCCGCCGGTACGAGGTCGAGCAACCCTTCAAGCAGCCCGTTGCCGGCTCTGAGCACCGAGGCGAAGACGAGTTTCTTGCCTTCCAGCGTCGGGGCTTCCATCGTCGTAAGCGGCGTCTCGATCGTCTTGGTCGTCAGTTCCAGGTTCCGTGTCACCTCGTAGCCGAGGAGTAGCGATATCTCGCGCAGCAGGCGGCGGAAACCTGCCGTCGAAGTCTCCTTGCTGCGCATGATCGTCAGCTTGTGCTGCACCAGCGGATGGTCGACGACGGTCACGCCCTGCATTTCTCGTTCCTCGTTTTTCACGATGTCCCGAGGATACTAGCGGCTGGGAGCCCGCTGACAAATCCCGCATGGCCGCCGAACCCACAGTTTTGTGCCGCAAGAGGTGGTCCATGCAGTTTACCACGCGTCCGTTCATCGCGGCTTTGACGATAGCGCCCCGGTTTTCGATCGGTTATGGTCCCGCCGTTTTCGGAACGGGACATCGGAATGTCGGAACAACGCGCTACCGTCGGCGAAAGCATGCGGACCTCATTCGGGTTTCGCCCGGTCGCCGATGGCGAGAAGCAGGGGTTGGTTGATACGGTTTTCCACCGTGTCGCCGAGCGCTACGACCTAATGAACGATCTGATGTCCGGCGGCCTGCACCGGCTCTGGAAGGATGGCATGGTCGCGTGGCTCAATCCGCCGAAACGGCCGGGCTGGAAGGCGCTCGACGTCGCCGGCGGCACCGGCGACATAGCCTTCCGTATTGTCGAGGCGTCGAACCGTGCCGCTCACGTGACGGTTCTCGACATCAACGGCTCCATGCTTGCCGTCGGTCAGGACCGCGCCACACGCCATCATGTTGCGGAGAATGTCGATTTCGTCGAGGCGAATGCGGAAGAACTGCCTTTCACCGGGAATTCTTTCGACGCCTATACGATCGCCTTCGGCATCCGCAACGTGCCGAGGATCGACGCTGCGCTCGCCGAGGCCTACCGTGTATTGAAGCCGGGCGGCCGCTTCCTCTGCCTTGAATTCTCCGAAGTCGAGATGCCGCTCCTGGACCGCGCCTACGAGGCATGGTCGTTCAACGCCATCCCGCGCATCGGCGGCATGGTCGCGGGAGATCCGGACTCCTATCGCTATCTGGTCGAATCGATCCGCAAGTTCCCCAACCAGCCGAATTTCGCCTCCATGATCCGCGCCGCCGGATTCGAACGCGTCACGTGGCGGAACTATTCGGGCGGCATCGCGGCGCTGCATTCGGGCTGGAAGCTTTGAGAGATCGCGCCGCATGAGCACGCTGGGCGCCTCGCTTCGCCTTGCCCGCGCCGGCTGGGTGCTGGCACGCAAAGGCGTGCTCGCCTCGCTGCCGGGAGACGAACTTTCCGGCGCGCCGAAAGCCGCCTGGCGCGTCTCGAAGGCACTTGCCGGACGTCGCGCCGCGCGCAAGGGGCGGACCGAGCGGCTGGCGGATGCGGTCGAAAAACTCGGGCCGTCCTATGTGAAGCTCGGCCAGTTTCTTGCCACCCGCCCGGATGTCGTCGGCAAGAACATGGCGCGCGATCTCGCCGGGCTGCAGGACCGCATGGCGACGTTTCCGCGCGCCGAAGCCGTCGCCTCGGTCGAGGCCTCGCTCGGCCGCCCGATGGAGGAACTGTTCGAGCGCTTCGGCGAACCGGTCGCGGCCGCCTCCATCGCGCAGGTGCACGAAGCGTTCGTGACGAGCGGCCACCTGCCTGGTCGCGTCGCCGTCAAGATCATCCGGCCAGGCGTGCGGCAGCGCTTCCAGCACGATCTCGAGAGTTATTTCCTCGCCGCGCGCCTGCAGGAACGCTTCATTCCTTCCTCGCGGCGGCTTCGTCCCGTCCAGGTGACAGAGACGCTTGCCCAGACGACCCGCATGGAGATGGATCTGCGGCTCGAGGCCGCAGCGCTTTCCGAACTGGCGGAGAACACCAGGGACGATCCGGGCTTCCGTGTTCCCGCCGTAGACTGGGAGCGCACCGGGCGCGACGTGCTGACGCTTGAATGGATCGACGGCATCAAGATGTCGAATATCGAGGGGCTTGCCGCCGCCGGCCACGACCTCAAGGCGCTGGCGGCGGCGCTCATCCAGTCGTTCCTGCGCCATACTCTGCGCGACGGCTTCTTCCATGCCGACATGCATCCGGGCAATCTTTTCGTCGAGGCGGACGGCACCATCGCGGCGGTCGATCTCGGCATCACCGGACGGCTCGGCAAGAAAGAGCGACGATATCTGGCCGAAATCCTCTACGGCTTCATCGTGCGCGACTACCGCCGCGTCGCGGAGGTGCATTTCGAAGCCGGCTATGTACCTTCGAAGCATGATGTCGCCGCCTTCGCGCAGGCGATCCGCGCCATCGGCGAGCCGATCCACGGCCAGTCGGCCGAGACAATCTCCATGGCTCGGCTGCTGACCCTGCTTTTCGAGGTGACCGAGCTTTTCGACATGGAGACGCGGCCCGAACTCCTGCTTCTCCAGAAGACGATGGTCGTGGTCGAGGGGGTGGCGCGCACGCTCGACCCTGCCTTCAATATGTGGAAGGCGTCGGAACCTGTCGTCGGCGGCTGGATCCGCGACAATCTCGGGCCGAAGGCATTGTTCGTGGATGCTCGCGACGGCGCCAACGCGCTGCTGTCGCTCGCCCGTCAGGCCCCCGACCTGGCCGCCCGCGCCGAGCGCCTGTCGCGCGAGATCGATGCGATGGCCGAAAACGGGCTGCGCTTCGATGCCGAAACCGCCCGAGCCATCGGCAAGGCCGAGGCCCGCCACACGCGCTGGGGGCGCGTGGCGTTTTGGG
>JBDZVC010000089.1:11982-14047 GCA_040255475.1 Phyllobacteriaceae bacterium | reverse complement strand
CGCGCTGCTCGGCCGCAATCCCGTGACGGCGATGTATATCTACTTCATCTCGCCGTTGACACAGGTCTGGCAGGTTCACGAACTGGCGGTTAAGGCTGCCCCGCTGATCCTGATCGCGGTCGGGCTTGCGGTCTGCTACCGGTCAAACAACTGGAACATCGGCGCCGAAGGCCAGCTTACGATGGGCGCCATCGCCGGTTCCATTCTGCCGGTGCTGGTGCCCGAGTACCAGGGTGTGTTCCTGCTGCCGCTGATGCTCATCATGGGCATGGCCGGCGGTGCGCTCTACGCGGCGATACCGGCGCTGCTCAAGGTGCGCTTCAACACCAACGAGATCCTGTCGAGCCTGATGCTCGTCTATGTCGCCCAGCTTTTCCTCGACTGGGTGGTGCGCGGCCCCTGGCGCGATCCGCAGGGCTACAATTTCCCGCAGACGATCCAGTTCAGCGATGCGGCGACGCTGCCGGAACTCTTTCCCGAATCGGGCCGGGCGAGCTGGGCTTTCGTCTTCGCGATCGTCGCCGCGCTCATCGTCTGGTTCCTGATGGCGAAGACGCTGAAAGGCTTCGAGGTCAAGGTGATCGGCCAGAGCCCCCGCGCGGGCCGTTTCGCCGGTTTCTCCACGGGGCGCATGGTCCTTTTCGCCTTCCTCGTCTCCGGCGCCCTTGCGGGCCTCGCCGGGATTTCGGAGGTTTCGGCGACGATCAATCAGTTGCAGCCGGTGATCTCGCCCGGTTACGGCTTCACCGCCATCATCGTGGCATTCCTCGGCCGCCTGAACCCGATCGGGATCATCGCGGCCGGGCTGGTGCTCGCGCTCTCCTATCTCGGAGGCGAGGCGGCGCAGGCGGCGATCGGCATCTCCGACAAGACCGCGCGCGTCTTCCAGGGCATGCTGCTCTTCTTCGTCCTCGCCAGCGACACGCTGATCTATTACCGCATTCGCCTGGTCACGGGCCGTAAAACCGCTGGCGAAGCCAGTGGTAAAGCCACTGGGGAGGCTGCTCTTGAACATTCTTGAAGCTGTCCTCATCACCATCGTAACGGCGTCCACGCCGCTTCTGATCGCGGCGATCGGCGAACTGGTGGTCGAGCGCTCGGGCGTGCTGAATCTCGGCGTCGAAGGCATGATGGTCATGGGCTCGGTGAGCGGCTTTGCCGCCGCCTTCATGACCGGATCGCCCTGGCTCGGCGTGCTCGCTGCGATCGTCGTGGGCGCGGTGTTTTCGCTGCTGTTCGCCTTCCTGACGCTGACACTGGTGACGAATCAGGTGGCCACCGGCCTGGCGCTGACGCTGCTTGGCCTCGGCCTTTCGGGTATGCTGGGCGAATCCTTCGTCGGCCATCCGGGCATCCGCATGGACAACATCCATATCCCCGGCCTCAGTGATCTGCCGCTGGTCGGCGGACTGCTCTTCGGCGAAGACCCGCTTTTCTACATTTCGATCATCCTTGTCATCGCCGTCTCGTGGTTCTTGTTCAAGACGCGTGCCGGTCTTACGCTTCGCTCCGTCGGCGACAATCACGGCTCGGCGCATGCGCTTGGCATCCCTGTCATCGGCATCCGCTATCTGGCGGTGATGTTCGGCGGCGCCTGCGCGGGCCTTGCCGGCGCGCAGCTTTCGCTGGTCTATACCCCGCAATGGGTGGAGAACATGACCGCGGGGAGGGGCTGGATCGCGCTGGCGCTTGTCGTCTTCGCCTCGTGGCGGCCGTGGCGCGTGTTTGCCGGCGCCTATCTCTTCGGCGCGCTGACCATCGCCCAGCTTCACGTGCAGGCCATCGATCTCAATACGCTGGGATTCCTCCCGGGTCCGCTTTACTGGCTGCTGGCGGCGATCAAATCGGTCCCGACCCAGTTCCTTTCTTCGCTTCCCTATCTGGCCACCATCGTCGTACTTGTTCTAATCTCGCGCAACAGGCGGCTGACGATGGTGAACACGCCAGCTTCGCTCGGGCGCGCCTTCGTTCCCGACCGTTGATGAAAAACGACAATTGGAAGTCCAAAGTCTCAGAGAGGTAACATCATGAAGAAACTTCTGTTCGCACTGACCGCCGCGGCCGC
>JBDZVC010000089.1:0-11882 GCA_040255475.1 Phyllobacteriaceae bacterium | reverse complement strand
AGGTAACATCATGAAGAAACTTCTGTTCGCACTGACCGCCGCGGCCGCCATGGTCGTAGCGGTGAATGCCCAGGCCGCCGACAAACTCAAAGCCTGCTTCGTCTATGTCGGGCCGATCGGTGATTTCGGCTATTCCTACCAGCACGAGCAGGGCCGGCAGGACGTCATCAAGCATTTCGGCGACAAGGTCGAAACCGCCTATCTTGAGAACGTCAGCGAGGGGCCGGATGCCGAGCGCGCCTTCGAGCGGCTGGCACGCCAGCACTGCAACATGATCTTCGGCACGTCCTTCGGCTTCATGGATTCCGAGCTGAAGGTCGCCAAGAAGTTCCCGAAGGTGATGTTCGAGCACGCCACCGGCTTCAAGACGGCCAAGAACATGGGCATCTACAATGCCCGCTTCTACGAAGGCCGCTATGTGATGGGCCAGATCGCGGCGAAGATGTCGAAGACCGGCGTCGCCGGCTACATCGTCTCCTTCCCGATCCCCGAAGTCGTGATGGGCATCAATTCTTTCATGCTCGGGGCGCAATCGGTCAACCCGAACTTCAAGCTCAAGATCGTATGGGTGAACAGCTGGTTCGATCCGGGCAAGGAAGCGGACGCGGCGAAGGCGCTGTTCGACCAGGGCGCCGACATCATCACGCAGCACACCGATTCGACGGCCCCGCTGCAGGTCGCAGAAGAGCGCGGCAAGCTCGGCTTTGGCCAGTCGTCCGACATGATCAAGTTCGCGCCGAAGGCGCAACTGACCTCCAACACCGACAATTGGGGTCCGTACTACATCAAGCGGATCCAGGCGGCACTCGACGGAACCTGGAAGCCCGACAGCGTGTGGCTGGGCATCAAGGACGACGTCGTCAAGCTGGCGCCGTTCACCAACATGCCCGACGACGTGAAGGCGATGGCCGAGGCGACGGAGAAGAAGATCGCCGGCGGCTGGAACCCCTTCACCGGCCCGGTCTATCGGCAGGACGGGACGGAATGGCTGAAGGACGGAGAGGTGTCCGATGACAAGACGCTGCTCGGCATGAACTTCTACGTGAAGGGCATCGACGACAAGCTGCCCAAGTGAGTTGGACAACAGGCATCGAACGAGGAGAGGGCGCCCGCTGCGGCGCCCTTTTTCTTTGGTCGGACCACCCTATCCTGACATCCAGCTGTCAGGAGCCGGATGATACCGTCGGGGCGGAAACATGGAGATATGACGATGCTGGAATTTTATCACACGCCCTGGTCGCGCTCGTTCGGCGTTCACTGGCTGCTTGAGGAACTTGGCCAGCCTTACGAGATGAAGATCATCGATGTCCGGGCGAAAGGCGGTGCTGCCGAGAGCTATCGCGCGATCCAGCCAAGCAAGAAGGTGCCGGCCATCGTCGATGATGGGACCATTGTCACGGAGCGGGCGGCGATCAGCATCTATCTTGCCGACCGCTTTCCCGAAGCGGGCATGGCGCCTGCGATCGGCGATCCTGAGCGCGCACCTTATCTGACCATGCTGGTCTATTGTGACTCCGTCCTCGACCCGGCGGTTGCGGCCAGGGCGAATGGCTGGAAATACGAAAGCAGCAACAGTTTTTCCTTTGGCCTGTTCGACGACATGGTGGCTTATCTGGAACGGACCCTTGCCCGGCGGCCATATGCTGCCGGCGACGGTTTCACCGCGGCCGACACGCATCTGGCGAGCAGCATCCAGTTCACCATGGACGTCATCAAGGTGCTTCCGGAAAAGCCGGCCTTTCGCGATTATCTCTCCCGTGCCCTTGCACGGCCTGCATATAAGCGTGCGATGGAGAAAGACGGGGAACTCATCAAGACGTTGACGCCGCCGCCCGGAATGGGCTGAAGCGCAGCAACGCGGTCAGCGCCTTCTCACAGCAGCGAGACGTTGCCGCCCGGATGGCGTTCGAGTCTTCCTGCGAGGTCCAGTTCCAGAAGCACCATGAATACCTGCGCGGGGTGAAGCCCGGTGTGTCTGATGATCTCGTCGATCCCGGTCGGCACCGGGCTTAGCGCCTCCAGCACCTTCTCCCGGTCATTGTCTCCGGGCGGCGCTGCGGAGGAGAAATCCGGCGGCTCGTCGAAATCGGTGTGTGGAGGCGGCGCTCCGATGAGTGGCGCGATCTGCTCGAGGACATCCTTCGCCTCGGTCACCAGGATGGCGCCGTCCTTCAACAAGCCGTTCGTGCCGGCGGCGCGCGGATCGAGCGGGGAGCCGGGGACGGCGAAGACGAGCCTTCCCAACTCTCCGGCAAGCCGCGCGCTGATGAGCGAGCCCGAGCGTTTCGCCGCCTCCACCACGACGAGGCCATAGGCTAGGCCGGCGATGATCCGGTTCCGGCGCGGGAAATCGCGCGCCCTCGGCTCCCAGCCGAACGGCATCTCCGAGATGACCGCCCCGCCGCTCTCTGCGATCTCGTTATAGAGGTCGATGTTCTCCGGCGGGTAGGGCAGGTCGAGCCCGCCCGCCAGTACCGCGATCGTGCCGGTGCCGAGGCTGCCGCGATGCGCTGCCGTATCGATGCCGCGTGCGAGCCCGGAGACGATCGCATAACCTTCCCGCCCGAGTTCCGCGGCGAGCGACTGCGCTATGCGGATGCCTGCGAGCGAGGCGTTGCGCGCGCCGACGATGGCGATGGGTGGCAGCGAGAAGACGGCCGCCTCGCCCTTGATCGCCACCAGCGGTGGCGGCAATTCCATCCGGCGCAGCATCGGCGGATAGCCGGCCTCGCCGATAGCAACGAAGCGGGCGCCGGCGCGTGCCGCCAGTTCCATCTCGGCTTCCGCTTCGGCGAGCGAGGGAATACGGACCATCCGCATCCCTCCGCCGCTCAGCGTCAGCTCCGGCAGCATGGCGATGGCGTTGTCGGCGGAGCCGAAACGATTGATCAGGTCGCGGAAAGTGGCCGGGCCGACATTGTCGGTGCGGATGAGCCGCAACCAGGAAAGCCGCTGCCGGTCGCTCAGCACCGGTGCGGCGGGCTCGGTCACCCCTTGCTCCCGATTTTCGATTCCGTGCCGGCAATCAGCCGCTCGATATTGGGGCGGTGCTTGATGAAGACGATGGCGCTCATGACCGCGAAGAGCTCGGCAAGCTCCATCCGGCCGAGGAAAACGAGCGCGACCGGGACGGCAACGGCGGCGACCAGCGCCGCGAGCGAGGAAAAGCGCGTGATGGCGGCGACGAGCAGCCAGACGACGGCGAAGACGATCACGCCTTCCCATGCGAGCCCGAGCAGCACGCCGAGATAGGTGGCAACGCCCTTGCCGCCCTTGAACCCGAGCCAGACCGGGAAAAGGTGGCCGAGGAAAGCGCCGAGGCCCGCCAGCATCGCCGGATAGAGGCCGAGATAGTGCAAGGCAAGCCAGACCGGTACGGTGCCCTTGAGCGCGTCGAGGATGAGCGTCAGCGCCGCCAGCCCCTTGTTGCCGGTCCTCAATACATTGGTGGCGCCGATATTGCCCGAGCCGATATTGCGTACGTCGCCGAGGCCGGCGGCGCGCGCAAGGAGATAGCCGGAAGGGATCGAGCCGAAAAGATAGCCGACGACCAGCGCGCCGAGCACGTAAAGCATGGTTCCCCTCCCGAGCCCTGGTGTCGAATAGTGCGTCGAACGCTAGGCGGTAAATACTGTGCGGCCAGCAACCATGGTTTGCAAGACCTTGCCCTGCAGGCGCGCGCCCTCGAAGCAGGTGTTCTTGGAGCGCGATTTTATGTCGGCCTCTTTCACGACCCAGGGCTCGTCGAGGTCGACAAGCGCGAGATCGGCCGTTGCGCCGGGCTTCAGCGTGCCGCCTTCGAGGCCGAACAGTTTCGCGGGTCCGGTAGACAGCGCCTCGATCAGCCGGATCAACGGCACTTCCTCATTGTGGTGCAGGCGCAGCGCCGCGCCAAGGAGCGTCTCCAGCCCGATCGCGCCGGCTTCCGCATCGGCGAAGGGCAGGCGCTTGGTGTCGACGTCCTGCGGATCGTGCGAGGAAACGATGATGTCGATGGTCCCGTCGCGCAGGGCCTCGATCATCGCCTGCCGGTCGTCTTCGGCGCGTAGCGGCGGCGACAGGCGGAAGAAGGTGCGGTATTCGCCGACATCGTTCTCGTTCAGCGCCAGATTGTAGATCGAGACGCCGGCGGAAACATTGGCGCCTTCCCGCTTGGCGCGCGCTATCGCCTCGGCCGCCATCCCGGTCGAGATCTTGGCGGCATGATAGGCACCACCGGTCAGTCGCGCGAGCCTGAGATCACGTTCGAGCGGGATCGCTTCTGCCTCGCGCGGGATGCCGGGCAGGCCGAGCCAGCTTGCGTAGAGCCCTTCGTTCATCACTCCGGCCGCGGCGAGATCGGCGTCCTGTGTCTCGTGTACGATCGTCGCGCCGAAATCGCGGGCATAGGTGAGCGCCCGGCGCATAACGGTGCTCGATACGATCGTGTGGCGACCGTCGGTAAAGAAGGCCGCGCCCGCTTCGCGCAGCAGGCCGAACTCGGTCATCTCGCGGCCTTCCAGCCCGCGCGTGATCGCCGCCGCCGGCAGCACGTTGACGATGGCCGTGTCGCGCGCCGTGCGCAGCACGAATTCCACCAGCGCCACATCGTCTATCACCGGGTTTGTATCCGGCATCATGACCAGCGAGGTGACGCCGCCGGCCGCCGCCGCATGGCTGGCCGACGCGATGGTCTCGCGATGCTCGGCGCCTGGCTCGCCGATGAACACACGCGCGTCGATGAGGCCGGGGATGACGGCCCTGCCGGCGCAGTCTATCGCTTTTGCGCCTTCCGGTGCACCCTGGTTCAGCGCCGCCGCGCCGGCCGCCACGATCTTTTTCCCCTCGACGATCACCGAACCGCGCTCGTCCATCCCGCGCGAGGGGTCGACGATGCGCGCGTTATGGAAGACGGTGGTGCTCACGCCGCGCGTCCTTCCGCGTTGCGGCGCGGGTCGAGCAGCGCTTCCATCACGGCCATGCGTACGGCGACGCCCATCTCCACCTGTTCCTGGATGACGCTTTGCGGCCCGTCGGCGATTGCTGACGCGATCTCCACGCCCCGGTTCATCGGGCCAGGATGCATGACGAGCGCGCCTTCAGCCGCCGCGGCGAGTTTTGCCGCGTCGAGGCCGAAATAGCGGAAATACTCGCGCGTCGAGGGCACGAAGGCGCCGGCCATGCGCTCGCGCTGCAACCGCAGCATCATGACCACGTCGACGCCCTTCAGCCCCTCCTCCATCGAGTGGAATACTCTTACGCCCATCTGTTCCATGCCGGCCGGCAAGAGCGTCGAGGGCGCCACGACACGCACGCTGGCCCCGAGCGCATTCAGGAGAAGGATGTTGGAGCGCGCCACCCTCGAATGCAGGATGTCGCCGCAGATGGCGACGGTGAGGCGGTTGAGCGGTCCCTTGGCGCGCCGGATGGTGAGTGCGTCGAGCAATGCCTGTGTCGGGTGCTCGTGCGCGCCGTCGCCGGCATTGACGACCGAGCAACCCACCTTCTGCGCCAGAAGTGCCGCTGCGCCCGCCGACTGGTGGCGGATGATGAGGATGTCGGGCCGCATCGCATTCAGCGTCATCGCCGTGTCGATCAGCGTCTCGCCCTTCTTCACGGAGGAGGAGGCGACGGACATGTTCATCACGTCGGCGCCGAGCCGCTTACCCGCGAGTTCGAAGGAGGACTGCGTCCGCGTCGATGCTTCGTAGAAGAGGTTGATCTGCGTGCGGCCGCGTAGCGTCGCCGTCTTCTTCTCCGGCTGGCGTGAGATGGCGATCGCCGCTTCGGCACGTTCGAGCAGTAACTCGATATCGGCCGGCGACAGCATCTGTATGCCGAGCAAATGGCGGTGCGGAAAAAGGGGGAGGGCGTCTGGCATCAAAGCCGTGCTATAGGCTGAGGGCGTCGGCAGGGCAAGCGCCTGTTACGCGCTATTCATGCTTGTCCAACGGAACCATGCTGGGAAAAACCCGCTCGACGAGACAGGTGCCCTTATTGAGGCCATACCCTCGCTGTATCGCCCCGGATCGCTATCTCTCTTGCGGTTGTCATGCCGCTTTGACAATAAGAGAGCAGCATTTGCCAATCGTTCAGCAAGGATCATCCATGGCGCATCACGACATCGTTGCCGGTCTCGACCGCATCCTCACCCTCGAGCTTGTCCGCGTGGTCGAGCGTGCCGCAGTGGCAGCCGCGAGGCTGAGAGGGCGGGGCGACGAGAAGGCAGCCGATCAGGTTGCGGTGGACGCGATGCGCGCCGAACTCAACCGCCTGCCGATCCGCGGCACCGTCGTCATCGGCGAGGGCGAGCGTGACGAGGCGCCGATGCTCTATATCGGCGAAGAAGTCGGTACCGGCGAAGGGCCGGAGGTTGATATCGCGCTCGATCCGCTGGAAGGCACCACGATCTGCGCCAAGAACCTGCCCAACGCGCTCGCCGTCATCTCCATCGCGGAAAAGGGCACGCTCCTCTACGCCCCCGACGTCTACATGCAGAAGATCGCGATCGGCCCAGGCTACCCAAAGGGGCTCGTCGACATCGATGCGTCCGCCAGGGACAATATCGCCAATCTCGCCAAGGCCAAGGGCGTCCCGGTCGAGGAGGTCACCGCCTGCATCCTCGACCGTCCGCGTCATGCCGCGCTGATCGAGGAGGTACGTTCCACGGGCGTCGCCATCCGCCTCATCGGTGACGGCGACGTAGCCGGCGTCATCCACACCACCGATCCGGACGAGACAGGCATCGACATCTATCTCGGCACCGGCGGGGCGCCTGAAGGCGTGCTGGCGGCTTCAGCGCTGCGCTGTATCGGCGGCCAGATGCAGGGGCGGCTGTTGCTCGACACGCCCGAGAAAATCGCCCGCGCCGCCAAGATGGGCGTCTCCGATCCGAACAAGGTTTATACGATGAACGAGATGGCGCGCGGCGAAACCCTGTTCGCGGCGACCGGCGTGACCGACGGCAACATGCTTTCGGGCGTTCGCTTCGGCCGCCACGATATCCAGACGCACACGATCGTCATGCGCTCGTCTTCGGGCACGGTGCGTGAGATCAAGGCCCGCCATCAGGATATGGACAAGTTTTAAGCCCGCGGCTTTCCGGCTATCCTCGCAAGGCGATGGTGGAGGAAAAACGGTACTTTCTGGACGTGCGGCGCTCGGCGAACGGCGTTGCATGGGTGCATCGGCTTGACCGGCGGCAGGAGAACGTGGCGCTGGCGATCGCGCAGGCCGACGGCATCCCCGACCTCGTGTCGCGCGTGCTGGCGGGAAGGGGCGTCGGCGCGGATGAGGCGGCACGCTTCCTCGATCCGACGATCCGCGATCTCCTGCCGGATCCCGCTTCGCTGAGCGGCATGGAGGCGGCCGCCGAGCGGCTGATGCGGGCGGTCATGCGCCGCGAACGCATCGCCATCTTCGGTGACTATGACGTCGATGGCGCGGCATCCTCGGCCCTGATGAAACGTTTTCTCGGCCATTATGGCATCGAATCCGAGATTTATATCCCCGACCGCATCTTCGAGGGCTACGGTCCCAATCCCGAAGCGATGCGCGAGCTTGTCGGTCGCGGCGCTTCGCTGATCGTCACGGTCGATTGCGGCACCAACAGCGGGCCGTCGATTGCCGCCGCCAATGAGGCTGGCGCCGAAGTGGTCGTGATCGACCATCATCAGGTCGGTGGGCCGCTCCCCAATGCCGTTGCCGTGGTCAACCCCAACCGCGAGGACGATCTGTCGGGGCAGGGGCATCTCTGCGCGGCGGGCGTCGTCTTTCTCGTACTCGTCCAGACCGTGAAGCTCTTACGGGAGGCGCGCCATCAGCTGCCGCCGCCGGACCTGCTCGGCCTGATCGATCTGGTGGCGCTGGCTACGGTATGCGATGTCGTGCCGCTCGTCGGCGTCAACCGCGCCTTCGTCGTCAAGGGACTGGCGGTGGCGCGACGCCTCGGCAATCCGGGCCTTGCCGCGCTGGCGCGCGTCGCCCGCATCGGCGAGCCGTTAAGCCCTTTCCATTTCTCCTTCCTCATCGGTCCGCGCATCAATGCCGGCGGGCGGATCGGTGACGCGGCGCTCGGCTCGCGGCTTCTCGCTACCGATGATCCCGTAGAGGCGACCTCGATCGCTGAAACACTTGATCGGCTGAATCAGGAACGGCAGGCGATGGAAAACGCCATGCTGGAGCAGGCACGCGCCGAAGCCGACGCGGAACTCGCCCGCGGTGCGGGACCGGCCATCCTCGTCACCGGCAGCGACGAATGGCATCCGGGCGTCGTCGGCCTTCTGGCCTCTCGGTTGAAGGACCACGCGCGGCGCCCGGTCTTTGCCATCGCCTTCGGCATCGACGGTGTCGGGACGGGCTCGGGCCGCTCCATCGTCGGCTTCGATCTCGGCCGACTGGTGCGTGAGGCGGCCGAGAAAGGCTTCATCGTCAAGGGCGGCGGCCATGCAATGGCGGCCGGGATAACCATCGAACGTAATCGCCTCGGCGATTTGCGCGCCTTCTTCGAGGAGCGGGCGGCAACGGAAGTGATGCGGTTGAACAGCGAGGAGACGCTGAAGATCGACGCGGCGCTCACGGCGGAGGGGGCGACGGTCGAACTGCTCGACACGCTGGAGCATGCCGGGCCCTACGGCGCCGGCCATCCCGCGCCAATCCTTGTCCTGCCGCGCCATCGCATCACCGACATCCGCATTGTCGGCAACGGCCATATGCGCGTCGGCCTTCGTTCGGAAATTGGCGGCAGCCTTCAGGCCATGGCGTTTCGGGCCGAGAACACCGCGCTTGGCGCATTCCTTGCAGGTAATCGGGGACAAACGGTGCATGTCGCCGGCATGTTGTCCTCGAATTTCTGGAACGGCCGCCGCAACGCGCAATTCAGGATCGCCGACGCGGCGGCGGTGACATGAGTTCTGCCGGTCGGTTATCGGCCTTTGGTCTAACCGCCCTAGCTTATCACGCCATAGAAGCGGTAAGTGGGTTCGGCTGCTGCCTACGGATGGGCGATCCGTATATGGTTGGATAACCTGGTTTATACGGGCTATTGCCGTCGTGGGATCGCGTGTCGGTCATGAGCATGCGGCCGGGATGCAAGGGAGGGGATAATTGCGGTCACAGGTCGTGATCATCGGCTCGGGACCGGCCGGGCTGCTGCTTGGGCAGTTGCTGACCAATGCCGGCATAGACAACGTCATTCTGGAGCGGTCGACCAAGGAGCACGTCCAGTCGCGCGTGCGCGCCGGGGTGCTGGAGGAGGGGACCGCGGCCATGCTGGAAGAGGCCGGCGCCGGCCAGCGCATGCGCCGCGAGGGCCTGCCGCATGACGGCTTCGACGTGGCCTTCGACGGCAAGCATCACCGCATCGACCTTTTCGGCCTGACCGGGGGAAAGCGCGTCATGGTCTACGGCCAGACCGAACTGACGCACGACCTGATGGACGCCCGGGAGAGGGCAGGTGCGGTGTCGGTTTATGAAGCAGCGGAGGTCATGCCGAATGATTTCGATCGCGCCACGCCCTATGTCACGTATAAGAAAGATGGCGCAACACATCGGATCGACTGCGATTTCATCGCTGGCTGCGACGGTTATCACGGGGTGAGTCGCCGCTCGGTGCCGGAAAGCGCCATTCATTCTTTTGAGCGGACCTATCCGTTCGGCTGGCTCGGCATCCTCGCCGATGTGCCGCCCGTCAGCCATGAGCTCATCTACTGCAACCACAAGCGCGGCTTCGCGCTCTGCTCGATGCGCTCGATGACGCGCAGCCGCTACTATGTCCAGTGTTCGCTTGACGATCATGTGGAGGACTGGCCGGACGACCGGTTCTGGGATGAGATCCGCCGCCGGCTGCCCGAGGACGTGGCCAGGCGTATGACGACCGGCATCTCCTTCGAGAAATCGATTGCCCCGCTCCGCTCCTTCGTCGCCGAGCCTATGCGATTCGGTCGCCTTTTCCTGGCCGGCGATGCGGCGCATATCGTGCCCCCGACGGGAGCCAAGGGTCTCAACCTCGCCTGCGGCGACGTGCGCTATCTCTTTGATGGGCTAAGGGAATATTATACGGAGGAATCGGCGGCCGGCATCGATGCTTATTCGGCAAGGGCGCTGGCGCGCGTATGGAAAGCCGAGCGCTTCTCCTGGTGGATGACGACGACGCTGCACCTCTTCCCGGAGACGGGCGCCTTCGGGCAGCGTATCCAGGAAGCGGAGCTTGACTATCTGGTTCATTCGCGCGCCGCCTCGACCGCCCTTGCGGAGAACTATGTCGGCCTGCCGTTCTGAGCTTAGAGGGAAGAGGAAGATGACCGAGAAGAGCGATGCGCCGAGGGACTGGTACAGCGAGGGCATGGCGACGCGACGCTCCGTGCTGGGCGCTGCCTATGTCGATCGGACGCAAGACGCCAGGACCGATTTCGACACGCCGTTCCAGCGACTGATCACGGAATCGGCCTGGGGCCATGTCTGGTCGCGGCCGAACATCACGAAGCGCGAGCGCTCGATGATAACGCTGGCGCTACTTGCTGCGCTCGGCCAGTGGGACGAGCTCGCGCTCCATACCCGCGCCACCGCCAATACGGGGGCGAGCGCGGAGGACATACGCGAGGCGATGCTGCATGTCGGCATCTACGCCGGCGTGCCGGCGGCCAACCACGCCATGAAGATCGTCAAGCAGACGCTCGCCGAAATGAAGGCTTCGGAAGGAAAGTGAAGTGATATCGAACCGTAAACCCGAAACGGGATCGTTCTTCCAGCGAGATCGCCTCTGGCATCCGCCGGCCTATGCGCCGGGTTACAAGACGACGGTGCTGCGCTCGCCGAAATATGCCTACCTCTCGCTCGATAATACGCTCAGCGAGATCACCGGGCCGGTTTTCGGCCATTCGATGCTGGGCGAACTGGACAACGACCTGATCCGCAATTTCGCAAAACCGGGCGAGAGCGCCATCGGCGAGCGCATCATCGTCCACGGGCGTGTGCTCGACGAACGCGGCATCGGCGTGGACGGAGCACTGGTTGAATTCTGGCAGGCCAATGCCGGCGGGCGTTACCGCCACCAGAAGGAAACCTATATGGCGCCGCTCGACCCGAATTTCGGCGGCTGCGGCCGGACCATCACCGACGAGAACGGCTATTATGCGTTCCGCACGATCCGGCCCGGCGCCTATCCCTGGCCGAACGGTCCCAACGACTGGCGCCCGGCCCATATCCATTTCTCGATCTTCGGTCACGGTTTCGCCCAACGCCTCATCACGCAGATGTATTTCGAGGGTGATCCGATGATCCCGAATTGCCCGATCGTACGTACCATCAACGATCCGAAGGCGATCGAGGCGCTGATCGCCCCGCTCGACATGGCGGCGACGATCCCGATGGACGCCCGCGCCTACAAGTTCGACATCGTGCTGCGCGGCCGCCGCTCGACCATGTTCGAGAACCGGAAGGAGGGGAACTGATGATCCAGTCTCTCGACCGCCTCAAGGAAACGCCGTCGCAGACGGCCGGACCGTACGTTCATATCGGCTGCGTGCCGAATTTTTCCGGCATCCTCGGTGTCTATCCGGAGGACCTCGGCAGCAGCATGGTCAACGACAAGACCAAAGGCGAGCGCATCACCATCCGGGGCAATGTGGTCGACGGTTCCGGCTCGCTGCTGCGCGATGCGCTTCTCGAGATATGGCAGGCCGATGCGGACGGGCTCTATAACAGCCCTTCGGAAATGCGCGGCACGGCCGATCCGAATTTCACCGGTTGGGGGCGTAGCCCGACCGACATGCAGACCGGCGAATATGTCTTCCACACGATCAAGCCGGGCAAGGTGCCATTCCGCGACGGGCGGCCGATGGCGCCGCATGTTACCTTCTGGATCGTCGCGCGCGGCATCAATCTGGGACTCCAGACGCGCATGT
>JBDZVC010000540.1:0-2594 GCA_040255475.1 Phyllobacteriaceae bacterium | reverse complement strand
GGGAACCGTATCCTTAATGAAATCCAAGGTTTACCGATTGTTTGAACTTTGTTTTCCTCAAATTAAGCACGCCATTTAACGGCGGATTCAAGCCTCCCCGGCATCCTGCGAACCATCGGATGCAAGCGTTCGGACGACAAAAGAGAACGCGGCTCCAGGAGCAGGACAGGGACAAAGAAAATGGCACGTTATGAGGTTCTGGAAGCGGGTTTGGGGACCGTCGGATCGGGCGCTCAGGCCGACATTCTTTTCGAGATGGGCATGATGTATGCCACCGGCCGCGACTGCGCGGTCGATCTGGTGGCCGCCCATAAATGGTTCAACATCGCCGCCATCAAGGGTTCGGATCACGCGGCGGAACTGCGCGCCGAACTGGCGGTCACGATGAGCAAACAGCAGATCGCCCAGGCGCTGCGCGAGGCGCGCGAATGGATGACGATGCACTGACCACATCGGTCGGGACGGAATAACGACAAGAAGAGCGGCAAGAGCCGCCGATAAAACAACAGGGAAGGCGGCTGTCACGGCGTTGGGGACGCCAGGATGGAAGCTTGCGGAAAGGCCGCGACCGGCGAGGATAATGCCGGCGCGGTCTTTTTGCGTACGGGACTGCACTTCAGACCGTCTCTTCTTCCTTGAAGCGAACCAATATTGTTCCATCGGTGACCTGCGCACCCTCGCTGGCGATCTCGATGATGATGCCGTCATGCGGCGCGGCGATGGTGTGCTCCATCTTCATCGCTTCGAGGACGAGAAGCGGCTGGCCTTTCGTCACGATGTCGCCGGTCGTGGCGCGCACGATCTTGACCAGCCCCGGCATCGGCGCCTTGAGGCTTGCTGCGCCGGCAGCCGCATCGGCGTCGCGCGCCAGCGGGTCGGGTGCGGAGAAAGTGTAGCCCGCCGGCCCTTCGAACACGGTGACGTGGCCCGGCCATAATGCGGCGCGGCTCGATATGGCGTCTGCTGAAAAGGCGAAGGCGTTGCCCTCGACTTCCGCTTCGAAGCGCCCGCCGCCGCGCGCCGCCACCCGCGCGTCCGACGCCTCCTCGCCGTAGGCAAGCGCCGTTCGCCGAGAAAGCGGGTGGAAATGGGCGTAGCCGGTGAGGCTAGACCACGGATCGGCTGATTTCCGGCCGCCACCGTCCGCATTCGCCACGGCAAGCGCGGCCAGCGCCTTCACGGCGGCGCCGGCCTTCCTCGTCCGTGTCAGTTCCTCCTGCTTGCGCCCGATCAGCCCGGTATCGACATTGCCCAAGGCGAAGTCTGGGTCACGCGCAAGTGCTGAAAGGAACGTCGTGTTGGTGACCGATCCGGCGATCCTTGTATGGTCGAGTGCGTCGGCCAGCACACCGAGGGCTGCCTCGCGGTCCTCGCCGTGAGCCACCAGCTTGGCGATCATCGGATCGTAATAGGGCGAGATCGCGTCGCCTTCGCGCACGCCGGTCTCGATGCGCACCGTGCCGCCCTCGGCGCGGTCGGGGAAGCGCAGATGATAGAGCGTGCCGATGGCCGGCAGGAAGCCTTTCGAGGCGTCTTCGGCATAGATGCGCGCTTCGAAGGCATGGCCTGAAAGCGTGATCTCCTTCTGGCTCTTCGGCAGTTTTTCGCCGGCGGCAACGCGAAGCTGCCATTCGACCAGGTCGAGGCCCGTTACCATTTCCGTCACCGGATGCTCGACCTGCAGCCTCGTATTCATTTCCATGAACCAGAAGCGGTCGGGCTTCAGCCCTTGCGAGGCGTCCACGATGAATTCGATCGTGCCGGCGCCGGAATAGCTGATCGCCTTGGCGGCCTTCACCGCCGCATCGGTCATCGCCTTGCGCATTTCGGGCGTCATGCCGGGTGCGGGCGCTTCCTCGATGACCTTCTGGTGGCGGCGCTGCGCCGAGCAGTCGCGTTCGAACAGGTGCACCGCGCCGCCATGATTGTCGCCGAACACCTGGATCTCGATATGACGCGGCTTCTCTACATATTTCTCGACCAGCACCCGGTCGTCGCCGAAGGCGGCCTTGGCCTCGCGCCGCGCCGCGGCCAGTTCCTCGGCGAAGCGATCGGGATCGTCGACCCGGCGCATGCCTTTGCCGCCGCCACCGGCGCGCGCCTTGATCAGTACCGGATAGCCGATCTCGCGCGCCTTGGAGGCGAGCACGACGATCTCCTGCGCCTCGCCGTGATAGCCCGGCACCACCGGCACGCCGGCCTTCTCCATCAGCCGCTTGGCCGCATCCTTCAGCCCCATAGCGCGGATCGAAGCCGAAGACGGGCCTATGAAGACGAGGCCTGCCGCCGTCACCTGATCGACGAAATCGGGATTTTCCGAAAGGAAGCCGTAGCCCGGATGGATCGCCTCGGCGCCGGTTTTGATTGCCGCCTCGATGATCTTATCTCCTCGCAAATAACTTTCACCGACCGGGGAGGGGCCTATATGGGCAGCCTCGTCGGCCATCGCGACATGGAGCGCGCCCGCGTCCGCGTCGGAATAGACGGCAACGGTGGCGATGCCCATTTTCCGCGCGGTGCGGATGACCCGGCAGGCAATCTCGCCGCGATTGGCGATCAGGATCTTCTGGAACAATTCTTTCTCCCGGTTCGAT
>JBDZVC010000088.1:0-14073 GCA_040255475.1 Phyllobacteriaceae bacterium | reverse complement strand
TTTCGCTGGTATCTGCCCTGGCGCTACTGGTCTGTTCGCCGCCACTCGCCATAGATACCATGTCGGCTGAAAAAGACTGCTTAAGTCTTGGGATAGACTATCTTCCCCGTTGATTTCAGGCACGTTTCTGCAGCATGTTCCGTACATTGGGCGGCCCGGATGAACTTGGGCTGTTGATTCACCACGGAGGGGAGACCCGCATGGCACACGCTTTCGAAATCTGGAAAGACAAGAAGGGCGAGTATCGAGTTCGTTTCAAGTATAACAGCGAGATCATGTTCTCGACCGAAGGCTACACCTCCAAGGCCAGTGCACAGAACGCGATCGACTCGATCAAGAAGAACGGCCCGAACGCGCCGGTCGAAGACAATAGCTGACCCTTGGTTCCGGGCGGCCTGTCCGAACCGAAATCGTGATTTTTGAGCGGCGGCATCTCGCAGGCTTTACGAGTGCCGCCGCTCGGCTTATGTAGCGGCCGTCGATGACCGCACTTTCGTCGGTGCGCCGCTGGCATTTACTGCAATCCCACCCGCGCTCGTATGCGGGACTGGATAGGAGACAAGACCATGGCTGACGCCAACCTGGGCGCCATTTCCGGCGCATCCGTTTCCCTCAAATTTCCCGACGGCTCCTCGCGTGACTATCCCGCGACGATGACCGGCGCCGAGCTCGCCGAATCGATCTCCAAATCGCTCGCCAAGAAGGCGATCGCCTATTCGCTCGACGGCAAGCAGCGTGATCTTTCCGACCCGCTCGGTACTTCCGGCAGCGTCGAGATACTGACCCGCGAAAGCGAAGGCGCGCTGGAACTCATCCGCCACGATGCTGCGCATGTTCTGGCCGAGGCCGTGCAGGAACTCTGGCCCGGCACGCAGGCGACCATCGGCCCGGTGATCGAGAACGGATTCTACTACGATTTCGCCCGCAACGAACCCTTCACGCCTGACGATTTCGCGACGATCGAAAAGAAGATGCGCGAGATCATCGGCCGCAACAAGCCGTTCACCAAGGAGGTCTGGCCGCGCGACAAGGCGAAGAAAGTCTTCCGCGACAAGGGGGAGGCCTACAAGGTCGAACTGGTCGATGCGATCCCCGAGGATCAGGACGTCAAGATCTACAGGCAGGGCGACTGGTTCGATCTCTGCCGCGGCCCGCATATGGCTTCGACAGGCCAGATCGGTGATGCCTTCAAGCTGATGAAGGTGGCGGGAGCCTATTGGCGCGGCGATTCCAACAATCCGATGCTCACCCGCATCTACGGCACCGCCTGGCGCAACCGGGAAGAACTCGACCATTACCTCCATATGCTGGAGGAGGCGGAGCGGCGCGATCATCGCCGCCTTGGCCGCGAGATGGACCTGTTCCACTTCCAGGAGGAGGGGCCGGGCGTCGTCTTCTGGCATCCCAAGGGCTGGAAGATGTTCCAGAACCTCGTCTCCTACATGCGCCGCAGGCTCGACGAGCATGAATATTCGGAGGTGAATGCCCCGCAGGTGCTCGACAAGGGGCTTTGGGAAACCTCCGGCCACTGGGGCTGGTACCGGGAGAGCATGTTCAAGGTGCTGGTTGCAGGCGACGAGGCCGAAAGCGAGGACCACCGCGTCTTCGCGCTGAAGCCGATGAACTGCCCGGGCCATGTCCAGATCTTCAAGCATGGCTTGAAGTCCTACCGCGACCTTCCGGTCCGGCTTGCCGAATTCGGTGCGGTGCACCGCTACGAGCCGTCCGGCGCGCTGCACGGACTGATGCGCGTGCGCGGTTTCACGCAGGACGACGCGCATATCTTCTGCACGGAAGACCAGCTTGCCGCCGAGTGCCTGAAGATCAACGACCTGATCCTTACCACTTACGCCGATTTCGGCTTCGAGGAGATAAGGGTCCGCTTCTCGACGCGTCCGGAGAAGCGTGTCGGCTCGGATGCGCTCTGGGATCACGCCGAGGAGATCATGAGCGGCGTGCTGACCAAGATCCAGCAGTCCGACAACCGCATCCGCACGGAGATCAACCCCGGCGACGGTGCTTTCTACGGCCCGAAATTCGACTATGTGCTGAAGGACGCCATCGGCCGCGAATGGCAGTGCGGCACGACGCAGGTCGATTTCAACCTGCCGGAGCGCTTCGGGGCCTTCTACATCGACAAGGATTCGGAGAAGAAGCAGCCTGTCATGGTCCACCGGGCCATCTGCGGCTCGATGGAGCGCTTCCTCGGCATCCTGATCGAGAACCATGCCGGCCATATGCCGCTCTGGTTCGCGCCGCTGCAGGTCGTTGTCGCGACGATCACCTCGGACGCGGACGACTATGCGAGGAAAGTAGTGGCGCGGCTGAAGGATGCCGGCCTGCTCGCTGAAACCGATCTGCGCAACGAGAAAATCAACTACAAGGTGCGCGAGCACAGCCTGGCGAAAGTGCCGGTGATCCTCGTCTGCGGCAAACGCGAGGCGGAGGAGGGCACGGTCAACCTGCGCCGTCTCGGCTCGCGCGACCAGCAATCATTGTCGCTGGAGGAGGCCGTCGCGGCACTTGTCGATGAGGCAACGGCGCCTGACATCAGGCGCAAGCGGAAGAATTAAACTTTCGTAGCGAGGCGGCGGCTGAAAGCGCCGCCTCTTTCATCTGGCGTTTCCAGACTCAGCTTTTCGGCTTCCATGGCTCGAGCGCCTCGATCTTCATCTTGCGGCGCTCATCCGGCGAAAGTTTGTAGTTGTTGTTGAAGGGGTTGGACTCCCACGAGCCGTATTCGGGGTCCGGCAGCATGAACCAGTCGTGTCCCCAATGCGCGGCATTGTCCGTGAAGAACTTCACGCGCTCGTCATAGGTTCCTTTGTACTTGTCGGTGAAATCGCCGAGATTGTCGCCGAACATCATGATGACGCGATAGTCCTTGGCAACGAAGGCGACCCGGTTCTCCTTCGGCGATTTCCAGTCGGGCTCCTGGCCGGAGGCCAGGAAAGTGTCGACGTTGCCACCCATCGGGAAGCCGAGATCCTTCATGTTTTCCAGCGTTGCCGGCTTTTCCTCAAGTGTCCGGTTGGATACGTAAAAGACCTTCACGCCCTTCGAGTCGGCGTATTTCAGGAAATCGACCGCGCCGGGGATCGCCTTGGTCACCTTGTCCTTGACATAGGCAGTCCATTCTTTCGGGCTGAAATCGGTGCCGCGGGTCACCAGCGAGGCTTCATAAGGGCTGTTGTCCAGAATGGTCTCGTCGGCATCGAGCACGATGGCCGGCGGCTTGTCACCGAAATTCTCGCCCTGCTTGTCGGGGACCGCGGTCCATGTCTTGTCGGTGAGGGCTTTGTCGAGTTGTCCCTTGGCGAGATTGTAGATGCCAAGCGTCGTCGCCTTGTATTCGACGGAGCGCTGCATCCACAGCGTCGCGTTCAGGAGATCGTTCTGAGGAACCACCGCAGCATCGTCGGCCAGCGCCGGCACGGCGGCAAGGCCGGTGAGCATGATGGCAGCAATGGCCGACACCTTGAGGGCGCCGGGGATCGGCACGCGCATTTCCTTCATTTCTGAACTCCCCTTCGAATAGTAAATCTATTATCGCGGTGCCGAACGACACCGTGCAGAGACAGCAATTGCGAATCCTCTGGAGCTTGTCCTGAAGCCGACTGGCGCCGCCGTCAGCGACTATAGACCGATCGGATACGACGGCAATATGAATGCTTCCAGTGTATGGCGGCGGCTTCCAGGGGAGATTACCCGCCCGGAGAAAACCGGCAGATTACAGCGATCGTCAGTCGGAAATGTCCCCGATCGGAGCGTCTTGCTGACCGACATCGCTCGTCAGCACCTCGACCTCCTCGTTGTTGCCGGCTTCCACTGTCAGTTCGCGCTGATAGGTATGACCGCGATTCTTGGCTACCACCGTGTAGTCGCCCTCGGCCAATACCATGGTCGCGAAAGCTCCGACGCTTTCGCGCACGACCTCGCCGGAATCGGTCAGAACCGTCCATGATGTATCGGCGATTGCCTCGCCGCCGTGGTCGCGCACCAACTTCATGGTGAGTTGCGCGGCGCGGTGCTCGACCGTCGCTTCGGTCAGCTTGCCGGCCGCCACCCTGATATCGGAGCGGATGACCGCATTCACCGAGCCGTACTTCGAAATGACGTGGTAGGTGCCCGCATTGAGCCGCACCACCACATCGGGGCGCACGTCCGGGATGATGAGGGCACGCTCGCCATCCGCGCCCGCTTCAGCCTCGTAGATCGAAAAGCGCAGCTTGTTGGGCGGGATGTGGCCACCGCTCGGGAGGATGGCATCGAGCTTCAGCCCGCCGGCATCAAGCACGATCACTTCCTTTTTCGCTTCCTTTCCGACGGTTATGCGTTTCGTCGCGCCGGCTCTGCCATAGGAAGCATGGACAAGATAGCTTCCGGGATCGAGCTGGAAGATGCTGGTGCCGCCTCGTGCCGAGGCAACCAGCGGCAGCTTGCCATCCTCGCTCGCCTGCGGTCCGAAGACGCGCCAGACCAGGCCCCGCGTCACCTGCGGCCCGTTGTCGACCAGTTCGGCGATCAGCGTGACATTGCCGAACGCCAGTTTGGGCAATACCGCTTCAGCACCAGGCCCCCTGAAGCTTTTGAGTTCGGGCAGCTTCAGCCTTGGCTCCAGTTTTTCCGACCCCTGTGCAGCTGCCGGCAGGGCGGCGAGCACAAGGATTGAAAGCAGGACGGCAAGTCTCTCCAGCGCGGTGTACATGGGTTGCCATCAAGCCAGGTGCGATGGCAATTTCAAGACGATTCTCCGCCGCCGGCGCCTCCTTGCACTGGCTATTGCCTGATCCCTGCCGAAAGATGCCGATTTATGACATCGCCCGTTATTGATCTCCTCCTCAAGCGCAGTTCCGCTCCGATCCACGAATTGAAGGAACCAGCCCCGTCTGATGCGGAGATCGCGACCCTGATCCGCATCGCCGGCCGCGTGCCCGACCATGGCCGCATGGAGCCTTGGCGTTTCATTCTGTATCGGGGCGAAGCGCGCGAGCGGGTAGGGCGCATGCTTGCCGACCTTGCCGAAAAACGTGAAGGGCCGCTCTCCGACATACGCCGCGAAAAGGAGCTGACGCGCTTCTCGCGCGCACCACTCGTTATCGGCGTCGTCTCAGCGCCCAGGCAGAACCCCAAGATACCGGACTGGGAAATGCAGCTTTCCGGCGGAGCGGCAGCGATGAACCTTGTCATCGCTGCCAACGCCATGGGTTACGGTACGAACTGGATCACCAACTGGTATGCCTATGACGAGGAGGGCAGGCGACTGCTCGGCCTTGCGCCGCATGAACGGGTTATCGGCTTCGTCCATATAGGTACGTTCGACGGAGCGGCGCCCGAGCGGCCTCGACCAGACGCCTCGAAGCTCTATGCGGACTATTCCGGACCCTGGGAGGGTTAGGCACTGTTCTATGAACCTTCCAAGGGCCATGGCCTGCCGCACGACCCGTTCAAGGCGATCGTGGCGCCGCGGCCGATCGGCTGGATTTCGACGCGCGGCGGCGACGGCTCGATCAATCTTGCGCCTTATTCCTTCTTCAACGCGTTTTCATCGCACCCGCCACTCGTCTGGTTTTCCTCGGAAGGCGTGAAGGACAGTATTACCTTCGCGCGTGAGACCGGCGAGTTCGTCGCAAATCTTGTTGGCAGTCATATCTCCAAGGAAATGAACGCCACCTCCGTGGATACTCCGCGGGGAGTGAGTGAATTCGACTATGCCGGGCTGACGCCGGTGCCGTCGCGGTTGGTCGCTGCGCCGCGTGTGGCGGAGGCGCATGCCGCGCTCGAATGCAAGGTGACCGAGATATTCGAGCCGAAGGGTATCGACGGCGGGGCCGCCGGTGTCCATGTCTGCATCGGGGAGGTGATCGGCGTTCATATCGACGAGGCCGTCCTGACCGACGGCCTGTTCGATGTCGTCAAGGCCGGAAACGTATCGCGTCTCGGCTATTTCGATTTCTCTGCCATTACCGAAACCTTCGCCATGCGCCGCCCCAAATGGAAGGCGGATTGAGGTGCGTGGTTCGAGGCTCGCTACGCTTGCACCTCACCGTGAGGGAGGCTTGCGCCAACCGTCCTCATCCTGGGGCGCGGAGCGAAGCGGAGCCTCGAAGGACGCACTGATTCCTGTCTCTCACGCCACCCCCGCCGCCTTCGCCCGCGCCAAAATGCGCTCGGCGCGCCGCAGATGCGGGCGGTCGTACATTTGGCCATCGATACCGATGACGCCCGGATTGCCCGCGGCGGTGAAGGCATCGACCACCGCGCGTGAATGGGCCACCGATTCGGTAGAGGGCGTGAACACCTCGTTGATGATCGGTACCTGCGCCGGATGGATCGCCATCTTGGCCGTGAAGCCGTCGCGCTCCGCTTCCACGCACTCCGCCCTCAGTGCATCCGCGTCGCGGAAATTGACGAAGACGGTGTCGATCGCGGCTGCCTGGACTGTCGCCGCGGCAAGGATGGTCAGCGTCCGCGCCAGACGGAAGGTATCCGTGTAGCGGCCATCGCCGTCACGCGGCATGCGCGCGCCGAGATCCGCCGACAGGTCTTCGGCCCCCCAGGTGACGCCGGCGAGCCGCGGCTGGGCTTCGCTGAACGCCGGGGCGGCCAGCACGCCGGCAGCGGTTTCGGCGATGATCGCGACCATCCGCGTGGCACCGTCCGCGATGCCGTTCTCGGCCTCGTGCACGCGAAGTTTCGCCGAGAGCCGCATGACATCCGTCGGGCCGATCGCCTTCGGCAGCATGATGCCGGCCGGCCGCGCCGGCATGACGGCCGCGAGGTCGTCCTCGGTCAGGCCCGTGGTGAAATCGTTCACTCGCACGTAGAGCGCGGTCGAAGCCTGTTTCCTGTTCTCGCTGATGAAGGAGGAGGTGATCTTCCGCGCATCCGCCTTGCGATCAGGCCCGACAGAATCTTCCAGGTCGAGAAGCAGGATGTCCGCGCCTGCCTGCAGGGCCTTGGTGAGCTTCTTTTCCGAATCGCCCGGAACGAACAGAAGAGACCGCATGCTCAGGCTCCTTTCTTCTTCATCATGGCCTGCCGCACGCAGCGCGCTACCAGCACATTGTCTTGATTGTAGGCGCGATGCTCGAATTCGACGATGCCCCGGTCTGGCCTGGATTTCGATGCGCGCACCGATTTCACTTCCGTCTCCACATGGATCGTGTCGCCATGGAAGACCGGGTGCGGGAATACCGTCTCGGTCATGCCGAGATTGCCGATCGTGGTGCCGAGCGTCGTATCGTGCACGGAGATGCCGATCATGAGGCCGAGCGTGAAGAGCGAATTGACGAGCGGCTTTCCCCATTCGCTTTTGGCCGCGAAATCGAAATCGATATGCAGGGGCTGCGGATTGAGCGTCATGACTGAGAAGAGCATATTGTCGCTCTCGGTGACGCTCTTCGTGAGGGCGTGGCGAATTACCTGCCCCGGCGTGAACTCCTCGAGATAGAGGCCCGGCATTTTTTCTCCTCCGCTGATCGCGCGTTTGATAGGGCGGTTATGAAAGGCCCGCAAGAGAGGTGGTTAAGCGATATGGTAAACGCTTCCTAAACCATTTCTACCTAGCGTTCACAGTAGCTTGGGTCGGGTCGGCGGCATGGTTATCAGCTATTTCCTAAGGTGGGTCGATACGGCGCGCGTTTCCGATCGGATGGCTGCCGCCGCGGCATTGGCGAGAGCCTACGTTTCTCGCGAACTTCCTTTCGAGGATCGTTGCGCGGCCGAAGCCGCACTGACTTTCCTGCTTGATGACGCATCGGCAAAGGTGCGCTACGCGCTTGCGGAAGCGCTCGCCATGCACAGGCTGGCGCCTCTCCAGATCATCCACGCACTCGCCTCCGATCAGGACGAGATCGCTGACCTTGTGCTAAAGCGCTCGCCGCTCTTTACCGACAGTGATCTCATCGACCGCGTCGCAATGGGAAGCGACGGCGTGCAATGTTCCATCGGGGGCAGGGCGCTGGTCTCGAAATCGGTGGCTGCCGCCATAGCCGAAGTGGGTTGCGAGGATGCCTGTCTCACCTTGCTCCGGAATGATGGAGCCGACATAGCCTCGCTCAGCTTCCGTCGCATCGCGGAGCGATTCGGCTCCGTTCCAAAGTTGCGCGAGGTGATGCTTGCCGACCGGCGCTTACCCCCCGACTGCCGGCATGTTTTGCTGGTCAAGCTCAGCGCCGCGCTGAAGGACGCTCCGCTCGTCGTCGCCCTGATGGGCAGGGCACGTGGCGAGCGCGTGATGCGGGAAGCCTGCGTGAGAGCCTCGCTGACGCTCATCGACCGGACCCGCCCGGACGAGCACGCGGCGCTGGTCGAGCATCTTCGACTTGCCGGAGAACTTACCACCGCTTTCGTTGTCCGCATGGTGGCACATGGCAAGATCGATTTCTTCGCCTCCGTGCTCGGGGTGCTTGCCGGGCGCGAGGCGGCACGCGTGCGGACGCTTCTCGCCGGCGGGCGCGATCTCGCGCTTTCGGCGCTTTTCCGCGACGCGGGCCTGCCGGAAAGCTCGCATGGGGTGATCCTGCGAGCGCTCGGGATATGGCGTGAAGTGGCCAACGGACGGCGTGTCGCCGGCGCGCAAGAAGTGAGCTGGATGATGCTGAGGGAGCTTAACGCCTGCTTGGGCCAAAGCGGACCGGCGGAGCGTCAGGTCGAGCTTGCCGGCCTCATTCGAGCCATCCATCTCGAAGTGCTGCGCGAGAACGCGCGTGGCCATGCGCTGGCCATTGCGGCGGCCTGACAGCCTGCAAGCCTATGTGACCGCGGCGATTGCTGCTCTCCGCCGGAAATTCCATGCCGCGTAACCAAAAACCGCGGCGATGACGACCGCGCCGCCCATGAGGCTTGCTTGCGGCGGGAGTTCATCGAGGAAGATCCATGCGAACAGGATCGCAAGGGGCACCTCGGCGCTCCCCAGCAGCCCGGATTCGGCTGCGCTGACCAGTCGCGTCCCTTCGGTCCAAAGGATCACGGCGGCGGCAAAGGAGACACCGAAAGCGCACATCAGGATGGCGTCGTGCCTCGTCACGTCGAGCGGGTCGGTGACGATGCAGCCGACGAGGAAAAGCAGGAAGGCTGCGACCGCTCCGGTCCAGACGACCGGCGCATCGGTGAATTTCCGGATCAGCACCATGTAGAGCGCGCAGCCTGCCGTCATGAGGACGGCCATGAGGTTGCCCGCAAGGCTCCCCGTGCCGATGCCGCCGAGCATCATGATGGCGACGCCGGCAAGGGAGGCCAGCGCGGCCAGGATAGTGCTCCCGCGCGTATGCTCGCCGAGCACGATACGCTCGAGCCCCGCCGCCATGAAAGGCACGGTAGCGTAGATGATCGTGACATTGGCGACATAGGTGAGTTTGAACGCCGTGATGAAGGCGATGCTGGACAGGGCGCCGACGATCGCGAGCGCCCAGCCGCGCCTCCCCAGACGCAGGCTATCCCGCATATCCCGGCCCCGCTCGCGCCACAGCACATAGGCGGCGATGATCGTCGCGCCGACGAGGCCGCGCCAGCAGGCGATCGTCCACGGGCCGGCAGTGATGGAGCGGGTGAAGATGCCAGCGAGCGCGAAGAAAGCGGCGGATGCGGTAACCAGCATGATCCCGGTCGCACGAGCGGGATCGAACCTGACCGAAGCATCCGCCGTTCGAGCATCCATCGCCCACCGTAGAACAACGCTGTTGCCAGCATATTGTCAGGAGCGGCCGCTGTTGGCGCGCGGGCTGTGGAAGAACCGGGGATTGTCCTCCACCGCAGCGGCGATCACCCGTAGTGAAGCGGCGACCGCGAGAAGAGGCGGGTCCGCGTCGCTGCGCTTGCCGAGTTCCTCCGCCTTTGCTCTTGTCTTGGCCGCGAAGGTGGAAATCGACCCGCCACCCAGGCCGCTTCCGGCCGAGCGCAGGATCAGCGAGGCAAGGCGCTTCAGGAAATCGGCTATGACGGGCCTGTCCGGTTCGGCGAGGCGAGGCTGGGCGTTGCGCAGGGAGAGGATCTCCAGCCCGACCGTGACGGCCGCGACACTGCCCGTCAGCATCGCCTCACCGCGCCCGCCGCTACGCTGTGCGAACGGCATCAACTGATTGATGCGGTCATAGGCAAGGCTCTCGAAAGCCGGGCGCCGGGGCACGCGCTCATGCAGGCAGAGCCGCACGAGGTCTTCTTTGATGGTGGCGACGATGCGCAGGACGCTGTCGCGCGGCCTTGCCGGCAATACGCTCCAGAAGACGCCGATCGAGAGCAGGATGCCGACGAGGATGGACGCCGTCTGGTTGAGGAAATGGAGCGGCGCATAGACCATCGTCTGGTGCGGGCTCAAAAAGGCGAGGAAATTGATCGCAAAGGCCGTCGCCGTTCCCGTGAAAGACGGGTTCGCCATTGCCAGCGCGCCGGGTATCAGAACCGGGATGACGAACAGCACGAACCAGCCGAAGCCCGGGAAGGCGGGCATCAGGAGCTGGCCGACGAGAAATGCGAAGGGCACGGCGAGCAACGTACCCTTGAAGAAGCCAAAAGCCGTGCGGATTGGCGCCGGGCGCGATGCGAACAGGCTGGAGACGACCGCGACGATGATCGTCGCTCCTTCCGCGTCCGCCCATTGGGTGGCGATCCAGAAGGCGGCGACGAGCGAGGTGGCGAGCGCGGCGCGTACCGCATTGCGCAGTGCCGCCTGCCGGTCGCGGTGGATGACCAGGGACGGCTGCCGTGTCTCGTCGCTCTCCTGCCTACCTGGATGGCGGACGGCGTCGAGGCCGTCAAGGACGCCGGCGAACGCATCGGCGAATTCCGCCGCCATGGCGAGCCTTGCGACCGCGCCGATCCGATCCGGGTTGCTTTCCGGAACCGGTCTGGTGCGCGCATCCGACGCGATGTCCCTCAGTCGCGCGATGGGGACGCGGACGTCATCGAGCGCGTCGGGGCGTTCGGCCAGCTCATTGACGACCTCTTTCAGACGGCTGCGCGTCGCCGGCAAAGCCGGATTGGCCGGCATCGAATGCAGCCGCAACATTCGTGCGGCGGAAAGCGCGGAGAGCAGATAGCCGATGGTGCGCCTGACCGAGCGGCCATGCGCGGCGGGGCTGGGACCTTCGAGCCGCACATAAGCGCGCATTTCGCCGAGCGCCTGCGTCTCGGCGATGATGCGCCGGTTGAGCGTTGAGAGTTTTGCACGGTCGGCGCCACCGAAGGCGAATTGGGCATAGGCGGCCAGATCGCGGATCAGGCCCTCCAGCCTTCCTGCTATCTGATCGCTGGCGAGCCGCGGCAGGAAAAGACGACTGGCGAGACCAGCGCAGAGGATGCCCAGAATGATTTCCGACGCTCGTGCGACGGCGAGCTCATGGGCGAGATGCGGCTGGCCGAAAGCCGGCATGCTGATGATGGCGGCGGTATAGCCGGCGAGCGCGGCGGCGTAGGATTCGGGATTGCGCAGCATGGATGCGACATAGGTGCAAAGCCCAATCCAGACCGCGAGCACCATGAGGAAGGCCGGAGCGTTGCCGCCGCCGATCCGCACGAGCAGAAGCGCCGCAAGCGCCCCGACGACAGTGCCCACCAGCCGGAACAGGCCCTTGGAAAGCGCCATGCCCGCGACAGGCTGGGCGACGATATAGACCGTCATCATCGCCCATTGCGGGTTTTCCAACCTCAGCGCGTAGGCGAGCGAGAGGGCGATGAGCCCGGCGACCATCGTGCGGACGGCGAAAATCCAGTCGGTGCGCTTTGGCCGCGATATCTGCGTGGGCCAGGAACGGAGGACGTCAAGCCAGCGAGTGAGGCTCACTGTCGGGCCGCCTTCCGGTCTAGAGCCTCAGATATCGAGCTCTTCCACGAATTCCGCGCGTTCCTGGATGAAACGGAAGCGCAGTTCCGGCTTCGTGCCCATGAGTGCGTCTACCGCTTCCCTGGTCGCGTCCTGTTCGTCGATGACCTCTACCCGGAGCAATGTGCGCTTCTTCGGATGCATGGTCGTCTCCTTGAGCTGCGCGGCCATCATCTCGCCAAGGCCCTTGAAACGGCCAATTTCGACCTTGCCCCGGCCGGTGAACTCGTTCTTCAGGAGTTCGTCCTTGTGGGCGTCGTCGCGCGCATACATCACCTTGCCGCCCTGGCTGATGCGGTAGAGCGGCGGAACGGCCAGATAAAGATGGCCGCCGCGTATGAGTTGCGGCATTTCCTGGAAGAAGAAGGTCATCAGGAGCGAGGCGATGTGGGCACCGTCCACGTCGGCGTCTGTCATGATGATGACGCGGTCGTAGCGAAGGTCCTCGTCGCGGTATTTCGAGCGCGTGCCGCAGCCGAGCGCCTGGATCAGATCGGCGATCTGCTGATTGGCGGTCAGCTTGTCGCGGCCGGCGCTGGCAACGTTGAGGATCTTGCCGCGCAAGGGCAGCACCGCCTGAGAGGCGCGGTCGCGCGCCTGCTTGGCCGAGCCGCCGGCCGAGTCGCCCTCGACAATGAAGATTTCGGCACCGGCCGCCGCGTTCTGCGTGCAGTCGGCCAGCTTGCCGGGCAGTCGCAGCTTGCGCACGGCCGTCTTGCGCGAAACTTCCTTTTCCTGCCTCCGCCGGACACGCTCGTCGGCACGCGCGATCACCCATTCGAGCAGCTTGGAGGCTTCCTGCGGGTTATCGGCCAGCCAATGGTCGAACGGGTCGCGCATGGCGCTTTCGACGATGCGCTGCGCCTCGATGCTCGCCAGCCGGTCCTTGGTCTGGCCAACGAACTCCGGCTCTCGGATGAAGACCGACAGCATGCCGGCTGCCGAGATCATCACATCCTCGCTGGAGACGGCCTGCGCGCGCTTGTTGCCGGTCAGTTCGGCATAGGATTTCAGGCCACGCAGCAGCGCGGAGCGGAAACCAGCCTCATGCGTGCCGCCCTCCGGCGTTGGGATCGTGTTGCAGTAGGAATTCAGGGTCGGGTCGCCACCATACCAAGTGACGGCCCATTCGACCGAACCATGGCCGCCCTGCTTTTCGCTTTTCCCGGCGAAGATGTCGCGCGTCACCTGGAATTCGCCGTCGAGCGAGGCGGCAAGATAGTCCTTCAGGCCGCCGGGGAAATGGAAGGTTGCCTTTTCCGGCGTCTTCTCCTTGTCGGCGATCAGCGCGGGCGCGCACGCCCAGCGGATTTCGACACCGCCGAAGAGATAGGCCTTCGCGCGCGTCATGCGGCAGAGCCGGGCCGGATCGAAATGCGCGCCTCTGCCGAATATCTGCTCGTCCGGGCGGAAGCGGATCTTGGTGCCGCGGCGGTTGTGCACTTCTCCCAGCTTCTGCAGGTCGCCTTTCGGATGGCCGCGCGAGAATTCCTGCCGGTAGAGCTGGCGGCCGCGCGCGACCTCCACCTCCAGCGTTTCGGAGAGCGCGTTGACGACCGACACGCCGACACCGTGCAGGCCGCCCGAAGTCTCGTAGACCTTGCTATCGAACTTGCCGCCCGAATGCAGCGTCGTCATGATGACTTCGAGCGCCGACTTGTTGCTGAACTTGGGATGCGCGTCGACCGGGATGCCGCGCCCATTGTCTGTGACCGAGAGAAAACCGGCTTCGTCGAGTTCGACCTCGATGAAGGTTGCGTGGCCCGCCACGGCCTCGTCCATGCTATTGTCGATCACCTCGGCGAAGAGGTGGTGCAGCGCCTTCTCGTCGGTGCCGCCGATATACATGCCGGGGCGCCGCCGTACCGGCTCCAGCCCCTCCAGCACCTCAATGTCGGCGGCGCTGTAGCTTTCGCCGCCGTCTCTTGCGGGAGCGGGGCGCGATACCGGCTTCACCGGGCGCGAATCGTTTGCCGGAGCCTCGTTGTGCAGGGTGAAGAGGTCGTTGTTCGCTTTTTCCATGTTGCCGCTGATCTGGCCCGCCCGAATCACGTTTTATACTGCCATGTTTTGCCCTGCCAATGACAGAGGTTCGCTCTCTGTTCGCATGGCGCATATCCGTAGAATTATCCCTTTCGGCGCAATATCCCGATAACTACGCCGAGCGAATGCCGGTACTCTACACGCCTTGCCTTCCAATTCCTTTAGGATTTGCCGCCTAGCCTCCCGCCCAACAAAAAGCTCGAAAGGGC
>JBDZVC010000539.1:0-2609 GCA_040255475.1 Phyllobacteriaceae bacterium | reverse complement strand
CGCAAACCATGCCAAGAGGCCGTAAGCGGCGGAATGCCGCTTACGGCCTTCCCAGGCAATAGTCCCACGATGGCCGGCTCCCTGACCGGAAATCGCGTGATGGCGTGGACGACAGAGCTTCTAGCAGGATCAACCCGATCACTCACGTTCCACGGGGTCGTTTCCCCGAAAGCGGGAATCGCTGTTTCACTGCACGGAGATTCCCGCTTTCGCGGGAGTGACGTCGTGGTCGACAAGTATCGACCGTCCTGAAGCAGGCCCGGAGACCCTCCCCATGATCCCGCGCTATTCCCGCCCCGAAATGGTTGCCATCTGGTCGCCCGAGACGCGCTTCCGCATCTGGTTCGAGATCGAGGCGCACGCGACCGATGCGCTCGCCGAGCTCGGGGTGGTGCCGCGCGAGGCGGCGCGGGCGATCCGCGAGAAGGGCGAGGCCGCGACCTTCGACGTCGCGCGGATCGAGGAGATCGAGCGCACCACCCGGCACGACGTCATCGCCTTCCTCACCCACTTGGCCGAAATCGTCGGACCGGAGGCGCGCTTCGTCCACCAGGGCATGACTTCCTCGGACGTGCTGGACACCTGCCTCTCGGTGCAGTTGAGCCGGGCCGCCGACATCCTGATCGCCGACCTCGACGCGCTGCTCGCGGCACTCGAAAAGCGCGCCCGCGAGCACAAGTACACGATCACCATCGGCCGCAGCCACGGCATCCATGCCGAGCCGACCACCTTCGGCGTCAAGCTGGCGCAGGCCTATGCGGAATTCTCGCGCAGCCGCGAACGGCTGGTCCAGGCGCGGGAAGAAATCGCGGTGTGTGCCATTTCCGGCGCGGTCGGGACCTTCGCCAATATCGACCCCTATGTCGAAGAGCATGTGGCAAAGAAGCTTGGCCTGGAGCCGGAGCCCGTTTCCACGCAGGTGATCCCGCGCGACCGCCATGCCATGTTCTTCGCCACGCTCGGCGTCATCGCTTCCTCCGTCGAGAGGCTGGCGACGGAAATCCGCCATCTGCAGCGGACCGAAGTGCTGGAGGCGGAGGAATATTTCTCGCCCGGCCAGAAGGGTTCCTCGGCGATGCCGCACAAGCGCAACCCGGTCCTGAGCGAAAACCTGACCGGCCTTTCGCGCATGGTGCGGTCCTACGCGCTTCCGGCAATGGAGGACGTGGCGCTCTGGCATGAGCGCGACATCTCGCACTCCTCGGTCGAGCGGATGATCGGCCCGGACGCGACGGTGACGCTCGACTTCGCGTTGGCGCGGATGACCGGCGTGATCGAGAAGCTCGTCGTCTATCCTGAAAACATGCTCGCCAACCTGAACAGGTTCCGAGGGCTGGTGCACTCGCAGCGCGTGCTGCTGGCACTGACGCAGGCCGGTGTTTCCCGCGAGGACGCCTACCGGCTGGTGCAGCGAAACGCCATGAAAGTCTGGCAGGAAGGCAAGGATTTCCTTGAGGAACTGTTGGCCGACAAGGAGGTACGCGCGGCGCTGTCGGAAGAGGAAATCCGCGACAAATTCGACCTCGGCTACCACACCAAACACGTCGATACGATTTTCGGGCGGGTGTTTGGGTAGCCGTCGGCACGCTGGCTTTCACGCCTTTTCAGGCACCACCCTCACCTCCGTTCCCCACGGGTCTGTCAGCGTCTTTTCGGCCTTGGCCTCCTTCGACACCAGTTCCACCCATGCAAGGCCTGTGCGGTCGGGATCGCGGCGGCCGGCGCCGGCGCTGTGCCAGGAATTGGCGCCGATATGGTGGTGATAGCCGCCGGTCGAGAGAAACACGGCCGCGTCGCCGTATCTCGCGACGGTGTCGAAGCCGAGCTTTGCGTGCCACCAGCTTTCCGCATCCGCCGGGTTGCCGACGCGCAGATGGACGTGACCCACCATGCTGTTTTCAGGCGCGCCTTTCCAGCCGGCGTCGCCCTCCCCGATTTCATTGACGAGGTTCGGAATATCGAGCCGCACCGTGCCCATATCGACCGACGAGCCGTCCCACTTCCACTGTTCGTGCGGGCGGTCGGCGTAGATCTCGATCCCATTTCCTTCCGGATCAGTGAGATAGAGTGCTTCGCTGACGAAATGGTCGGAAGCGCCGTCGATCGGTATCTTCCTTTCGATCGCATGGCGCACCCAGCGCGCCAGATCTGCGCGCGTCGGCAGGAGAAAGGCCGTGTGGAACAGGCCGGCGCTCCGTGGGTCGTCGGATTTGGCCTTGGGAGCCGCCTCGACTTCAAGCAGCGGCCGCCCGCCCGCGCCGAGCGTTATGCGGCCGGGCGCACGAGCGATCTCAGCAAGGCCGACAACCTCTTCATAAAATTTCGCGAGCGCGTCCGCATCGCGCGCCTTCAGAGCGACACGCGAGACGCTGATCGGTGCCGTCGCCGCAAATGGCAATTTTTCGATAACCTTTTCCACGACTGCAACTCCTTGAATGCCGGCCTGTCCGGCTTTCTTGAAAGATCGGTCGGACCGTGTCCGCCGGCAAGCCCTGAGACAGCGAACAGGCCGTTCATCAAAGCCGCAAGAAACCCAGCGTTGCGCTTGCCGCGTGCACGGCCTACATGCGCGCCATGAAAGTCAAGGACGCAGACATATTGTTCGTTTC
>JBDZVC010000538.1:0-2616 GCA_040255475.1 Phyllobacteriaceae bacterium | reverse complement strand
CTACAACTCCATGAACGGCACGAAGCCGCCGAAGATCATGCGCTTGCCGTCGAAGGGCATGTCCTTCATGCTTCCTTCGAGGCGCGGGTCGGCCATTACTTTCCCCATCACCTCGTCGCGTTTTTCGCGTGACGGATAGACGATCCACGAGAAAATCACGACTTCGTCTTCCTTCGCCTGCACGGCGCGGGGGAAGGATGTGAGTTCGCCGTAGGGCACGTCGTCGCCGATCGCCTCGACATAGGCTGTCGCCCCATGCTCCATCCAAACCGCGCCCGCCTTGCGGGCCAATTCCTTGTAGGCTTCGATATTGTCCTTCGGCACTGCCAGAACGAAACCGTCAACATAGCTCATGGCATTCTCCTTTCACCGTGTAGGTTCGAAGGACGTTCGGCCAGCCTTCGTTCCGACAAGGCGGAGATAAATTTTCGTGCGCCGGACCTATGCTGTCGCCCGGTGTCTGATGCTGCTATCGTCACCGACACGAATTCGACCGAAACAGCTTTGAGGATAGATTATGTCCTTCTTCCCCGGTCCAGATCCGCTTCCCGGCGACGCTTTTGCCTGCGACGCCATCGAGACGATGATTATCCCTCGGGCGCACGACATCGGCGGTTTCGAGGTGCGGCGCGCGCTGCCTTCGTCTCGCCGTCGGCTCGTCGGGCCGTTCATCTTCTTCGACCGTATGGGACCGGCGATCCTGCGCGCCGGGCAGGCGGTGGACGTCCGCCCGCATCCGCATATCGGTCTTTCTACCGTCACCTACCTGTTCGACGGCAAGATCCGCCACCGCGATTCGCTCGGCACCGAGATGGTGATCGAGCCGGGCGATGTGAATCTGATGACGGCCGGTCGCGGCATCGTCCATTCCGAGCGCTCGCCGGAGGAACTGCGCGGCGGGCCTCTGTCGCTTTCCGGCCTGCAAACCTGGCTGGCGCTGCCGGACGCGGCCGAGGAGGTCGCACCGCAGTTCGAGAACACGGGCCGTGGCGAATTGCCGGAAGGCGAAGGCGACGGCGCGGCCTTCCGGGTTGTCATTGGCGAGCTGCATGGCGCGAGATCGCCGGTCAGGACGACGTCGGAAACACTTTACGCGGATATACGGCTCGAGGCCGGCGGCCGCTTCCAGATTCCGCCCACCGCCGAGGAACGGGCGATCTATATCCTCGACGGCGAGGTCGATATTGCGGGCGACCGTTTCCCCTCCGACAGGCTGCTGGTGCTGCGCGCGGGCGACGAGATCGTGGTCAATTCGGAGCGCGGCGCGCATTTCATGCTCTTTGGAGGCGCCTCGCTCGGTTCACGGCGCTATATCTGGTGGAACTTCGTGTCTTCCTCGAAGGAGCGTATCGAGCAGGCCAAGGAGGAATGGCGGACCGGCCGGTTCGACATCGTGCCGGGTGACGAGGAGGAATTCATTCCTCTGCCCGAGAACTGAAGCTTCTATCCGACCGATGCCCTTTTATTTACTTTCGCACCGGCAGCGCCTATCTGCATCGGACAGATGTGCCAGTTCCCTGCCAATTTCGTGATTGAACGATGACACCTCCGCCCGCGACACCGCTCCTCGATACGGTCCGCTTCCCCTCCGACCTGCGCAAGCTGCCGGAGAGCAGGCTGCCGCAGCTTGCGGACGAGTTGCGTGCCGAGCTGGTCGATGTCGTGTCGCAAACGGGCGGCCATCTCGGTGCGGGGCTTGGGGTGGTCGAACTCACCGTTGCCATCCACTATGTCTTCAACACGCCTAATGACCGGCTGATCTGGGATGTCGGGCACCAGGCCTATCCGCACAAGATTCTGACCGGCCGGCGCGACCGCATGCGCACGCTGCGCCAGGAGGGCGGGCTTTCCGGCTTCACCAAGCGCGCGGAGAGCGAATACGATCCCTTCGGCGCGGCGCATTCCTCCACTTCCATCTCGGCCGGGCTCGGCATGGCTGTCGGGCGCGACCTGAAGGGCGGCAGGAACAACGTCATCGCTGTCATCGGCGACGGCGCCATGTCGGCGGGCATGGCCTATGAGGCGATGAACAATGCCGGTGCGCTCGATGCGCGGCTGATCGTCATCCTGAACGACAACGACATGTCGATCGCGCCTCCGGAAGGCGCGATGAGCGCCTATCTGGCGCGGCTTGCTTCCGGGCGCGCTTATCTCGGCATCCGCGACATCGGCAAGAAGCTGACCTCCTATCTCGGCAAGCGCGCGGAGAACGCCGTCAGCAGGGCGGTCGAGCATGCGCGCGGCTATGTCACGGGCGGCACGCTCTTCGAGGAGCTCGGCTTCTACCATATCGGGCCGATCGACGGGCATAATCTGGAGCATCTGATCCCGGTGCTCCGGAATGTCCGCGACCATGGCGAAGGCCCGGTGCTGATCCATGTCATCACCCAGAAGGGCAAGGGCTATCCGCCGGCGGAAGCCGCGCCGGACAAATATCATGGCGTCTCGAAATTCGACGTCATCACCGGCGCGCAGGCCAAGGCGCCGGCCAACGCCCCGAGCTCTACGAAAGTGTTCGCCGAAAGCCTGATCCGCGAGGCGCGCGAGGACGAAAAGATCATCGCCGTTACTGCCGCCATGCCCGCCGGCACCGGGCTCGATCTGTTCGGCGAGGCC
>JBDZVC010000537.1:0-2621 GCA_040255475.1 Phyllobacteriaceae bacterium | reverse complement strand
GTCATTCTCCACGCCGCGGTGCTGACCTTCGGGCTTTTCACCCTGTCGGCGCCGAGGCCCTATGAGGTCGGCGATGTCGAGGCGCTGCCGGTCGACATCGTGCCGGTGCAGTCGATTACGCAGGTGCAGGAGGGGGACAAGAAGGCGCCGAAGAAGGAGAAATCCGCTCCGAAGCCCACCACAAGGCCCGAGCCGGTCAAGGATGCCCAGAAGGTCGGCGACAACAGTCAGGACATGAAGGCCCCGCCGACGCCGGAGGTGAAGCCCAAGCCCGTCGAGAAGACGGCGGAACCGCCGCCGGCGCCCGAGCCGGTCGTCAAGCCGGCGGAGAAGCCGGTCGAGCAGCCGCCGAAGCAGGCCGAGGCCAAGCCGGAGCCCGTGCCGGCGACCGAACGCACGCCGCAGGCGCAGCCGAAGCAGGAAGTGAAGCCCGATCCTGTGCAGCAGGCGATCATTGCCGAGAATCCCGACGCCGAGGCCATGAAACTGCCGGAAACCGCGCCGGCTCCCGATGCCCGGCCGCAGCCGCCACAGGCGCAGACGGCCAAGGCGCCGGAGCGCAAGGTTTCCGAAAAGCCGGCGGTCAAGGAAGCATCGCGCCAGAAATCCGAGGACAAGGATTTCAGCCTCGACAAGGTAGCGGCACTGTTAAACAAGGAAAAGGCATCGGGTGGCGGCGCCAAGCGCTCCACCAATGAGGCTTCGCTCGGCGCGGACCATACAACCGGCGGCGAAAAGCTTTCGCAGAGCGAGATGGATGCGTTGCGCAGCCAGCTTGCCGGATGCTGGACCATTCCGGCCGGTGTCGAGGACGCCAACCAGTTGAAGGTCACGGTCGAGTTCAGCCTGTCGCCCGACGGGCATCTGGAAGGCGCGCCGCGGGTAGTCCAGAGCGCCGGCAGCCGGCAGGCCGACGAAAGTGCGCTGAGGGCGGTCAATATCTGCAACCAGCGCGGTTTCAACCTGCCTTCCGACAAATATCAGACCTGGGCAAACGTCGTCGTTCACTTCGATCCCAGCGATATGTTCTGACCTTCCGCCATCGAGCTCAAAGAGGCGAAATCCATGAAGCATCTTTTGAAGACCATCCTGCTCGCCGTTGCGTTCGCGGCCGGCCTCGCCGGGGCGACCATGCCGGCCCGGGCGTTGGTCGAGATCGACGTCAACAAGGGCAATGTCGCGCCATTGCCGATCGCGATCACCGATTTCCTGTCGGGCGACGCGATGGGCAAGCAGATATCGGATATCGTCTCGGCCGATCTGCAGCGTTCGGGCCTGTTCGCGCCGATCGACCATTCGGCCTTCATCGAGAAGGTCTCTAATCCCGACGCAGCACCACGTTTCGAGGACTGGAAGGTCATCAACGCGCAGGCGCTGGTGACGGGCCGGGTGTCACAGGAAGCCGATGGAAGGGTGAAGGCCGAGTTCAGGCTGTGGGACGTATTCGCCGGGCAGCAGCTCGTCGGGCAGCAATATTTCGCCAACAAGGGCAACTACCGCCGCGTCGCCCACATCATCGCCGACGCCATCTATGAGCGTCTTACCGGCGAGAAGGGCTATTTCGATACGCGCATCGTCTATATCGACGAGTCCGGACCCAAGAACAACCGCGTCAAGCGGCTGGCGATCATGGACCAGGATGGCGCCAACCAGCGCTATCTTTCGAGCGGCAAGGCGCTGGCGATTACGCCGCGTTTCTCGCCGAATCGTCAGGAAATCACCTATATGTCGTATGAAAGCGGGCAGCCGAGGGTCTATCTCCTGCAGATCGAGACCGGCCAGCGCGAACTCGTAGGCAATTTCCCCGGCATGACGTTCGCCCCGCGCTTCTCGCCGGACGGACAGAAGGTCATCATGAGCCTCCTGCGGGACGACGGCAATTCCAACATCTTCACGCTCGATCTGAGGAGCCGCAACACGACGCGGCTGACCACGGCGGATGCGATCGATACGTCGCCATCCTATTCGCCCGACGGAAGCCAGATCACCTTTACCTCGGATCGGGGCGGCGGTACCGGGCACTCGCAGATCTACGTCATGGGGGCCGACGGCTCCAACCAGCATCGCATTTCCTTTGGTAACGGCAGCTATTCCACGCCGGTCTGGTCACCGCGCGGAGACCTGATTGCCTTCACCAAGCAGACCGGCGGCGAGTTCCAGATCGGCGTCATGCGCCCGGACGGCTCGGGAGAGCGCATCCTGTCGTCCGCCTTCCAGGAGGAGGGGCCGACCTGGGCACCGAACGGCCGCGTCATCATGTTCTTCAGTGCTCCCGCGGGCGCAGCCGGGCCCAAACTGCACACAATCGACCTGACGGGCCGCAACGAGCAGGAGATTCCGACACCGAATTTCGCGTCGGACCCTGCCTGGTCGCCGCTTCTCGAATAAGGTGGCGTAAGGAATTTCGGTACAATCCGGCTATGGCCGCGTTTCCGCCGTATTTCCGCATAGGTTGCGCCCGAGATCGGCGGGAGACGGTCTTGCCTGGAAAAATCCGGCTAAAACGAAAAATTAACCCTGTTTCTTGAACGCCGGTTAACCGCGATTTGGTTACTGATCGCTCAATGAAACCCCGCAAATGCGAAGGAGTGGCGGTCATGCGCCGTATCGCAGCCCAGATT
>JBDZVC010000536.1:0-2630 GCA_040255475.1 Phyllobacteriaceae bacterium | reverse complement strand
TTGCCGCCACCGCCACCAACATGGACCAGATGATCGTCTACCGCGCCATCCAGGGGTTCATCGGCGGCGGCATGATCCCGAGCGTGTTCGCGGCCGCCTACACCATCTTTCCGCCGTCGAGGCGCGCGGTGGTGACGCCGATGATCGGCCTTGTCGCTACGCTGGCTCCGACGATCGGCCCGACCATCGGCGGTTATCTCAGCCACGCCTTCTCATGGCATGCGCTGTTCCTGGTCAACATCATCCCCGGCATCATGGTGACGGCGGCGGCGTGGACGCTTATCGACTTCGACAAGGGCGATTCTTCGCTTCTCAAGCGCTTCGACTGGGTTGGGCTCGCCGGCATGGCCGCGTTCCTCGGCTCCCTCGAATACGTTCTGGAGGAAGGGCCGCAATATGACTGGCTGCAGGACGACACGGTCTTCAAATTCTCCATCATCATGGCGATTGGAGGCGTGGTGTTCTTCTGGCGCTCGTTTCGGGCAGCGCTTCCGGTGGTCGATTTCAGCGCCTTCAAGGACATCAACTTCAGCTTCGGCTCGGCCTTCTCCTTCGTCATGGGCATCGGACTTTACGGACTGACCTACATCTACCCGCTCTATCTCGGGCGCATCCGTGGTTACGATTCGCTGATGATCGGCGAAGCCGTCTTCATCAGCGGCGCGGCGATGTTCGTGACGGCGCCGATCTCGGGCATGCTGTCACGCAAGGTCGACCCGCGTCTGATGCTGCTCATCGGCTTCCTCGGCTTCGCCGCCGGTACCTGGATGACGACCGGCCTCACTTCGGACTGGGACTATAACGAGCTCATCCTGCCGCAGATCTTCCGTGGCGTGTCGCTGATGCTGTGCATGGTGACGATTAGCAATCTGGCGCTCGGTACGCTGCCGCCGGAAAAGATGAAGAACGCTTCCGGCCTCTTCAATCTGACCCGCAACCTCGGCGGCGCGGTCGGGCTGGCGCTCATCAACACGCTCCTGATCCACCGCTCCGACATGCATTACGCGCGGCTTTCCGAAAGCGTGAGCTGGAGCAACCCCGAAGCGCTGAGGCAACTCGGCATGATGGCCGGTAATCTGAAGGCGCACGGCATCGACGGGACGACCGGGGCGCTCGCGCAGATGGCCGGCAGGGTCCACCTGCAGGCGCAGGTGATGGCGTTCGTCGATATCTTCTACCTGCTGACCGTGCTTTTCGCGATGCTCGCGGTATTCGCGATCATGATGCGCAAGCCGCCGGAGTCGGCGAGCGGCGGCGGAGGGCATTGATAGATCGTGCGTCCTTCGAGGCTCGTTTCGCCCGCACCTCACCATGAGGGAGAATGCGCCAGTCGCCATCATCCTGAGGCGCTCCGCGAAGCGGAGCCTCGAAGGACGCACCTGAGCACGTCGAACCTCGATGCAAGCGAACTCAGCTCGCCGTGGGGCTCGCCGCCTTGAAATTCAGCGCCAGACCGTCGATGCAGTGGCGCATGCCGGTGGGCGGCGGGCCGTCGTCGAAGATATGGCCGAGATGCCCGCCGCAGCGCCGGCAGTGGACTTCGGTGCGCTGCATGGCGAGTGCGTAGTCCGATCTGGTTCCGACCGCATCCGGCAGGGCCTCCCAGAAGCTCGGCCAGCCTGTGCCGGATTCGAATTTCGTCTTGGACGAATAAAGGGCAAGATCGCAGCCCGCGCAATGGAAGGTTCCGGCGCGGTGTTCATTGATGAGCGGGCTTGAAAATGGCGGCTCGGTCCCTTCCTGGCGCAGGATGTTGTACTGATCGGGCGTCAGGATCTTGCGCCACTCCGCATCCGTTTTCGTCACCTCGAAGGTTTCCGCCTGCGCGCTATCGGCAGCAAACAGTTTGAAAAGTGCCGATCCGCCCACCGCGATCGCCAGCGTGCCGGCCGAAGCGTAGAGAAAATTGCGCCGGTTCATGCCCATCTCCTTCCAGCATATATCGCCGGCCCCGCCGGTCGGCTTCGACGCAATAATGCAACGATGAACCGCGATCCCGGCATCATATTTGCCGAACGGACCATCACATCTTCGGGAATATGCAATTTGGTCGGCATCCCCCCGCCTTTCACCGCTTTTTGCGGCGATCGCTTGAACGGTCCAACCGAACAGCGGATGGGACAAAAGGCCGGCCTTTGGCGACGGGACCGACCGGCCTTTCTTGGCGCCTACGACTTCGGCAGCAGCACCTTGTCGATGACGTGGATTACGCCGTTCGATTGCTTGACGTCGGGAATGGTCACACGCGCCGTATTGCCGTTCTCATCGGTGACTGTGACGTGACCGTTCTTGTCGCGCAGCGTCAACATGCAGCCGCCGACCGTCTTGACCTTGTGTGCGCCGCCGTCCTCCTTGACCATCCTCTTGACGACCGCGGCGGTCGCTTCGGCGGCGATAACATGGCAGGTCAGGATCTTGGTGAGCTTCGCCTTGTTCTCCGGCTTGAGCAGAGTGTCGACGGTGCCCTTCGGCAATTTGGCAAACGCCTCGTTGGTCGGCGCGAAGACGGTGAACGGCCCTTTGCCTTCAAGTGTCGTCACGAGGCCGGCGGCCTTGACGGCCGCGACAAGCGTGGTGTGGTCCTTCGAATTGACGGCGTTCTCGATGATGTTCTTCGAGGCGTACATGGG
>JBDZVC010000535.1:0-2637 GCA_040255475.1 Phyllobacteriaceae bacterium | reverse complement strand
GTCGTTGATGCGTACGCTCATGGCAGCTTCTCCCTGCATATTGGTCGGGTTTATATGACGTGGCCGGCATGATAGTGCAATGTGGCCTTGTGGCGAGGAATTTTGCAGCAAAATGTGGCCGACTGGGAGGATATTCGCGCGACGGCGCCGCTCGAAGCGGAATGTCTTTCGCCGGATTCCGCTCCTGGTAGAAGAGTGATCCGGTTCAGGAGAAGCTAGGGAATGAATGGAATGCGGCTATTACCGAAAGCTGAGAGTGGTTCGCTGGTGGGCCGTGTATGGCGAAGCGATGTGGAGGGGCCGGCGATCGTGACGGTTCGCGACGGCCATCTGATCGACATCACCAGCCGTGAATTCCCAACGATGCGCGACCTTCTGGAAGCCGACGATCCGGCAACGCTCGTTCGCCAGGCGAATGGGAAAGGCCTCGGCCCGGTCGAGGACATCGCCGCCGCTTCCTTCGAACCGTCGTCGGGAGATACGTTGCGCCTGCTTGCGCCATGTGACCTGCAGGCAGTCAAGGCCTGCGGCGTGACCTTCGCCCGCTCCATGATCGAGCGCGTCATCGAGGAACGCGCGGCCGGCGACCCGTCGCGGGCGCGAGAAATCCGTGAGAGGGTCGCCGCGATCATCGGCGACAGTTTGCGCAATCTGGTTCCGGGATCGGAAGAAGCCACCAAGGTCAAGGCCGCACTCATCGAGGAGGGATTGTGGTCGCAATATCTCGAAGTCGGTATCGGCCCGGACGCAGAAGTATTCTCCAAGTCGCAACCCATGTCTTCGGTCGGATGGGGTGCGTCGGTCGGATTGCACCCGATCTCGTACTGGAACAATCCCGAGCCGGAGATCGTGCTCGCTGTCGACAGCAAGGGCAGGGTGAAGGGCGCCACCCTCGGCAACGACGTCAATCTGCGCGACGTCGAGGGCCGCTCGGCGCTGCTCCTCGGCAAGGCGAAGGACAACAACGCTTCTTCCGCCATCGGGCCGTTCATCCGGCTCTTCGACGACGGTTTCGGCATGGACGATGTGCGAAAGGCCGAGCTTGAACTGACAGTCGAAGGAATGGACGGCTTCGTGCTGAAAGGCCAAAGCTCGATGAAGGAGATCAGCCGCGACCCGCTCGACCTCGTCCGGCAGACGATCGGCGGACATCATCAATATCCGGACGGCTTCATGCTCTATCTCGGCACTCTGTTCGCGCCGGTCGAGGATCGCGACGTGGAAGGCGAAGGGTTCACACACAAGACCGGCGATATCGTGTCGATCTCGACGCCCGCGCTCGGCACGTTGATGAATACGGTGCGGCTGGCGACGGAATGTCCCCCCTGGAGCTTCGGCGCGGCGGCTCTGATGAAGAACCTTGCCAGGCGCGGCCTGCTTTGAGGGCCGCCCGGATGCAAGTGAGATAGGATCACATGCCGTTTCGACGGCAACGGAAAGATGTTCTTAACGTTCTGTGATTTGGATGGCGCCGTCCGAAGAGGCGTCATTTAACGACAAGAACAGGACGATCGCATGCCAATTCCCAACGCTTCCCGCGTCCTCTGCGGGCCGGCGCTGGTGCTCGGCCTTTTGACGGTCGGCGCGACACACGCCGCCGAGATGGGCTATGTGCTGCAAAACGAGCATTCGCGCTCCGTCGCCATCGAGTTGCACGGCGAGAACAGGACGTGGCCCCGCGGCGATCAGGTCTACCTGCTCGATCCCGGCGATATCAAGGAAGTGACGATCTCCTGCACGCCAGGGGAACGCATCTGCTACGGCGCCTGGATCAACGGCGATGACCGTATCTCATTCGGCGTCGGGCCGGATAACAACCGGCCCTGTCATAATTGCTGCTCGATCTGCGTCAACCACACGATGGAGACGATCGACCTGACGCCATGAAGGGCATGGCCTATGCCGCCTCGCGTACCTGGTAATCCTTCACGGTGGCAAAGCGGATCGCCTTCCAGCGCTCGGCTTCGTAGTTGAGGCCGAATTCGTGCTGGGCCAAGAAGACGGGATCGCCGTCGAGATCGCGGGCGATGTCGGCGCGATGCGTGTCTATGAAACGATCGAGTTCGGTCGCGCTGTCGGCGCTTATCCAGCGACAGACGGAGAAACGCGCCATCTCGAAATCCACGGGCAGCGAATATTCGACGGAAAGCCTTTCCTTCAAAACGTCGAGCTGCAGCGCGCCAACGACGCCGACGATGGCCGGAGAGCCGTCGTCGGGCGAGAAGAGTTGCACCACGCCTTCCTCGGCCATCTGCTGGAGTGCTTCCTTCAGCTTCTTTGCCTTCATGGCGTCGCCGAGGCGCACGCGGCGCAGGATCTCCGGCGCGAAGTTCGGGACACCGCGAAACAGGATCTCCTCCCCTTCGGTCAGCGTGTCGCCGATCCTGAGCGTGCCGTGGTTGGGGATGCCGACCACATCGCCCGGATAGGCCTCGTCGGCGGTGATGCGGCTCCGCGCAAAGAAGAACTGCGGCGCGCTGAGCGACATCGGCTTGCCGGTGCGCACGAGCTTCGCCTTCATGCCGCGTTCCAGCGTGCCCGAGCAGACACGCACAAAGGCGATGCGGTCGCGATGGTTCGGATCCATATTGGCCTGGATCTTGAAGACGAAGCTGGTCATCTTCGGCTCGATGGCGT
>JBDZVC010000534.1:0-2638 GCA_040255475.1 Phyllobacteriaceae bacterium | reverse complement strand
GGCACCTTGGCGAGGAGCTGGATCAGGCGTTCGATCTCGGGGCCGGCGATTCGCTTGGCGGACATGGCGGCTTATAGAGCGAATGGTGAATAGCGAGTAGGGAAGAATTCGGCGTGAGTTCGCGCCTGCCCAATCCCTGCCCGCTCCCTTCAGAACGGCAATTTCATCCCTGGCGGGATCGGCAGGCCGGCCGTCATCTCGCGGGTCTTCTGTTGCAATACGGCCTCGACCTTGGCCTTGGCGTCGTTGTGGGCGGCGAGGATCAGATCCTCGAGAATCTCGACCTCGTCTTCCTTGAAGAGAGAGGGGTCGATCTTCAGCGCCCGCATCTCCATCTTGCCCGACAGCGTGACGGAGACCATGCCGCCGCCGGCCTGCCCGGTCGCCTCGATCGAGGCAACTTCCTGCTGCATGGCCTCGAACTTGGCCTGCATTTCCTTCGCCTTGCCCATCAGGCCCATCAGATCCTTCATGGCCATCTCCGTTCGTCAGTCCTCTTCGCCGTCTTCAATATCGTCCGGCGCGGCATCGGCCGGAAGGTCGTCGGCATCGGCGACAGCCTTGGCGTCCGGCAGCCGCACGTTGACGATCCTCGCGCCGGGAAAGCGGGCGAGAATCGCCGCGACATTCGGGTCGGCGCGTGCGTCCATGAGGGCGCTTTCGCGGCGCGAGGCTTCTTGCTCGGCGAGCGTCGGCCCGCCCTCCTCGCGCGAAACGGTGACCAGCCAGTTGCGGCCGGTCCATCGGCGCAGCCGCGCGTTCAGATCGCCGGCAAGCGTCTTCGGCGCGTCGGCGGTAAGCGAGATGTCGAGCCGGCCGGGATCGAGCCGCACCAGCCGCACGCAGCGTTTCACCAGCACCTTGAAGGCCATGTCGCGCTCGGCGTCGGCCAGGGCCGCGATATCGGCGAGCGACTGGACACGGACGGAAGGCGCAGCCTCCTGTTCGATTGCCTGTTGCGGGACGGTCGGCTCTGGCGCGACCGCCTGCGGCTCGGCGTCGGCCTGCCGCTCCACCAGCCGCATCGTCTGCCCGCCGCCGCTTGTCGGCATGCGCGAAGAGGCGACTGCATTGGGCACGGCACCCACCGGCGCAGCCATCGGCCCGCCTTGCCACGACTGAGGCGCCGGAGAACGGGGCGCGCCATTTCCACCGGAAGGCGGTGCGCCAACACCCTGTTCCAACGATTTCAACGCCTCGTCGAGCGTCGGCAGCGTCGCGGCGTGCGCGATGCGGATCAGCACCATCTCGGCCGCGCTTGCCGGCCGCGCCGCGCCCTCCGTCTCGCCGATGCCTTTGAGAAGCATCTGCCAGGCACGCGACAGCACCCTGACCGACAGCTTTTCGGCAAAGGCGGCTCCGCGCGTCCGCTCGTCCTCCGTCAGCGAGGCATCGCGGGCGGCTTCCGGCACGAAGCGCAGCCGGGTCACCAGATGCGTGAACTCGGCAAGGTCGGTCAGCACGACCGCCGGATCGGCGCCGGCATCGTATTGCGCGCGGAATTCGTTCAACGCGCCCGCCACGTCGCCCTTCATCAGAAGCTCGAACAGGTCGACCACGCGCGCCCGGTCGGAGAGACCGAGCATGGCGCGCACCTCCTCGGCGGTGACGCCGCTCTCGCCATGGGCGATCGCCTGGTCGAGGATGGATAGCGCATCACGCACGGAACCTTCCGCCGCGCGCGCGACCATGGCGAGCGCCGAGGGCTCCACATCGACACCTTCCAGCCCTGCGATCTTCTCCAGATGCGTGGTCAGGACGCCGGCATCGACGCGACGCAGGTCGAAGCGCTGGCAGCGCGACAACACGGTGATCGGCACCTTGCGGATCTCGGTCGTGGCAAAGATGAACTTCACATGCGGCGGCGGCTCTTCCAGCGTCTTCAACAGGCCGTTGAAGGCCTGAGTGGAGAGCATGTGCACTTCGTCGATGATATAGACCTTGTAGCGCGCCGAGACCGGCGCGTAGCGCACCTGCTCGATGATCTCGCGGATATCGTCGATGCCGGTATGGGAGGCGGCATCCATCTCGATCACGTCGACATGGCGGCCTTCCATGATCGCCTGGCAGTGCTCGCCCAATTCAGGGAAGGCGATCGACGGCTCGTTCACGGTCGCGGTCTTGTAGTTGAGCGCTCGGGCCAGGATGCGCGCGGTGGTCGTCTTGCCGACGCCACGCACGCCGGTCAGCATCCATGCCTGCGCGATCCGCCCCGTCCTGAAGGCGTTGGTCAGCGTGCGCACCATCGGCTCCTGGCCGATCAGGTCGGAAAAGTCGCGCGGACGGTATTTTCGCGCCAGCACGCGGTAAGGGCCGGCTTTCGCCTCGCTCCGGGCGCTTTCAACCGGTGCGCTCTTTCCCGGCGCTTCCTTCTCGTCGGACGCCGTCTGTCCGGCCTCGCTCATAAGCGCGTTTCGCTCCCGAATGGCTGATGTCGGCCCGACGCGGGGTCGGAACACCTTCACTGTCGCCCGCCGCGCGGGCCGGCGTCAATGCCGTCAGGCGAAATTGAAAGCGGCCCGGCGAAACCGAAGAAGGTGGGAGGCTGGCACGATGACCCGTGCCGTGGCTCGTTAGGGCTGCTTCCTTCCGGACCTGACCCGGTTGGCGAGTGGCTCGTCCACCACCAACCTCCCGC
>JBDZVC010000087.1:9925-14363 GCA_040255475.1 Phyllobacteriaceae bacterium | reverse complement strand
TCGCCATAGGTCAGGTGCTCGTACATGTCGTCCGTCAGCACCCAGACGTTCGGATGCTTCATGAGCACGTCGGCGACCGCGCGCAGCTCCGCCTCCGTGTAGGCGGCGCCGGACGGGTTCGACGGCGAGTTGAAGATCAGCCACTTGGTCTTCGGCGTGATGACCTTTTCGAGCGCTGCCGGCGTCAGCTTGAAGCCGTTGTCGATCGAGGTTTCGGCATAGACGGACGTGCCGCCGCAGATCGCCACCATCTCCGGGTAGCTGACCCAGTAGGGGCGCGGGATCACCACCTCGTCTCCGGGGTTCAGCGTCGCCATCAGCGCGTTGAACAGGATCTGCTTGCCGCCGGTGCCGACGATCGTCTGCTCCGGCCTGTAGTCGAGATTGTTCTCGCGCTTGAACTTCTTCGCGATCGCCTCGCGCAGCGGCGCGATGCCGGACACCGGCGGGTACTTGGTCTCGCCGCGCCGGATCGCGTCGATCGCCGCGTTCTTGATGTTGTCGGGCGTATCGAAATCCGGCTCGCCGGCGCCGAGACCGATGACGTCGCGGCCTTTCGCTTTCAGGTCGCGCGCCTTCTGGCTGACCGCGATCGTCGCGGAAGGCTTCACGCGTGAAAGGGCGTCGGCGAGGAAGGCCATTTTAACGTCTCCATGAGGGGAAAATTGCCGCGTCTCTCTTGTCCGATCCGGCGGCGAATCGCAAGGCTCGATCGGTGGCGCAAGCGGAATCCGTGTCATTAACCCCTGGTCAAAGCTTCGCTGCCACAATCGGGAGAACAGGGGTTCACGGCTGCCTTCGGGCCGTCATGTCGCCGGAAGCTGAAAGAATGAAACATCCCCGGCGGGTCAGCGACGCGATCGTCGTCGATGAGATCGGCATCGAATATGGCCGCTACGGCGACCTCATCCTGAAGAGCGCCTATCAGAAGATATTCCGCCGCGAGGAAGAATGGCTGCGCCCCTTCGCCGCCGAGGGCCTGGTGGTGCCGTTCCGCGATGGCCAGCCTCTGCCGCCGGAAGCGCTTTTCGACGCGACGCCCGACGAAGACAAGGTCTTCGTGGAAAGCATGTGTCGGACGCTGCACCTCAGGAATTACGACAATATCGGCGAGCCGGGGCTGGTTCTCTTCTTCAATTTCGATCCCCGCACCAACAGCGATTTCGCGGTGATGGTGAAAGAGCTGGAATTCATCGCCGGCCGCTACGGCGAAATACAGCTCGATAGCCATCTGCTCGTCTGCGAGATCGTCGAGACAGAGGCGCAAGACCTCGACACGCTCAGCCGGATCGCCGGGGAGATGCGGCGCCATGGCATCCGCCTCGCCCTCGACGATTTCGGAGTCGGCGCTTCCAATCTGGAGCGGGTAAAGCTGCTTACTCCCGACATCATCAAGATCGACGGCGGGTGGTTCCGCCAGATCGCCACCGTTCCGGCCGCCGCCGGCCTCTTCAAGTCGTTCGTCACCGGCCTGCACGGACTCGGCACGAAGGTTCTGATCGAAGGCATCGAAACGTCAGAGCAACTGGCGTGCGCGATCGATGCGGACGCCGACTATCTGCAGGGCTTTCTCTTTTCGCGACCGAAACTCGCCGGCACGATCTTCGAAGCTGCGGCGCTCAGGATCGACACGCTGCTCGAACCGCACGCGAACGTGGTGAAGCTGTTCAAATAGAAGCGCCTTGGCCGCCCGGCCGCCGCAGGGATCGCGATCTTCGCTTTTAGTGCGTTTGAATCGCGGATTAATTTCGATTATGCGCAAGTCTGGACTAGACATCGGCCTCGGCTGATGCTGTCATCTGCCGGTAATAAAAGCCGACCAATAAGCGAACCGCATCAAACGGCTTTCCATGGGAGAGAATAAAATGAAGTTCCGAACCTTTCTCGCCGCCGCAACGGCGCTCGCGATGATGTCGCCGGTCGTCGCCGAAGCGAAGACCCAGATCCAGTGGTGGCACGCAATGGGCGGCGCGCTCGGGCAGAAGCTCGAATCGATCGTTGCCGGCTACAACAAATCGCAGGACAAATACGAGGTCGTGCCGACCTACAAGGGAAGCTATCCGGAGACGATGACGGCCGCGATCGCGGCTTTCCGTGCCCACCAGCAACCCGACATCGTGCAAGTCTACGAAGTCGGCACCGGCACGATGATGGCCGCCAAGGGCGCCGTCTACCCTGTCTACCAGCTCATGAAAGACACCGGCGAGGCTTTCAATCCCGACGATTACCTCCCGGCTGTAGTCGGCTATTACACCGACACGGACGGCAATATGCTGTCGCTGCCCTTCAATTCCTCGACGCCAGTCCTCTATTACAACAAGAACGTCTTCAAGAAGGCCGGTCTCGACCCCAACACGCCACCCAAGACGTGGGAGGATGTCGAAAGCTTCTCCAAGAAGATCAAGGATTCGGGCGCAGCCAAATGCGGCTTCACCACTGGCTGGATTTCCTGGGTGCAACTGGAAAACTTCTCGGCCTGGCACAATCTGCCCATCGGGACGGAGCAGAACGGTTTCGGCGGGCTTGATGCACGTCTTTCCTTCAATGGTCCGATCCAGGCCCGGCACTGGGACAATCTGAAGAAGTGGCAGGACAACGGTATCTTCCAGTATGGCGGTCCGGTCGGAGGCAATGACGCGGGACCGAAATTCTATTCGCAGGAATGCGCCATCTACATGAACTCCTCGGCCTCCCGCGCCGACATCCTCGCCAATGCCAAGGGCTTCGAGGTCGGCGTCGGCATGCTGCCATATTATTCCGACGTGAAGGGCGCTCCGCAGAACTCGATCATCGGCGGCGCGACGCTGTGGGTGCTGCAGGGCAAGGACAAGGATCACTACAAGGGCGTGGCGGACTTCTTCCACTACTTGTCCTCGGCCGAGGTCCAGGCCGACTGGCACCAGTTCTCCGGCTACCTGCCGATCACCAAGGCCGCCTATGAACTCGGCCAGAAGCAGGGCTATTACGAAAAGAATCCGGGCGCCGACGTCGCGATCAAGCAGATGACGCTCAATCCGCCGACCGAGAATTCGAAGGGCCTGCGCTTCGGCAATTACGTGCAGGTGCGTCAGATCATCGACGAGGAATTCCAAAGCCTGCTGGCGGGCAAGAAGACCGGCCAGGAGGCACTCGATGCCGTCGTCAAGCGGGGCAACGAGCTGATCGCCGAATTCCAGAAGGCCAACGAATAGTCGACCGACCTTCACGAAGCCCGCGCCTTGGCGCGGGCTTCACATATCTCCTCTCCCTTCCGGGTCGGTAGATGCAGACCAAGCGCACCCTCTTCCGCAGCAAGACGCTGCCCTATCTTCTCATCCTGCCGCAGATGGTGGTCACCGTCGTCTTCTTCCTGTGGCCCGCCGCGCAGGCGGTGCGCCAGTCGTTCATGCGCGAAGATGCGTTCGGCTTTAAAACGACCTTCGTGTGGTTCGACAATTATGTTCGCCTGTTTTCGGATCCGACATATGAGAACTCGCTTCGCGTCACGCTCGTATTCGCGGTCGGTGTCGCGGTGCTTTCGCTTGTTTCGGCGTTGATCCTGGCGCTGGCGGTTGATCGCACGATCCGTTCCAGCCAGGTCTATACCACGCTGCTTGTCTGGCCCTACGCGGTGGCGCCGGCGGTGGCCGGCATATTGTGGTGGTTCATGTTCAACCCGACGATCGGGATCCTTCCCTATCTGCTGAGCATGGTCGGCTATCACTGGGACCATTCGCTGTCGGGGTTCGACGCCATGATCCTCGTCATCATCGCTTCGAGCTGGAAGCAGATCTCCTATAATTTCCTGTTCTTCGTCGCCGGTTTGCAGGCCATCCCGAAATCGCTGGTCGAGGCGGCGGCGATCGATGGCGCCGGCCCCTACAAGCGCTTCTTCACCATCATCTTCCCGCTGCTCTCGCCGACTACCTTCTTCCTTCTGGTGATCAACACCGTCTATGCGATGTTCGACACCTTCGCTGTCATCCACGCCACGACGCAAGGCGGGCCGGCGCAGGCGACCAACACGCTTGTCTACAAGGTCTTCCAGGACGGTTTCATCGGCCTGAACATCGGCTCTTCCGCTACGCAGTCGGTGGTGCTGATGGTCATCGTCATCGCCCTTACCTTCGTCCAGTTCCGCTGGATCGAGCGCAACGTTCAGTATTGAGGCGCGCATGATCGAAAACAGGCCCTGGCTCAATTTCTTCTGCCACGTGATCCTGATTCTCGGCGTGGCGGTCGTTGCCTTGCCCGTCTATATCGCCCTTATCGCCTCGACGCGCGGGCCGAACGATTTCTATTCCGGCATCGTGCCGCTCCTGCCGGGCCCGCATACGATCGAGAACTACAAGGAGGTGCTGTTCTCCGGCATTTCCACCTCCGGCGCGCCGCCGATCGGGCTGATGATGTTCAACAGCCTTGTCATGGCGCTCTCCATCGCCATCGGCAAGATCGCGAT
>JBDZVC010000087.1:0-9825 GCA_040255475.1 Phyllobacteriaceae bacterium | reverse complement strand
TTCGTGATCCTGTTCATCTATGGCTGGAACCAGTATCTGTGGCCGCTGATGATCACGACCGATCCGAACTATTACACGGTGGTGATGGCCATCAAGCGCATGGCGGACGTGGCCGATTCCATCCCGAAATGGAACGTCGTCATGGCGACCGTTGTGCTGGCGCTATTGCCGCCGGTCATCGTGGTGATCGCGATGCAGAGGCTGTTCGTCAAGGGTCTGGTCGAGACCGAGAAATAGAAAGGCTTGAACCCGCATGGCGGCAATTTCCCTCCATGATGTACGCAAGAAATACGGGACGACCGAGGTCATCCATGGGATCGATCTCGATGTGACCGATGGGGAGTTCATCGTCATCGTCGGGCCGTCCGGCTGCGGCAAGTCCACGCTGCTCAGGATGGTGGCGGGGCTGGAGCCGATCACCGAAGGCACGATCCAGATCGGCGGGCGCGTCGTCAACGATCTCGAACCGGGCGAACGTGACATCGCCATGGTCTTCCAGAATTACGCGCTCTATCCGCATATGAGCGTCTACGATAACATGGCCTACGGGCTGAAGATCGCCGGCCTTTCCAAGGATGCGATCCGCGAGCGCGTCGATGCCGCCGCCCAGATGCTGGAGCTGAAGCCCTATCTCGACCGCAGGCCGCGGCAGCTTTCGGGCGGCCAGCGCCAGCGTGTCGCGATGGGCCGAGCGCTGGTGCGCCAACCGGCGGCTTTCCTACTGGACGAACCGCTCTCCAACCTCGACGCCAAGCTCAGGGTACAGATGCGGCTGGAAATCAAGGCGATGCAGCGCAAGGTCGAAACGACCTCGCTCTACGTGACGCACGATCAGGTCGAGGCCATGACCCTCGCCGACCGGCTGGTGGTTATGAACGGCGGCCATGCCGAACAGATCGACACGCCGCTCAACGTCTATCGTACACCGGCCACCACCTTCGTCGCGGGCTTCATCGGCTCACCGGCGATGAACCTCATGCCGGCGACGGTCGCGCCCAACGGCAAGGGACTTGATCTTGACGGCGGCGGTACGGTGAAGCCGCGGGACATGGCGTTGCCGGAAAGTGGCCGCAAGGTTCTCCTCGGCGTTCGACCCGAGCATCTTTCGCCTGTCGATGACCTCAATGCCGACCTGAAGCTCGCCATTCGGGCGGTGGAGACGCTCGGCGCCGACACGCTTGCGCATGGCCGGCTCGCCGACGGCGGCGGGGCGGGGGGCGAAATGGTTGCCCGGCTGCCGGGCACGTCTGCGGTAGAGCCCGACCAAGTGCTGCCGCTCGCAATCGAGCCCGGAATGGCGCATCTCTTCGACCGGGAAAGCGGGAAGCGGATCGGAAATATGTGAGACAGCGTTGTCGCCAGCGCTTTATGTATCCGGCGGCAGGCGCGGCTGCATCTCGTTCCGTGGAGCGATTGCCTGAAGCGCGGTGCGCAGCGCCTGATAGGCCTCTTCGCCGAGAAGTTCGCGATACGTCGTTTCGAGGTTCATGTTGAACTCGTGGACGATATTGGTCACCTCCACAGCAGCGTCCGTCGGGACAACCAGCTTGGCACGCCGGTCGCTCGGATCAGGCTCGCGCCGGACATAACCAAGCCGTTGGAGTTCGTCGATCAGTTCTCCCATTGCGGCTTTCCCAATGCCGGCACGTTCGGCCATGACGCTCGGCCGCGTTCCCTGCCGCTCGATATTGGCGAAAACGGCGCCGTGCTTTGGTCGGATCGCAAGATGCCCGCGCGCCCGCAATGTCTCGACGAGAGCGCCTGCCGATCCCTGATAGGCATAGAGGAGCAACGACTGCGTATAAGGATTCATCTTTTCAATTTAGTACGGACGCCATATTGTATGGAAGCCATATCATATTGGAGGAGAATATGTCGACTTCCGGAAGCGAGCAGGCGGCCCATGATATCGTTGCGGCAATGGCTGACGCGTGGAATGCTCATGATGCGCATGCGTTTGCCGCCATTTTTGCGTGGAATTCCGATTTTACCAATGTATTCGGGATGTCCGCACATGGTCGCGAAGAGATCGAGCGGTTTCACAGGCCGCTCTTCGAGACGATGTTCAAGGAGAGCCGCCTGGCGGCGATCCGGACCCAAGCACGTCAGATTCGGCCCGATGTCGCGGCCGTCGACCTCCATTGGGAGATGAGCGGCGCCCGTGATCCTTCGGGTAACCAATGGCCGAGCCGCCGTGGATTGATGAACCTGCTTATAACACGTGAACAGGAAGGCTGGGCGATCATGGTGATGCACAATATGGAGCTTCCTTCCGACGGGGTGGCCGATGCGCAGGCACAATTGCAGGCACGGCATCAATAAACCGGCGCCGTGGTCGCCTGCGAGAACTACCCTTTGGCTTCCGCCCCCAGCGACACTCCGTTCAGTTCTGCGATGACGTCGGAAAGCATCGGCATGTAGTCGTCGCCGCGCCCCCCGGCGACGGCGGAAGCATAGGAATTGCGCACCGAGGCGCCGACCGGATTGGCGACATTGCTCGCCTGGGCGAAGGCGGCCAGATAGTTCATGTCCTTCAGTGCGTTGCGCAGCGCGAATTTATGGGCGTCGCGGTCGCGCTCCAGCACGTATTTGAAGAACGTCTGGTAGAAGGGGCAATCCATGCGGCCGCCGCGGATGACGGCGTCGAACACCTTTGGTGTCAGCCCGGCCTTGGCGCCCAGGGTGAGTGCCTCCGAATAGATCGCGGCATAGCCCATCGCGATGAAATTGTTGAGGAGCTTCATGGCGTGGCCGGAGCCGGTCGGGCCGGTGTGGATGACGCGGCCGGCGAAACAGTCGATGACGGGCCGCGCGCGGGCCACCACTTTCTCGTCGCCGCCTACCATGACGTCCAGATTGCCCTCCGCGGCCTCCTTCGGCGTGCGGCTGAGCGGCGCGTCGATGAGCGTAATGCCCCTGCCGGCAAGCTCCGCCGCGAGACGCAGGGTCGAAGACGGGTCGGAGGTCGAGCAGTCGACGATCAGGAGCGGTTTGCCGGCGCTGGCAAGGCCGTCCGGCCCATTGACGATCGCCTCCACTTCCGGGCTGCCGGTGACGCAGAGAAAGACGATATCGGAATTCTCGGCGAGTTCGCGCGCGGTCCTCGCCTCGGTGGCGCCGCGCTTCTTCAGATCCTCGACCGGCTGCCTGTTGCGATGACCCAGGACCGTGAGCGGCCAGCCCTTGCCGACGATGTTCGCCGCCATCCCGTGGCCCATGAGGCCGACGCCGACAAAACCGATCTTTTCCTTGGTCATCTTTTTCTCCCGAGAATCTGGTCGCGGGGAACTTAGACTCGGAGACCTGTTATTGAAATGTGCGAAAGCACAAACGAAAAAGGCGGGGAGGAACCCCGCCTTCCGCAGGCAGCGCGTGCCGTGCACGGCCGCCAGTACATCCGTGACTTGCCGGGCCGGGATTTCTCGGACCTGCCGTGGCACGACCGCCCCGGCTCAATCCGTCCGGTCGTGGCGATGCGTGCCGTAAAATCCCCGGCCGCGCGCGTTTAGCCTGCGGCGCTGAGGTTCTGCGCGGCAGACTTGCCGGTGCGGCGGTCCTGCGCGACCTCGAAATTGACCTTCTGGCCCTCGGTCAGGCCGTTCATGCCCGAACGCTCCACCGCGGAGATGTGGACGAATACGTCCGGTCCGCCGGCGTCGGGCTGGATGAAGCCGAAGCCCTTCTGGTCATTGAACCACTTGACTGTTCCAGTTGCCATTCTTGTCTTCCTGTCGTGTTTGCTACTGTTTGGCCCTGACGGCCGGTGACATCGAGATTTTGGAGATAGACATCAGCAAACGCGACCAGAGTGGAAGTGGCGCGGGCGTTCAGTTCGATCGGCCGAAATATCAACGGCCTGCATATAGGGCCGGACCGGAGGCGAGGCAAGACCATGCGGGAAAGTCTCGGACCATGCGGAAAGACCTGGCGGAAGCGCGGGTTCGTTCCATCTTTACCGTCGGCGAAAACAGGTGCACCGTTCGCGTGTCACGATTTCCGTAAGCGCTGAGGCTGTCATGAAAAGGCTGATCGTCGTTTCGTTCCTTATGCTGGCGGCCTTCCCGGCGCATGCGATCTCCCGCTACAATTCGATGAGCATGAGTTGCCAGGCGGCGCAGGCGCATATCCTGCGCGAGGGCGCGGTGATCCTGCGCTACCGCTCGGCGCGCAATCCGAGCCTGCCCCTCTACAACCGCTATGTGAGCGACGGCGGCATGTGCGCGCTGGGGGAGGGGGCGGTGGTCGACACTGTGCCGACGCGCGACAACCCGCGCTGCGTCGTGCTCAAATGCCGCGACATCACCTACGACACGCCGGACAACTGACCTTCATCGTTCCGCCGGGCCGGAGGCGATCGCTCAGAACGCGAAGGATTGCTGTGCCGGGGGAGGCGGGCCAAGATGCACGCCTTCCATTTCAAGCAGACGCTCCTTCGTCGCCGAACCGCCAGGCGCGGAGAAGCCGCCGATCCTGTTGCCGGCCGCGAGGATGCGGTGGCAGGGCACCACGATCGGCACCGGGTTCCGCCCGAGCGCCTGTCCGGTGTCCTGGGCACGGCCCTTGTAGCCGGCCTCCTCGGCCAGCCCGCCATAGGTCGTGGTCTGGCCGAAACCGAGCTGGCGTGCCGCATCGTAGATGGCTCGGCGGAAAGGGTCGACGCCGTCGAAATCGACGGGAACGCCGGAAAAGTCCACCGTTTCACCCGCCCCATAACGTCGGAGCATGCCGACCAGATCGGCGATCGGCGCCGGCATCCCGGCGCTCTCGACCGGGCGGCCGGAAATCGTCGAAAGCAGGCGACGCCCGGTCGCCTCGCGGTCGCGCCCGGGAAGCTGCAGCCTCGTCAGGCCACGCTCGCTCCAGGCAATGCCGATCCAGCCGATGCCGGTCTCGACCAGCGCGTAGGGAACGATACGATCATCTGTCGCAGTCATCACCTGTTCCTTCTAGCACGGGCGGGTTTCGTGAACAAATCAGAAACACGCACCGGTGTCGCCGATACCCGCCCTGAATCTGGGATTTCCGGACGCTCTGCGCCACCCGAAAACCGCTATCGCCATGATTGCAAATCGATTCGCTTCGTGCATTGCCGTGCCCGCGATCCTGGGTTAAGGAAAATTTAGGCAACGCAAAGATAATTTTTTCGGCTTCGCGGGGGCGCGAGGGTTTTTGTATATGCGAATCCGCATTCTTTGCGGCCTGGTCCTTGCTTCGTCCGCAGTGGCCGGCTGCACTACCGGCAATACGGGCCTGCCGGGCGTCGCTTCCGCCGTGCCGACCGAGCGGCCGGACACGCAAACGGCTTCCGTGACGGAAGACAAGCATGGCCGGCTCGATCGGCTGATCTCCGCCTATTCCGCCGCCTACGATGTACCGGAAAGCCTCGTGCATCGCGTGGTCAAGCGCGAGAGCAACTACAATCCCAAGGCCTATCATGCCGGCAATTACGGCCTGATGCAGATCCGCTACCGCACGGCGAAGGGCATGGGCTACGACGGCAGCCCGCATGGCCTGCTCGATGCCGATACCAATCTCAGATACGCCGTGAAATATCTGAAGGGCGCCTGGCTGGTGGCCGGGCACGACGAGAGGCGCGCCGACCGGCTTTACCAGACCGGCTATTATTATAACGCCAAGCACAAGGGGCTGCTCGACAAGGTGGGCTGGGATGCGCTTGCCGCCGTCAAGCCGAAGGCCGGCCCGACCATCGCGGCGGCCGAGGCGCAGGACGCCCAAGCCTCCGGGAAACCGACGATGACCGCTTCCATCGAGCCGGCGTCGAGCCGCTTCGGCGAAGCGTCCGCGAGCCACACCGCCTCCGTCGTCACCGCCTCCGCGCCGGCGACCGGCATGGGCTATGCCGGTTCCGTGCCGACAGCCATCGCGCTGCCCGGCGTGATGACGGCCCCGCCCGAGCGGCCGGGCTCCTGAGGTTTTTCTCTTTCGCTCACGGGGGGGTTATTTCGCTCACGCCCGTACCGCCGCTTGCGCGGCTGGGCTCCGCGAGGGCGCGCCGTCAGGCGCGACGCCCGGTCGGGCGTTGGTCGCGTGTTTGAGTGTCGTTGTTCCTGTGAACATCCTTCTTCGTCCTTCGCCCCTTCGCGCCCTCCTCTGTCCTGCCGGACATCCCCACAAGGGGGAGATCGGCTGTCACCACGGCCTTCGCGGAATCTCCAAGATTGCATAAAGAGTGCAGGCAGAGCGGCCGGCTTGATCTCCCCTCTTGTGGGGGAGACGTCCGGCAGGACAGAGGGGGATGCGAAGGGGCAGGAGACTATCCGCGTCAGTCATTGCACACGCCTCATCCTTGCCACGCCCCGTTTCCGATCTGGCCATTGATCATCCGGGAAAGACGGGCGGCCGCAGCGGACTTTTCCACGTTTTCGCCAGCTTCCCGCCTTCATCATCCACGGGCAAGCGACGCGGAGCGGAGCGCCACCCGAGGATCGATGCCGGAGCACCACGGCCGATTGTCGGCTATGCGGAACACGCGCCTGTCCAGCATCTCCACCGCGCTGCTGCCTTTTCTCGGGCATGGATTCCAGGGTCTGCGCCTCGCTATGCTCGGCTCCGTCCTGGAATGACGAAGGTGGAAGGAACCGCTTTGCTTCGCATGTCCGTGGATGACGAAGGTCGAGAAGCCCGTGCTCCGCTTCGCTTGTCCACGGACGCCGGCGGCTGCCGCAGGTCACGCTGCCTGCAAGGCGCTCAATGGGTGATATTGCATCCGCCGCCGCCGCGCTTTGTCGCGTAGGTCACCTCGGGGGCGCCGTTGGTGTGAACCCGGATGGTGACGGACGTATGGCCGTTGGTGGCCGTGTAGGTGTCGCCCTGTTGCTCGAGCTTCGCCGGCCTGCCGTTGATGAAGACCGTGCCGTCCTCGTCATGCACCTCCATCTGGCCGCCGCAGCTTGCCTGGAATTGCGGCACGGCGGCCTGTGCGGCGGGCACGAGGAAAAGGGAAAGCAGGGCTGGGAGGAGGAAGGGCTTGCGCATGGGGATCTCCATTCGACGCGCAGGCACCTCACGCCCGAAGCCCGGCAAGAGTGTGGCGGAGCTTTCCCAGACCGGCTACGCGGCCCGCTCAGCCGCCATAGGTGTAGGTGGCGCAGACGCGATCCGGGTCGTTGCCGAAGGGGTCAGCCTTGGGCTGGAAGACGACCATCTCGGTCAGCTTATCGTCGGTCTTGAAGAAGGCGACATAGCGCACCGGGCCGGAGCCGCAGAGCCGGTTGCCGCGCAAAAGCTTCGGGTCCTGCGGCTTCGTCAGTTCATAGATATCGGCCTTCGCCTTGCCCGAGGCGACCGGGTCCCATTTGCCTTCCTTGCCCGAGGCGATCTTCCTGACTGCGACCGACTTGCCGTTGCCGAAGGTGATCCTGTCCGCGCCGAGCGTCACATCGCCGGTGATCGACATTGCCGTGTTGCTGTAGGCGGGGAGACGCTCGGCGGCCGAGGCGGCGGTGACGAGGGAAAGGGCGAGGAATGTGGAGAGGAGGAGGGGTTTCATAGAAAAATTCTCGAAAATGTCGCCGTTAAGCACAACACTGCTGGAGCCAAGTCGTCGGCAAGCAAGGTACCTTGACCTAGCCGAACGCCTTGAGAACAGCAGGGTGTATGCGTACACGTCCATCTCGTTGAAAGCTTCGATTACCCCGATGATAGGTCTGTAAGATAGATTGTCCAGATGCATCCTCACGGAATGTTCCAAATATACCAAGAATATACAGGAGCTCCATAAAATGGTTAAGGTTATAAAAATTGGTATTTTTCCCCTTCGCTATTTCATAGATGGGCACCATAATTTCCACAAATTCTTCGTATTTAATAGAAATGAGCTTATCCATAATTTTTGGGACAATTTCCCTGAACGTATGCTCAAGTGCCGCAATCGATGGTGCATTCATGAATGGACTTGCCGAAGATTTAATTTCATTCCAGGAAAGCTGTGCATAGTTTCTCCAAACTGCGTTTTGCTCTGAAACCGAAAGTTTCGACTTCTTGGCATATTGTTCCTTGGCACACTTAAAGAATCTGACAAAATCACGAGGTTTAACCCATGTCCGAGATAAGAATACGTCCGGATCAATGTTTCCCATATAGACTCTAAAGAAGTCTGATAATCTGAAATCATCTCCTATAGAGCTCTTAAATCTTTCGAATATAAGTTTGAATAGCGGGTGATCTTTATTTTGAGGGAAAGTCGACCATGTTAGATGGTAGCCAACCGATTCAACTGATTGATTAATATCTGCAGAGGATATTATCGGATGCTCTAAATATTCCGATCTAACTGCAGAGTATATCCTAAGATCTATACCTTCCTCCGTAAATCTATCATTTAGGCTATGTATCGCCAGTATGCAGTCGCGAACTAACATCGCGTCTTGTTGGAGGGCGCTCTCGGACCGGTACGCAAAATGTATCTCATCAATGAATACGCACGCCTTAATCTTTAGCCTTCGTGCTCGTCTAACTAAGAATGATAAAATATCATCGTTGTTTCTTTTTAAGATCTTTCCGGCGTCAATTAACGCCGTGCCTTGTGTTATCTTCTCTACGTTTACCCCAGCGGATGAAAATATCGAAGAAATTGAGTCGAAGCCTAGAGAGATCAAATCACCTAACGTCGTTTCCCGTATCTTTTCGAGCCATCTCTCGGGGTCTTTCGGATTATCTGAATCATAGTTATTATCTTTTTCAAAAGTTTGTTTGATAAGTACAAATATAAGTATTCTCTTTATAGCATGGTGGAAGTGTTTAAGTCGCTGAATATTTTCTTCATCTACCATCAACGGTGTTTTTGAGAAGGCATGTAGATCTGCTTCTTCCAGGAATGAACGGCGAAATACAATAAAATGGGTAAGGAACGATGATTTCAGCTCATGTTCCAAGTAGCGAATTACCGCCGTTTTTCCCGTGCCTTTTTGGCCGTATATCAGAAACTTTTCACCTCTCATAAAATCATTTAAAGGGAAGTTTGGAACTGTAAAAAAGTTATCGATAAATATAGGAGTGGTTTTGCTTTTTATCGCATTGTAGTATTCAACATTGGCATCCGGCTCACCTATTTTTATGTCACCATAATTTGGATATACGTTTACCATAATTTATAGCCCCCAATTGTAGCATTAACAGGTGGATTAAGGTAGATTCTGAAATTCTGCTAATAATATAGCCCAATTTGGCATTTCTTATCCAGCTATCTTGTTCGGGGTTTTTCGATGCCTGTGTTGAGGGCATGCTTATGACTGACTACCGCTGTGCCGAACGGTAGTTATTTAGGCTTATATTTGACCAACTTGGAATAGAAACAGCGTTAAAAATACTCCTGTAGCGGCCTCACCTCCAGGCTCCCCGCCTTCAGCGCTGCTATAGCCTCCGCCACCGCCTCCGCGCCAGCGAGCGTCGTGTAGTAGGGCACGCGCTGCATCAGGGTGGCGCGGCGCAGCGATTTTGAGTCGGAGAGGGCTTTCTGGCCGTCCGTGGTGTTGAAGACGATCTGCACCTGGCGGTTGCGGATGGCGTCTTCGATGTGGGGACGGCCTTCCAGAACCTTGTTGATCTTCTCCGCCTCGACGCCGTTCTCCTTGAGGAAGCGAGCGGTGCCGGAGGTGGCGAGCACCCTGAAGCCGAGGCGGGCGAGGCGCTGCACCGCCGGCAGCACGCCGGGCTTGTCCTCGTCGCGCACGGAGACGAAGAGCGTGCCGCCGCGCGGCAGGTCGACGCCGGCGCCGAGCTGGGCCTTGGCGAAGGCGAGCGCGAAATCGTGGTCGAGGCCCATCACCTCGCCGGTCGATTTCATCTCTGGCCCGAGCAGCGTGT
>JBDZVC010000086.1:0-14379 GCA_040255475.1 Phyllobacteriaceae bacterium | reverse complement strand
CCTCGTCTCGCCCTTCACCCGCATGATCCATATCTGGAGCGGCGCCGGCGCGCTTGCCTATCTGTTCCGGCCCTACCAGATCGTGCGCACGCCGAAGACGCGCGCCGACGAGCCGGTGCGGTCATGATCCTCTCGATCAACGGCATGGCGGTGGCGGTCGAGGCCGATGCTCCGGCCGAGTTCGCCGCCGCGCGCGAACTCCTGAGACAGCGCGCGGTCGCGATCGGCCTGCTCGGCCCGACCGACGAGGATGAAGGGACCGTCGAGGCCGCGATCGAGGAACTTCTGGAAAAGGAAGTGACGACGCCGCAGCCGACCGACGCCGAGTGCCGCCGCTACTACGAACTAAACCCGGCCGAGTTCGAAAGCGGCGACCTCATCCATGCGCGGCACATATTGTTCCAGATAACGCCGCAGGTGAATGTGCCGCAGATCAGGGCGCGGGCCGAAGAAGCGCTGAACACGCTTCTGGCCGAGCCGGATCGATTCGCCGAGCTTGCGGCGGAGCTTTCCAACTGCCCGTCCAGCGAGCACGGCGGCAATCTCGGCCAGATCAGTCGCGGCGACATGGTGCCAGAATTCGAGGCCGCCTTGTTCAAGCTTGGCCCGACCGGCATCCTGCATGAGCTCGTCAAGACACGCTACGGCTTCCATATCGTTGCCATCGACCAGCGCATTCCCGGCACGAAACTGCCCTTCGAAATGGCGCGCGACCGGGTCGCAAGGAAGCTGAGCACGTCAGTGGAAGAGAAGGCGCTGCGCCAATATGTCAGCTTGCTGGCGGGCCGTGCCGAGATAGAGGGGGTCAACCTTGCCGCAAGCGCTTCGCCGCTGGTGCAATAGGCCAGTTTCCGGCCGCCACACTACTGGCCGCATGCCGAACAGGGGGCCGGGAACGGCTTCAAAAGCGTCGTCGCCACCCGACCTGTTCCGGAAGTTTTGGCACAGCGACAAAACGCACCATATCGTCGGCCATACCCTTAAGATATATGGCCAATATATGTTTTTCGAGCGACACGAGCGCGGCTCGTGCAACAACGATCGGCGTGTTGTCCGTATCGGATTATTCGAAGAAATGGTGGCCGCATGATTTCCACGATGACCATCAACGAGCGCCAGATCGCGCTTCTCATTTCCGTCCTTGTCGCGCTCTGCGGTATCGTCCTGGCGGCGGCTGGCCGGCACGACCCGATCGGGATGCACGGCCTCCTTATCCTGCTTGCCGGGCTGGGCTGCACCTTCTTCATCCTGCGCGGCTATTACGATCCCGAACCATCGCCCGAGCGGCTGTCCTCCTATTTCGACGAGCCCATCAAGGTCGGCATCGTCATCGCGATGGTGTGGGCTCTGGTCGGCATGTTCTTCGGTGATTGGATCGCGTGGCAGCTTGCCTATCCCGACCTCAGGTTCGACGGGGCGTGGTCGAGTTTCGGACGGCTGAGGCCTATCCACACGACGGGGATCATCTTCGGCTTCGGCGGCAACGCTCTGATCGCCACCTCCTTCCACGTCATGCAGCGCACCTCGCGCGCCCGAATGCCCGACCAGCTAAGCCCCTGGTTTGTGCTCGCCGGCTATAATCTCTTCTGCCTCCTCGCCGTCACCGGCTATCCGATGGGCATCACCCAGTCGAAGGAATACGCCGAGCCGGAATGGTATGCCGATATCTGGCTGGTCATCGTCTGGGTCACCTATTTCGTGCTCTATCTGCGCACGCTCGCCCGGCGCAAGGAACCGCACATCTACGTATCCAACTGGTACTTCCTGGCGTTCATCCTCGTGGTGGCGATGCTTCACATCGTCAACAACCTCGCCCTGCCGATCTCGCTCGGAAGCGCCAAGAGCTACAGTCTCTTCTCCGGCGTTCAGGACGCCATGGTGCAATGGTGGTACGGCCATAACGCGGTCGCCTTCTTCCTGACCGCGGGCTTCCTCGGCATGCTCTATTATTACCTGCCGAAGCGCGCCGGCCGGCCCATATACTCCTACCGGATGTCGATCATCGGCTTCTGGGGCATCACCTTCTTTTACATCTGGGTCGGCTCGCACCATCTGCACTACACCGCGCTGCCGCAATGGGTGCAGACGCTCGGCATGACCTTCTCCGTCATGCTGCTCGTCCCCTCATGGATCGCGGCGGCCAACGCGTTGCTCACGCTGAACGGCGCCTGGCACAAGGTGCGCGACGACGCCACGCTGCGCTTCATGATGGTCGCGGCGGTCTTCTACGGGCTGGCGACATTCGAGGGCTCCTTCCTCGCCATCCGGCCGGTGAACTCGCTGTCGCACTATACCGACTGGACCATCGCGCACGTCCACGCCGGCACGCTCGGCTGGAACTCGATGATCATCTTCGGCGCAATCTACTATCTCGTACCGCAATTGTGGAAACGCGAACGCATGTATTCGCCGGCGCTGGTCGAGGTCCATTTCTGGCTCGCCGTCGCCGGGACGTTTGTCTACGTCTTCGCGATGTGGAACTCGGGCATCACGCAGGGCCTGATGTGGCGCACCTATAACGACAGCGGCACGCTCGCTTATTCCTTCGTGGATTCCCTGATCGCGATGCACCCCTATTATATCGCTCGCGCGTTCGGCGGGTTGCTGTTCCTCATCGGCACGGCGGTCGGCGCCTACAATATCTGGATGACGATGCGCGCCGTGCCGGCGGCAGAACGGACGCAGGCGGACCAGCCTGTCATGGCCTCCCGGCCTGCCCTGGAAGCGGGGGAATAAGCGATCATGTTCAAGACCCACTACAAGCTTGAGCGTTACTCGATCGGCCTCGCCATCGGCATCATCGTAGTGGCCAGCATCGGCGGCATCGTCGAGATCGCGCCGCTCTTCACGATCCATCAGACGGTGGAAAAGGCGCCCGACATGCGCGTCTATACGCCGCTCGAACTCGCTGGCCGCAACATCTACATCCGCGAGGGATGCTACGCCTGCCACAGCCAGATGATTCGCACGCTGCGCGACGAGGTAGAGCGCTACGGCCCCTACTCGCTCGCGGTCGAGTCGCAGTATGACCACCCGATGCTGTGGGGCTCGAAGCGCACCGGACCGGACCTCGCGCGCGTCGGCGGCAAATATTCCGACATGTGGCAGGCCGAGCACCTCAACAATCCGCGCGACGTCGTGCCCGAATCGATCATGCCGGCCTATCCGTTCCTGACGCGCACCGAACTGCGCGTCGACGACCTGCCCGAGCATCTGGCCGCGCTGAAGGAACTCGGCGTCCCCTATACCGACGCCATGGTGCAGAACGCCGTCAGCGACGCCTACGGACAGGCGGCGCCCGACAGCCCGCAGGCCGAAGGCGTCAAGGAGCGCTACGGCGATGCAACCGATGTCCGCGCCTTCGACGGCGATGCCGGACGCGTGACTGAGATGGACGCGCTGGTGGCCTATCTCCAGATCCTCGGCCGCCTCACCGACGCGGCACACAAGCAGGAAGTGGCGGGAGGGATCAAATGACCGGACCGGCGCATGAAACACTCGTCGCCATCGCCAAGTCGTGGGGACTTTTCTACCTGATCGCGATGGCGATCGGCGTGCTCGTCTATACTTTCTGGCCGGGGAACCGGAAGCATTTCAACCGTGCGAAAAACAGCATCATGAACGACGAGAGCGGGCCATGGGAGTGATCGAACGCGACCCCTATACGGGTCACGGCACGACCGGACACGAATGGAACGGCATCAAGGAACTCAACACTGCCGTTCCGTGGCCGATCTGGGCCTTCCTGATCGGCTCGGTGATATTCTCGGTCGTCTGGTGGATCCTGATGCCGGCATGGCCAATCGGCACGACCTATACCAAGGGCCTGCTCGGCGACGATGTACGTAAGGACGTGGCCGCCCATCTGCAGGCCGCAAAGGAGGAACGTTCCGTCTGGATGAACCGGATCGAAAAAGAGGATTTTGCCGCGATCCAGGCCGACCCGGCACTCATGGAGAATGTTCGCGAGACGGGCCACGCTCTCTTCGGCGACAATTGCGCCGCCTGTCATGGGGTCAAGGCAGCGGGCGGGCCCGGTTTCCCTGATCTCGTCGACAAGGCCTGGCTCTGGGGCGGCACGCCTGAGGCGGTGTTCGAGACCATCCGCGTCGGCATCAATTCCGAGCATCCCGACAGCCGCACCTCGCAGATGCCGGCATGGGGTAAGGACGGCATGCTGGACAACACGGCGATCACCAATGTTGTGGCCTATGTCTATTCGCTCTCGCATCCGGGCAGCGACGGCAAGGGTGCCGCGGAGCAACTGGCCGCAGGCAAAAAAGTGTTCGCGGACAATTGCGCTTCCTGCCATGGCGCCGACGGCACGGGCAGTACGGATGTCGGCGCACCCAACCTGACGGACAATTTCTGGCTCTATGGCGGAGACGAAGCGTCTATCTACAATTCGGTCTATGGGGGACGCCAAGGCCACATGCCGACATGGGAAAGCCGGATCAGCGATACGGATCGCAAGATCCTGACGCTCTATGTCCTCGATCTCGGACGCGCCTCGCCATGACCGCGCGGATCGGGACACGCGCCAAGGTCGCGCTGGCGGTTTTCGCCGGGATCGGTCTTTTCGCGGCCGCGAACGCACATCTCATATGGAGGTCGGTAAGCTCGCAGCCCGATTGCGTGGCCCACCTCAAGGCGCCCGGAGCGGAAGGGCAGTTCCGCGCCGCGCAATCATCCTGCTGACGCAAGGAGGGTCATGATGGCTACCGGTGAAAATACGGACGTGCGGCTTCCCCCGGTCCTTCCGCCGATTGCCGCGACACGGACAGATTGGCGCCGTCAGGTGCCGCCGGCTGCTGCTTTCGGCTGGCTTTCGGCCGGCTGGCGGGATTTCGTGCGGCAGCCGGGGCTAAGCCTCCTCTACGGCATTGCCGTCTTTGCCGTTTCGCTGGTCGTCGTCTACTCGATCTTCAATCTCGGCTACGACTACATCCTGTTTCCGGCGCTTTCCGGCTTTCTGGTGATCGCGCCGTTGGCCGCGACGGGACTCTATGAAAAGAGTCGGCGTCTCGCGGCCGGAGATCCTGTCACGCTTGCCAGCATGCTTTTCGTCAAGATCCGCTCAGGCGGGCAGATCGTCTTCGTCGGCCTGCTTCTCTGCCTGCTGATGATGCTGTGGAACCGTGCGGCGATCCTGATCTACGCGCTATTCTTCGGGCTGCGCCCATTCTCCGGGCTCGACACCATCCTGCCGGTGCTCTTCGGCACGCCTTCGGGCTGGGCGCTGCTCATCGTCGGCAGCCTGGTCGGCGGCCTGTTCGCAGCCTTCTCCTTCGCCGTCAGCGTTTTCGCGGTTCCCCGCCTTCTGGACGAGCGCACCGATGCGCTGACGGCCATGGGGCAGAGCATGGCGCTTGTCTGGAACAATCTGCCTGTCATGCTGACGTGGGCCGCGATCATCGTCTGCCTGTTCGGCCTTTGCGTGCTGACCGGCCTGCTCGGGCTGATCATCGTCTTTCCCGTCCTCGGCCATGCGACCTGGCACGCGTTTTCAACAATGCGCGGACCGCGTACCGAGGCCGCCGGCGGGGAGGCTGTCGGAGCCCCTGCATGAACCGCCACGCGCCGGAAGCGAGGGAGACAGTCCCTGCTGGGGGCGGGCATAGCGCCCTGCCCTCGCGCGAGGAGCTTCTGCTCGCCAGCCGCCCGATAGCGGACGGTTTGCGCGAAGTGCGGCTGTCGGTGCCCTCCATCCACTGCGGCGGCTGCCTCAGGACCATCGAACGCGCGCTCGGAAACCTCGAAGGCGTGGCCGAGACGCGCGCGAACCTGACGACGAAAAGCGTCACGGTGCGCTGGCCTGAAGGCATTGCCCCGCCGCCGGTCGCGGAGACGCTTGACGCTATCGGTCATGCCCCGCATCTGGCGGATAGCGAAGCCGGCGGCGGCACCGATAAAACGCTCGGAGAACTCATCCGCGCGCTCGCCGTGGCGGGTTTCGCTTCCGCCAACATCATGGCGTTCTCGGTATCGGTATGGGCGGGCGCGGGGCCCGAGCTTCGCAACCTGTTCCATCTTCTTTCGGCGGTGATCGCGCTGCCGGTGCTCCTCTATTCCGGCCGCGTCTTTTACCGCTCGGCCTGGGCCGCGCTTCGCCACGGGCGCACCAATATGGACGTTCCGATCTCGATCGGTGTGTCGCTCGCCTTCGCCATGAGCCTCTACGACATGAGCAATAGCGGTCCGCACGCCTATTTCGACGCCACCGTCATGCTGATTTTCTTCCTGCTGATCGGGCGCGCGCTCGACCATGTCATGCGGACAAAGGCGCGCATAGCGGTCGGCGACCTCGCGAAACTCACGCCACGCGGCGCGGTCGTCGAATATGAGGGCGGAACCAGCAAATACATGCCGGTCAGCGGGATCGGGCCCGGCATGACGGTCCTGGTCGCTGCTGGCGAGAGGGTGCCGGTCGACGGCCGGGTGCTCTCCGGCGTCTCGGAACTCGACCGTTCACTGGTGACAGGCGAAAGCGCGCCGGTCGGGATCGCCGCAGGCGCCGCAGTCGAAGCCGGCACGCTGAACCTTACTGCCCCGCTCAGGCTCGAAGCCACCGCCACGGCGGACAATTCCTTCCTTGCGGAGATGGTCCGCCTGATGAACGCGGCGGAGGCCGGCCGCTCCACCTATCGCCGCCTTGCAGACCGGGCTGCCGGCCTCTATGCGCCGGTCGTCCACAGCGCCGCGCTCCTCTCCTTTCTCGGCTGGGCCTTCGCGACGGGCGACTATCACCGCGCCGTGACGATCGCGGTCGCCGTGCTCATCATCACCTGCCCCTGCGCGCTCGGCCTCGCCGTGCCGATCGTGCAGGTGATCGCCGCAAGACGCCTCTTCGAGCGCTGCATCATGGTCAAGGACGGAGCCGGGCTCGAACGCCTCGCCGAGGCCGACACGGTCGTGTTCGACAAGACCGGCACGCTGACGGCCGGACGCCCGGAACTGATGGACACGGCCTCTGTCGATCTCGATGCGCTGAGCCTTGCGGCGGCCCTTGCCGCCCATTCGCGCCACCCACAATCGCTTGCGCTCGTCGCAGCCCACACGGTGCGCGGCGGCGCGAAGGCGCCCGTGACCGATATAAGGGAAATTCCGGGGCACGGTCTGGAAGCGCGGTTCGATGGGGCCGTCATCCGCCTCGGCCGTACCGACTGGGCGCTCGACGATCCGGCGACGGTTTCAATGCCGCTTCGTTATCCTCGCAGCGTCCTGTCGAGAGACGGACGCCTCGTCGCGGCCTTCGCCTTCCATGAAAGGCCGCGCGCCGGCGCAAGCGAAGCAGTTGCCGTGCTGAAGAATGCGGGACTTGGCGTCGAAATCCTTTCCGGCGACCATGAAGCGGCCGTCCGGGATCTCGCCGATACGATCGGTGTGGAACGGTTCGAAGCGGGTATGCGGCCCGACGGCAAGCTGGCGCGGTTGAAGGCGCTGGCCGACGCCGGCCACAAGACATTCATGATCGGCGACGGCCTCAACGACGCGCCGGCGCTGGCGGCCGCCCATGTCTCGATGGCGCCCTCCAGCGCTGTCGACGTAGGCCGCAACGCCGCCGATTTCGTGTTCACGCGCGACAGCCTCGAAGCGGTGCCTTTCGCCTTTGCCATCGCCAAACGCACCCGCCTTCTCATCCGCGAGAATTTCGCGCTTGCCGTCCTCTACAACGCGGTCGCGCTGCCCTTCGCGATCGCCGGCTTCGTCACGCCGCTTGCCGCCGCGCTCGCCATGTCGGGATCGTCGATGATCGTCGTCGCGAATGCCTTGCGGCTCAACGGCAAGACGAAGTCGCTCAGGAAAGCGCTGGACCGATCCGCTTTTCAGGCCGCTCCTTCAAACGCCGCCACGCAGCCCGCGGAATGAGCGTCCTCATCTATCTCATCCCCATATCTTTCGTGCTCGGCGCGGTGGGGCTCGGCGCATTCCTCTGGTCGATGAGAAGCGGGCAATATCAGGATCTCGACGGAGCCGCCGAGCGCGTCCTCTTCGATGACGAGGACGCGCCGGACTGACGGCCGAAGCCCGACCGCAAGGCCGATTTCCGTTACTTGGCGTTCGCGGCGTACTGCTTGAAAAGGTCCGCGAACTTCGCCCGCGCCTTGCCGGGATTCTTGAAAGCCTTGGCCGCGTCGAGATTGGTCGGCGTGCCGACAACGACGAGCGCAACCATCCCCATCGCGTAGTGCGGCTGGCACTTGACGCCGTAGGCTCCGGGAACGTCGAATTTGACGGTTACGTCCTGGCTGATCTTGCCGGTGAACGGCTTGGCGCCCGCCGGCATCATGCCGTCGATGCTGGCGGCGTCGTGCCCCTTGTCCGCCGCGACGAAATGGACGCTGTCTCCCGGCTGGATGCGAACCAGGTCAGGCTCGAAGACGTAGGCACCGCCGGCGCCATGGTTGAGCATCTTGACCTCGACCTCGGCCGCCTGTGCGCCGCCGATCATCGTCAGCGCCAGGGCGCCGGCTGCAATTGCCACGAGTGAATAACGCATTTTCTTCTCCTTCTTATGCGCCGCCCGGGATGAGCGGTGTGGGGGCCTTCAGGCGTCTCCCTCTCCTGGTTCCGGACTGAAGAAGCGAAGCTTGTCGGGGGTGCCGTTCAGCTGGTCCGCGTCCGGCAGCGGCGGCTTCTTCCGCGTGATGTTCGGCCATTTGTCCGCGTAGTCATGGTTGAGGCGCAGCCAGTCCGCCCCGACCGTCGGGTCGGTATCAGGGAAGATCGCGTCGGCCGGACATTCGGGAACGCACACGCCGCAATCGATGCACTCGTCAGGATGGATGACGAGCATGTTCTCGCCTTCGTAGAAGCAATCGACCGGACAGACTTCGACACAGTCGGTGAACTTGCATTTGATGCAATTATCGGTGACCACATATGTCATTGGGTGCCCAACTCGCGCGCAAAAGAAGTATTTTCAATGCGTCTTTTTGTCGGGGCGATGCCGCAGTGGCGCGGCTTTATGCGGCGACCCGATCCGCCTGCGCCCCTCGCAACTGGCGCGGAAGCTTCGCGGCTCTCACGGCGGCAATCGCCATCCACTGCCTGAGAAGACCCTGATCTTCCTTGGAGAAGCGCGCTCGAAGCTTCATCGCCTCGAAGGTGTCGCCCGGGTGACACCGGTCATAATCCGGGGCGACCAGCGACTCGTAACAGGCAAACAGCTCCTCGTCCTCGGGGCCGATCGCCTGCCATACGCCGTTCGCCGCCATCCGGAGCTTCCGCGTCTCCACTTCCGTCATTTTTCTCACCTCATTCGTTGAGGCCGCTTCGTTCCGCTCGTCATCCGGACAGGCTCGGAAGCGCCATTTCATCGGCGGTCTTCATAGCGCTTAAAAGATATATTGACAATGTATCTTTTAAGATCGACAGTCTCCCGGTGAGCTTCACGACAACCATCCCGACACCGCCGGTGCAGGGCCCGGCCGGCGATGCCGACACCTCTTCAAACCAAGGAGAAAATCCTATGACCGAAGCATCCAGTGGCGCCGAGACCATCGACGTCCGCAGCCTCGTTCCGGCCCAGCGGCACGCGAAGATCTTCCAGCTCGTCGATGCGCTGGAACCGGGCGCGTCGTTCATCCTCGTCAACGACCACGACCCCAAGCCGCTCTACTACCAGCTCGAGGCCGAATACCCCAATCAGTACTCCTGGACCTATGTCGAGCGGGGGCCGCAGGTCTGGCGCGTCGAGATCGGCAAGCACGCCAAGGCCGCGTAATTCGTTTCATTCGCGGCGCCGGTCCGGCCGGCGCCGCCATTTTGGGTTGCCGTTATTATGATCGGTGTCTCCCTCTCGCGCTGGACAATGGCCTATTTTGGCGCAGCGATCGTCTCGCTCCTGCTGAGCGAAGCGCTGATGGTCGCCGGCTACGGGTTTCCGGCCGTAGCCATCCAGGCGCCGCAGACACTCGTTCTCGTCCACCTTGTTGCGATCGGCTGGCTGAGCCTTCTCCTGTGCGGCGCGCTTTTCCAGTTCGTGCCCGTGCTTGTCGCGCGCTCGCTCTACAGCAACACGCTGCCGCTCCCGACCCTGCTGTTTCTCGTAGCGGGGCTCGTCGCATTGCTCGCCGGCTTTCTCCAGCTTGCCGGTACGCTCGATTTCTCGCCCTCGCTTCTTCCCTATGCCGCAACCTCGCTCGCGATCGGCTTCACGCTCGCCCTCTACAATCTCAGCCGGACGCTCTGGCAGGCGCGCCCGGTGCCGCTGCAGGCGCGTTTCGTCGCCGTCGCGCTCGTCTGCCTCGCCGCCACCGTGACGTTCGGCGCGATCTTCAGCTTCGTCTTCGGCGCCAGCGTCCAGTCGAAGGTGCTTCTTGCTATCGCCGGCCAGGGGCTTCCGCTCCACGCTGCGGCCGGGCTCGGCGGCTGGCTGACCCTCGCGGCGATCGGCGTGAGCTATCGCCTGCTCGCAATGTTCATGCTCGCGCCGGAACTGAACGGAAAGCGGCCGCAAGCGGTCTTCTGGCTCGGTACAGGCGCGCTCGCCGTCGCCATACTGGGCGGCCTCGCATCGCTGCTCAGTAATGCCTCGATTTTCCCCGCGCTTCTTGTGGGCGGCGCCTTCGGCGCGGTGGCTCTCGCGCTTTACCTCGCCGATGCCGTGCATCTGTATCGCGCCCGCAAGCGCCGCATCATCGAGCTCAACAGCCAGATGGCCGCGTTCGCCCTTGTCTCGCTCGCGGCCTGCGTGGTCCTGACGGCTGCATTGCTCGCGCTCGGACGCTTGACCGAGCAGGTGGGTGCGCTTGTCTTCCTCGTCGCCTTCGGATGGCTGGGCGGGCTCGGCCTCGCCAAGCTCTACAAGATCGTCGCCTTCCTCACATGGCTCGAATGCTACGGCCCCGTCCTTGGCAAGATGGCAACGCCGAGGGTGCAGGACCTTGTCGCCGAGGGCCAGGCGCGCAACTGGTTCGTCCTCTACTATCTGGCTGTGTGGAGCGGGGCCGCAGCCCTGCTTGTTTCCCAGCCTTTCGCCTTCCGGATGGCCGCGGCCGGCATGCTGGTTGCCACATTGGCCATCGCCACGCAGCTCGTACGCACGCGCCTCTTGTCGAACGTGGCAGCCGCCTCCCGCCTGCCCCAGGGCGTCGGCCGCCCGCATCTCTTCGTCTGTGTTCCAGGCTCCAACCGATGAGAAGAAGGATCTTCCGATGACCGAAACCTTTGCCGAACTGGACGTTCGCCCGATCCTTCGCTCGGGCGGCGAGCCTTTCGAGAAAATCATGGAGGCCGTCCAGACGCTCGCGCCGGACCAGGGCCTGCGCCTCTACGCCACGTTCAAGCCCGTTCCGCTGTTCCATGTCCTCGGTAGCAAGGGGTTTAGCTATGAGGCGAACGAACTCGAAGGTGGCGACTGGGAAGTGCTGTTCCGGCGATCCGGAGCGCCGGCGGCCGCCGAACCGGCTGCAATAACTCCAGCGACGGATTCAGCGGGATGGCCCGCACCCGTCGAGCAGATGGATAACCGCGACCTCGACCCGCCCGAACCCATGGTCCGCATTCTGGCGGCTACGGAGAAGATGGAGCCGGGGCAGGTCCTGTCGGCGCTTCTTTGCCGCGAGCCGATCTTCCTCTTGCCGGAACTCGGTAAGCGCGGCCATGTGTGGCGCGGGGCTTTCGAGCCCGACGGCACGACCTACAAGATTCTCATCCGCATCGGAGGGCCTCAGGACGCCGCGGCCTGACGCGGCGTCCTACCTCAAGGACATTCGAGATGTTCATCCAGACCGAAACGACGGCCGACCCGGCCCGTCTCAAATTCCTGCCCGGCAGGCAGGTGCTTTCCGAAGGAACGCTGGATTTCCCCGATCGGACGGCCGCCGCCCGCTCGCCGCTCGCCGCCCGGCTCTTCGAGATCGCCGGAGTGGCCGCCCTCTCCTTCGGCCCCGACTATATCGACGTCACCAAGAACGACAGCGACTGGCAGCATCTCAAGCCGGCGCTTCTCGGCGCGATCATGGAGCATTTCATGACGGGCGCGCCGATCCTTTCGGAGCCGGCAAAAGCGGCCGCCGATCACGGGTCGGCAAGTCCGGATTCACTGGCGCAAAAAATCTCGGACGCGCTGCGGCTCGTGATCGATCCGGAACTCGGCTACAACATCGTCGATCTCGGGCTGGTCTACGACGTCAGGACGGACGGCAACGACGTCGACATCATCATGACGACGACGACACGCGGTTGTCCGGCGACGAACTATCTCAAGGAAGGTGCGAACGACGCGGCGTGGTCCGTGGCGGGCGTGGAAGCCGTCGAGGTCAATCTCACCTACGATCCGCCATGGGCGCCCGAGATGATGAGTTCCGAGGCGAAGGGCCATTTCGGCATCGTGGATTGAGGCGCCCGATGTCGGACAACAACCCTTCCGCCGCAAGCCGGAACCCGGCGCCCCGCACGGCCGAGCTATCCGATATCCTCCTGGCGAGCCTCAAGGCGCTCGCCGAAGCCGGCGAACCGGACGCGGCCTGCAGGCTTGCCGGAAGCGCATGCGCGGCACTACGCAAGGACAACCCTGAGCAATGGAGCCGCTTCAACAAGCTACTGCATCGGCTGAGCCCGATGACGGGTACCCGTCTCGGCTAGAGATGGCGGCGCGGTTCGCGCCGGGCTCCGCCAGCCTTCAGAACGGAATCTCGTCGTCGAGGTCGCGCGAGAAACCGCCGCCACCTCCACCACCGCGATCGCTCGGACCGGACTGGCCGAAGTCGGAGCCGCCACCACCCTGACCGCCCCCGCCACCGTAGCTCTGGCTGCCACCGCTGTAACCGACCTGGCTTTCACCTCCCTGCCCGCGCGCATCCAGCATCTGCAGTTCGCCGCGGAATTTCTGCAGCACCACTTCGGTCGAATAGCGCTCCTGTCCGGACTGGTCCTGCCATTTGCGCGTCTGCAACTGGCCCTCGATATAGACCTTCGCGCCCTTCTTCAGATACTGCTCGGCGACCTTGGCTAGGTTGTCGTTGAAGATGACGACCCGGTGCCACTCGGTGCGCTCCTGTCGGTCGCCGCTGTTCCTGTCGCGCCAGGTTTCCGTCGTGGCCACTCTAAGGTTCACGACAGGATCGCCGGAATTCAGCCGGCGGATTTCCGGATCGGCGCCCAGATTGCCGACCAGGATGACCTTGTTTACGCTACCCGCCATGACGCTTCTCCACGCTTGTCCGAAACCGAGCCTTCTTCGCACCGACGGGCCGGCGAGTCGATGCGATGGCCCACGCCCGTCCACAGTTCATTTTGTTCTTTTTTTGTTCTATATTCTTCTTCCTACGCAGTCAAGCTAGGGCAGTGCAGTCAGGCCTGCGATCAAATAAGCCTTTACTTATTCAATAAGCCTATGCTTATCTATCGCCATGAATGAGGCCGAATCGGAAATCTTTCGCGCGCTCGCCGACCCGACCCGCCGCGCCGTCTACCAGCGCCTCGCCGGTCGCGAGATGAGCGTTTCGGAACTGCGCAAGGGGCTGGCGGTCTCGCAGCCTGCGGTGTCGCAGCATCTTGCGGTGCTGCGCGGCGCCGGGCTGGTCAGCGAACGCCGGGAGGGCCGGTTCTCCTATTACCGGATCGAGCCTGCCGGCCTCTCGCCGCTTGTCGACTGGGTCGCACGCTATCAGGCTTTCTGGCCTGAACGCATCGGGAAACTGAAGGAAGTGCTGAAGGAGATGGACCAATGAACCACGACGATCCATCCGACGAGGTCCGCTTCGAAACCGAACTGGATGCGCCTCCGGAAAAGGTATGGCGCGCCCTCACCGTGCCCGAATTCGTCGCCCGCTGGCTGATGCCGAACGATATCCGGCCGGAAGAAGGCCGCGCCTTCAGCCTGAAGGACGAGGACGGCGCTATCGAATGCGAGATCGTCGAGGCGAAGCCGCCACAGCTTCTCGGCTATTCCTGGCGCGAGGAAGGCAGCCCCGACAGTTTGGTGCGCTTCCATCTTGCCGGTACCAAAGCCGGCGGCACGCGCCTGACCGTCGTCCATAGCGGCCTTGCCCGCCCCGCCTTGCCAACGCTGCGCGTGGCCGGCGTCTCCTGCACACGCATGTCGCTCGGCGCGAAACGTTCCGGCCCCTTGATGATCGCTGCGAACACGTTCGCCCTCGCCGCTTGAGGAGAAAACCATGCCCAACAACCTCGTACCCATGGTGATCGAGCAATCGAGCCGCGGCGAGCGCGCCTTCGATATCTTTTCGCGGCTGCTGCGCGAGCGGATCATCTTCGTCAACGGGCCGATCGAGGACGATATGGCGGCACTGGTCTGCGCCCAGTTGCTGTCGCTGGAATCGGACAATCCGAACAAGGAAGTCGCGCTCTACATAAACTCGCCCGGCGGCATGGTGACGAGCGGCTTCGCCATCTACGACACGATGCGCT
>JBDZVC010000533.1:0-2652 GCA_040255475.1 Phyllobacteriaceae bacterium | reverse complement strand
CCAGTCAGGATGACGGGTAGGTTTTGCCAGATGGCGTCCATGGACCGTGCCCCAATTATCCTTTTCCCGTATCAACGAATGAAAAGCATGGACGAGAAAGCGCGCGGAGCCAACCTTGCTCCGCGCGCCTTTTTAGGTTCGATTTGGCGAATCCACTAGATTCCGACCGGATATCAAAGCGGCCTTCAGTCCTTGACCGCGATGTCCGCCGGCTTCTCCACGCCCTCGACCGCGCCGCTCAGATCGCCGCCGAAATATTTCTCGAAGAGCTTCTTGTATTCGCCGCTCTTCTTGATCTTGGCGAGGCCGTCATTGAGCTTGGCCACCAGTTCAGGTTTTTTCTGGCTGACGGCGATGCCGTAATATTCGCCGGTCAGGAGGGGCCCGACGGTCTTTACGTTGTCGTGCTTGGTCTTGAAGTTGATGTTGACGGGGTTGTCGAAGATGACCGCGTCCGCGCCGCCGGTCTCGAGCGCCTGATAGGCGGCGTCGATGCTCTGGAACTGCTTGATGTAGTCGGACGAAAATTTGTGGTCGGTCAGGTAATCGACCGAGGAGGTTGCCTTCTTGGTGGCGACTACGTGGCCGCTCAGATCGTCGAAGCCTTTGATATCGGAATCTTTCTTGACCAGGATCGAAAGCCCGGACTTGTAGTAGGCATCGCTGAAATCGACGTTTTTCATCCGGCTGGACTTGATGGTGATACCGGCCACCGCCGCGTCGATGGAGCCGGCCTGCAGGCTCGGGATGATGCCATTGAACGGCAGCGTCTTCAGGCTGACCGTCATGTTCTCTTCCTTGGCAATCGCCTTGATCATATCGATGTCGAAGCCGGTGACTTCCCCGTTCGTCTCGGTCTCGAATGGCGGGAAGGTGGTGTCCGCGCCGACGACGATGCTGGTTGCCCCGTCCCCGGCGGCCATTGCAGCGGACGGCGCGCCGATCGAAAGCACGAGGCCGGAGGCGAGCGACGCGACCAGCGCGATGAACGATTTCTTTTTCACGGTTATCTCCTTTTGGTGGGCGTTCGTCAGCCTGGATCGCGACGACAACCAGGAGTGGTGCGTCAACTCAAGCTGCCCCTAGCCCGTGCGGGAATATTTGGACCGGCGGCTATCCAGCGTCAAGTTACGACACGGACCGAGCGGGGGGAGGCCGTACGGAACAGGATTGCGGCGGGCCGATCGCCTGACCCGCCCGCGTAGCCGAACAGAAGATTGTCGCTTTACGTCCGAGTGCCGCCGACCGTCATCTGGTTCATCCTCAGATGCGGCTGACCGACGCCGACCGGCACGCTTTGCCCGCCTTTGCCACACATGCCGATGCCGGTGTCGAGCTTCATGTCGTTGCCGACCATCGTGACGCGGTGCATGGCGTCCGGTCCGTTGCCGATCAGCATCGCGCCCTTGATCGGCCTTGTCACCTTGCCGTCCTCGATCATGTAGGCTTCCGTGCAGCCGAAGACGAACTTGCCCGAGGTGATATCCACCTGCCCGCCGCCGAAGGAGACGGCGTAGATGCCGTTCTTCACCGAGGAGATGATCTCGGACGGTTCGTAGCCGCCGGCGGTCATATAGGTGTTGGTCATGCGCGGCATCGGTTCGTGGGCGTAGGATTCACGCCTTCCGTTGCCGGTTGCCTTCATGCCCATCAGCCGGGCGTTCTGCCGATCCTGCATGTAGCCGACGAGCTTTCCGTCCTCGATCAGCACGGTGCGGTTGGTCGGCGTGCCCTCGTCGTCGATGGTGAGCGAACCGCGCCGCTCGGCGATGGTGCCGTCATCGACGACGGTGACGCCTTTCGCGGCCACCTGCTGTCCCATCAGCCCGGCGAAGGCGGAGGTCTTCTTGCGGTTGAAATCGCCTTCCAGACCATGGCCCACAGCCTCGTGCAGCATGACGCCCGGCCAGCCGCTGGCAAGCACGATATCGAACGTGCCGGCAGGGGCGGGGATGGCTTCCAGATTGACAAGCGCCTGCCTCAGCGCTTCGTCGGCCGCGTGCTTCCATGAATCCTCGGCCACGAACTCCGCAAAGGATTTGCGCCCGCCCATGCCGTAGGAGCCACTTTCCTGGCGGTCGCCGTCGCCGACCACAACCGCGACGTTCATGCGCACCAGCGGGCGGACGTCTCGAACGGTGTGGCCGTCTGCGCGCATGATCTCGACATGCTGCCACGAGGCGGCGAGCGACGCGGTCACCTGCCGCACGCGCGGGTCCTTGGCCCGCACGAAAGCGTCGATCTCCTGAAGGAGCTTCACCTTTGCCTCGAAGCCAGGCGCGGCGATCGGGTTCTCCTCGCCGTAGAGGTGGCGGTTGGTGCCCTGCGGCGGCGCGGCGAGCGTGCCGGAATAGCCGTCCTTGACCGTCGAGACGGCATCGGCGGCGCGCTTCAGTGCGGCTTCGGAGAAATCATTGGCATGCGCGTACCCGCTCGCCTCGCCGGCAACGGCGCGCAGTCCGAAGCCCTGGTCGGTCGAGAAATTGGCCGTCTTCAGGCGGCCATTGTCGAACATCAGTGCCTCGCCTTCCCGATATTCAAGGAAGAGCTCGCCATCGTCGGCGCCGCCAATTGTATCGGCGACGACCCGCTTCACTTCGTCTTCGGAAATGTCGAATTGTTCAGTCAGCCTGCGATCCACGTCTTGGCTCC
>JBDZVC010000532.1:0-2665 GCA_040255475.1 Phyllobacteriaceae bacterium | reverse complement strand
GATGCGCAGGCTGGCGTCGATGCCGAGCTTGCGCAGATTGGCGATGAACGGGCCGACGACGCGTTCGTCGGAGGGATCGTTGCCGAGGAAGACGATCGTGAAGCGTTCGCCCTTGTCGTTGACCAGCGTGCGCCCCTTTGGCTGCCAGCCCGCCTGCTTCAGAAGCTCGAAGGCCTGGCGAAGGTTCGTCCGCTCCGATTGCGGCGTGTCGTAGACCGGCAGCTTGAATTCCTTGGTGAAGACCTCCGGCGGCACTTCGTCCTTCACCGTATTCAGGATTTCCAGTTCCTTGCCTTCGGGCAGGCCGCGCGAGGCGAGTTCCGTTCCCTGGAAATAGGATTGGGTACGCTTGTAGGAATTGTAGAAAAGCGTCCGGTTCATGTCCTCGAAGTCGAACGCGAAGGTCAGTGCCTCGCGCACCCGCCGGTCCTTGAACTGCGCGTGACGTATGTTCATGACGAAACACTGCATCGGCTTCCCGGCGGTCGTCTCGTATTCGCGCTTTATGACGTCGCCCGCCTTGAAGGCCGGAAAGTCGTAGCCGGTCGCCCAGCGCTGCGAGCGGTTCTCGACGCGGAAATCGTCATAGCCGCCCTTGGTGAAGGCCTCCCAGGCGGCGTTCTCGTCACGGAAATAGACGTATTTCTTGCGGTCGAAATTGTTGCGCCCGGCATTCACGCCGAGATCGGCCGCCCAATAGTCCTCGACGCGCGCCCAGACGATCTCCGAGCCGGCGCGGAAGCTTCCGATCTTGTAGGGACCGGAACCGAGCGGCGGCTCCAGCGTCGGCGCCGTGGCATCGCGCTTCTTGCCGGAACCATCAGTGCCTTCCCACCAATGTTTCGGCAGCACGGCGAGATCGCCCATGATGTGCGGAAGCTCGCGGTTTCCCTTCTGGTTGAAGCGGAACTCGACCTCGCCGTCGGCATTCGTCACGGCTTCCGTGACATTGGCGAAATAGCGAGTGTAGAGCGGGCTGTTGGCCTTCAGGAAATTGAACGACCAGACCACGTCTTCCGCGGTGATCGGCTTGCCGTCATGCCAGCGCGCCTTTGCGTTCAGCCGGTAGGTGGCCGACGAATAGTCTTCCGGAAACTTGAACGCTTCGGCGATGAGCGCATGGCTTACGCCGGGCTCGTCATTCGCCTGCTTCATCAGCGTGTCATAGAGGTCTCCGCCGAAGGAGCCGAGCCCGGCTCCAGGCGTGCCGCGCACGATGAAAGGGTTGAAGCTGTCGAAGGTGCCGATGGAAACGGAATGCGTTTCGCCGCCTTTCGGTGCGGCGGGATTGACATAATCATAGTGTGCGAAGGCATCGCCGTATTTCGACGGTCTCACCAGCGATGACGACGAGCGCCAGCCTTCCTTTTCGCCCTCGGCCAGAACCCGCATCGTACCGGTCGGCAACAACGCCGCCAGCGAGCCTCCAATAAATATCCGTCGCGGGATCTTCATTGCATATCCTTTGGCCGGTTGGCTTGGTCAAAGTTGGGCCGCAACGCGGAAATAGCAAGTCGTCGCAATGAACCGGTACTCCATGGCGCCCGTCAACGCGGTTGGTACAAAAAAGCCGGGCTGGACCCGGCTTTGATGTTTCGACTGGATACCGCTTTTACTGCTTCGGCGCGGTTGAGCCTTCTGCCGGCTTCTCCGCACCCTCGGCCGGCTTCGCATTGTTGTCGGCCGGCTTGGCACCTTCCGCAGGCTTGGCCTCGTCTGCCGGCTTGGCCGCATTATCCGCCGGCTTGGCGCCCTCGGCGGGTTTGGCACCTTCTGCCGGCTTCGCGCCTTCCGCAGGCTTCGCAGCCGCGCCGCCCTCGGCAGCCGCCGGCTTGGCGGCGTCAGGCGACGGAAGCGGCTCCGGCGTGTCTGCCAGCGTACGCAGATAGGCGATCACGTCGGCGCGCTCGTCGATCTTCGAGAGGCCGGCGAAACCCATTGCCGTGCCCGGCACCTCGGCCTTCGGCTTGGTGATGAATTCGCTGATGAGCTGATAGTCCCAATGCTTCTTGCTGCCGTCGGAGAAAGCTTTCATCCCGGCCGAATAGCTGTAGCCCGGATGCGAGGCGATCGGCCGCTCGACCACGCCCCAGAGATTCGGGCCGACCTTGTTGGGGCCGCCCTTGGTGGCGTCGTGGCAGGCCTCGCAGCGCTTGAAGATCGTCGCGCCCTTATTGATATCGGCCTTGGCAAGCAGCGGCGCGATGGGCTCCTTGGCGGGGTTTTCCTTCGTCGCGGCTCCGCCGCCGGCAGCGGGTGCCTCCTGCGCCTCGATGGCGAAACCGGGCTTCTCCGGGTTGGGGGAGTAGAACAGGGAATCCGAAACGAGGGAAATCGTGAAAACGACGAAGACCGTTCCAAGGAGTGCGCCGATAATCTTGTTATATTCGAAAGAGTCCATACGCCCCTAAGGCTCCATATTTCGCGGCTTGTGCGGAAAAGAGGCCGGCCCGCTTTGCACCGGCTGTTCCGATTCCCCTCCGGAGCCGTCCAAATCGCGCGGAAAACTAGGTCTTTTGCTTCCCCGTTGCAACACCTATAAGGACGCTTTCAAGTGAGACGTTTTGCCACTTTGCCGGCACTCGTTTCAGGGGAATTCTGTCGCCTTCATGTCCGTCCTCATCCTCATTCCAGCCCGCATGGCATCGACCAGGCTGCCCGGAAA
>JBDZVC010000085.1:0-14533 GCA_040255475.1 Phyllobacteriaceae bacterium | reverse complement strand
CCTTCATATTCAGAGGCGCTCTCAATACCGCACGGCATGAGATGCTCGACGCATACGGAAACTCGCGTCACGACGACAAGGCATCGCTTATGCAATATCGATCCGGCCTTGCCTTGGTCAACGCGCCTGAAAAGCGCCCTGCCGACGATTTTCAGGGCCTCTCCGCCGATCGCAGGCGACAATGGCTGTTTCCTGCAGATGACGAGACCGCTACACGCGCCGTACTCCTGCTGATCGGCGCCGTATTGCTCCTGCGGCTCGGACTATCGGCGCTACTGCCGCTCACGGTAGACGAGGCTTACGCGATCGTCGTGTCGCGAACGCATTCCCTCTCATACTTCGATCACCCGCCGATCGGCTTCGCGCTTGCGCGACTTGCCGCCGACATAGCCCGGTCGGAGCATCCATTCGTCGTCAGGTTCCCCTATGTGCTCCTAGGCTCGCTGTCCTCCCTGCTTCTGTACGACCTGACGAAAATCGCGTATGGGCGGAATGCGGGCTTTTGGGCCGTTGCATGGTTTTCAATCGCTCCGTTCTTCTTCATATCGGCAGGGCACTTTGTAGTCCCGGACGGGCCGCTTGACTTTTTCCTGCTGGCGAGCGCGCGGGCAGTCGCGCCCATCCTGATCGCAGGCGACAGAAGACGGGCGCTTTTGCGCTGGGTTGCGGCCGGTATGATGCTGGCGCTTGCGCTCATGTCAAAATATCAGGCCGGTCTCTTTTGCGTTTCCGCCGCTCTAATATTGCTCGCGACGCGAAGAGGGCGCGAGGAACTGCGCCGCCCGGGTCCATGGCTGGCCGGTCTGATCGCGGTGCTCGGAATGCTTCCGGTGATGATCTGGAATATGGATCACCAATGGGCCTCTTTCGCCTTCCAGGGTGGACGCGCACTGCAGCATGGTGCCCACATGCTGCATCCGGACAACCTCCTCGTGACCCTGGCCGGCCAGGCCGCCTATGTCTGGCCGACGACCTGGGCCCTCATCATGGTGTTGATCTGGCGCGGAACCGACGCCACGGCTTCGGCCGCGGATCGTTTTTTCACATTGCTTTCCATTCCGACCATCGCTTTCTTCGACATTATCGCTTTGTTCAGCAGCCATTCCCTGCCTCACTGGTCCATGAGCGGATTTCTCTTCGGATTCCCGATGGTCGGCCACTGGTGCCACTGCAACGCCGGCCGATTGGGTGGTACAACACGCAAGTCCTTCGTCGTTGCCGCAGTAACGGTGGCGGTCCTGGCGATCGCGTTCATCCTGCAAACGCGCACCGCGGCGTTCACCCGTTTGATCTTCCCCCAAGCCTCTCGGTACGATGTCGGCTGGCAAAGCGTCAGTTGGTCCCGACTGAGCGCGCGCAAAACGACGATTGGCCTTTCCGCACCGGATGCGTTCGCCATAGCTCCCGACTGGATCCAGGGCGGCAAGATCGGAGCGGCCCTTGGACCGGGTGTGCCCATCGAGGTGCCTTCAGGCGATCCCCGTCATTTCAAATACATGGATGATCGGCGACTCCTCTCGCGGACGGCAGGTTTCTTCATTGGCGCTGCGGAGTTCGGACACGAGGATGCCAGGTTCGACCAATACAATCGTCAACTCGGTGGCCGGTTCGAGGTTGCCGGCCCGCCGACATGGCTGGTCCAGGATCTGGCTGGATTCCCTGATTTCAGGATCGTAGTTTTGCCCGTGAGGCGACGTTGAGATGACCAGTCAGGAATCCGCATGGGAACGCGCTCCCGATATGCCGCCGCCCACTCTGACGCGGCAAGCCGACACGATCGTCGGCCCGCAGCCGGGGCCGGAGCTGACTGTGGTCGTGCCGACCCTGAACGAGAAGGCAAACATTCCCCTCCTTGTCGAGCGGCTGGCCGACGCCCTTGCCGGAATTCGCTGGGAAGTGGTCTTCGCCGACGACGATTCCAAGGACGGTACGATCCAGGCAGTCCGCCGCATAGCGACAGCCGACCGTCGGGTTCGTGGCCTCCGCCGAATTGCACGACACGGACTGTCCGGAGCATGTCTCGAAGGTATGTTGTCCAGTTCGGCACCGATCGTCGCGGTGATGGATGCAGACCTGCAGCATGACGAAAAATGCCTGCCGGAAATGTTCAACCTGCTCAAGACAACCGACGCTGACCTGGTGGTCGCGACCCGCTATAACACGGGCGGCAGTGCCGCCGAGGGGTTTGGAACTATCCGCGCGTGGGGCAGCAGGCTGGCTGTCAGGCTTGCCAAATCATTGCTCGGGATCGAACTCAGCGACCCGATGAGCGGGTTTTTTATGTTACGGCATGAGATCGTCGACGCAGCCGCGCCTCGCCTGTCCCAGCAGGGATTCAAGATCCTGCTGGATATCGTGGCAACGACCCGGGAACCGCTTCGGATCCGGGAGATTCCCTACCGGTTCGGGCAGCGGCTCCATGGCGAAAGCAAGCTCGACGCTTCTGTTGTCCTTGAATATCTGGGGCTTCTGGTTGCCAAGGCTTCGGGAGATCTCGTCTCGACGAGATTTCTCGCCTTCGGCATGGTAGGGTCCGCGGGCGTGATAGTTCATCTGGCCACGTTGCGGCTGCTCCTCGTGAACGGACTGACCTTCACCCCAGCCCAGACAACCGCGATGCTGGTCGCGATGACGTTCAACTATACGATAAACAACGCCCTCACCTACCGTGATCGTCGACGGAGAGGCTGGCGGTTCTTTACAGGATTGGGGATGTTCGCCGGTCTGTGCAGCTTCGGTGTGGTCGCCGGTGTCGGCGTTTCCACGGTCTTCTATGAAAGCGAGCCGCGCTGGTGGCTGGCGGGCCTTGCCGGCGCCGCTGTCGGCGCGGCCTGGAACTATGTCACCAACTCGGCGATCACCTGGCGTGCACGCTGAAACGGATGCCGGCATCGGCCGGAGCGTGTCGTCCCTGGTGCTTATCGTCGGGGCATTGACCCTGTTTCGCCTCTGGGCTGCGGCGCGAATGGGGCTCGCCCCCGACGAAACATACTACTGGCTGTGGTCGCGCTTTCCCTCGATCGGCTATTACGATCATCCTCCGATGATCGCGTGGTGGATATCGGCCTCCACCCGCCTGCTCGGCGACAGCGCGCTCGGCATCAGAGCGCCTGTCGTCCTGTCGATGCTTGTCACCACGATGGGGGTGTACTGCACGGCCGTCGAACTTGGGCTCGGCCGGCGGATCGCCGGCCTGGCTGCGCTCTGGCTCAATGCCATGTTCCTTATGGGCGGCCTGGCCCTCATCGCTACTCCGGACAGCCCGTCTGTCATGTTCTGGGCTCTGGCTGTTTGGGCGCTGGCACGCCTCAGGCGGACGGAAAACCCGCTGCTATGGATCGTGGTAGGATTGCTCGCCGGATTGGGCTGCGTGTCGAAATACACCAACCTCTTCCTGGGGCTTGGATTGGTCACCTGGTGCGTTGCTGACCGTAATGCGAGGCGCTGGCTCGCCAGTCCCTGGCTATACGCCGGCGGCCTTGCCGCGCTCGCGGTCTTCCTTCCCGTAATCGTCTGGAACGAGGGGCATCAGTGGGTGTCGTTCCACAAGCAATTCGGTCGCATCGATGATGGCGGCTTCACGTTGCGATATTTGGGCGAATTTCTCGCCGGGCAAGCCGGGCTGCTCAATCCCCTCATCGCCGTTTTTTACGCCCTGGCGCTTGCCGAAGCATTCCGTGGCTTCAACAAGGACAGTAGAGCGCCCGTCCTGTTCCTGGGATCGACCATCGGCCCCCTGCTTCTCTACATGCTGTTCCATTCCCTGCACGACAGAGTGCAGGGAAACTGGCCGGCTCCGGCCTATCCGGCGATAGCCATTCTGGCTGCAATGTCGGCGGCGTCTGTCGTCCGCTCAAAATTCCTGCGGCGCATGGCCCACTCGGCCGCGCCCATAGGAATTGGGGGCCTCGCTATTGCCTCGGCGCTTCTTGCGACCTCCGTGGGGGCTACTCTCCCGTGGCGTACTCCCGCCGATCTTTTGCTGGGATGGTCCCGACTCACGGAACAGGTCGAGAGATACCGGCAACAGGTCGGAGCGGGGTGGATAGCCACGACCGACTATGGACTGACCGGGGAACTGGCATTCCACAGCGCCCACCCCGGCTCGGTGCAGGAAATCATCGATCGGGAGCGCTACACATTCCAGCCCCGGCCGCCCTCGCTTGCGCAACAACCGGCGCTCGTTCTCATCAAGGAGAAGGACGTCGCGCGTTACGATTTAGGCGCCTGTTTCCGTTCCGTCACGCCGCTCGCCGTCATCGCGCGCCCCGCTGGGGCGCGCATCATCGAGAAGTACCATCTGTTCGAGGCCACGGGCGCTGCAAACGACATTCTGACGGAAGGATGCCAGCCGAAAGAAGCCCGACCGATCCAGTGACGCTTTACCTACGATTACCCGTCGAGGATGAGACCGGCCGGACATCGGCTTTGGCCCAGCTTCGTCGTCCAGTTCAATATCCCGGCGGCCCTTCAGGTTCTACCGGTGGCACCCTCCGCAAAGCGGCGGACTCATATCGTTTTGCTTCGGTCAGATAGGAATATATCGCCCCGTTCGCCGCCCGTATGAACCCGGGCCAACCGTATTTCCAAAGGCCGTATCGAAGATACCAACGTAGAAAGAATACCGGCGGGCTCGCGATCATTTTGAGCGGGTGTGGGGGTAGCCCTCTCTCGGCCTTCATGGTCGCCTTGAGCGTCGAGTAGTTGTTCTCCTTGAGTATTTGCTCGGACAGTGGGAGAGGACGGAAGTGCAGCAGCCCGCCCTGTTCCACTTTTTCGACGCGGCCATTCACTCTAATGCCTTCATGGACGCGATCGTCCGGGTTGAAAGCTCCAAGGCCCCGCCGAAAAAGCCTCACATGAAAACGCTCATGCGTGCGCGGCGACACGTAACCAAACCCGGGAAGATAGTCGTATCGGGTGATCTTCCAGGCAGCGACATCGCCTTGCGAGATAAGGTCCGGCAGGGCGTCGGCGAGCTTCGGGCTTAACCGCTCGTCACAATCGATGCTGAGGCACCATTCCTGTGAGCACTGTTCCAGCGCGAACTGCTTTTGCCCCCCGTAGCCTCGCCACGGCTCGAAGATGAACCGAAGAGGTAAACCTTCCTTTTGCAGCCTCCGGACAACTTCCAGCGTACCATCGGTGGAACCGCAGTCCACCAATATAATCTCGGCGCACAGCGATACACTCCGGATGCACCGCTCTACATAAAGCTCTTCATCTTTGCAGATGATGAACGCGGATATTGGCAGCATGAAGTTTATCTATAAGGAATATTGCCTACGATTAGCATCGAATAACAATATTACGTCAGCACATCGCGAAATATACAATTTTGTAAGGAGATGCGGCCTGCCGATCCAGCGGCTATCATCGCCACCTGTGGTGGCGTCCGGCTTTCTCAGGCCTTTTGCTCCATGCAGCGGCGGGCATGACGAAAGACGCGTTATTCGGTTCAGGAGTGCGGAAAGCCAAGCCAGGGCTCGAGTGCCTCGAATGTGAGGTCCATGGCGTAGGCCGGGGCGAAAGGCAGCGAAATATGGCCGTACCGGATCGATATCTGGCTTTCCGCCGCCTGCTCGCCTTGTTTGGCGACCGCCGCCAGGTAGAGTGCCGATGCCAGACCGCTCCGGTCCGCTCCTCCCTTGCAGTGTATGAGTATCGGTTTTTCGGCATGCTTGAGGATAGCGACGAGTTTGGCCGCCCGATCCTGTGTGAGCTGTTGACCTGCCGACATCTCGAAGTTGATCAGCGTGATGCCGAGTCGCTTCGCCTCGGTTGCTTCCGCTTCGTACCAACTGGCCCGGTCGTGTTCCCCGCGCAGATTGACGATCGTCCGTATTCCGTACACCGCATGGTACCGCCTTATTTCAGCCGCGCTTGGTTGCGCGGATCGATAGAGGGTAGCTGCGATAACCGGATGAAAATTGCCTGTAAGCTGCAGGATCCCGGCATATGCGCCTATCGTCAGCACCACCGCGAGCACGGCGATGCCGATGGAGCGGAGGACCTTGGCGGCACGCGAATTCCTCCAGCCGGTTCTCACTCGCATCGCTTCATCCCGTGTCCGCGCTGAAGCGCCTTGGGAACCGCTATGGGGGTCGCGCAATTGCGGGAAATGCTCGCTCGGCATCTGCCTCGATCCTGCTATCACGGGCGTCTCTTCGGGCCGATGGCTTCAGCGTGCCGGATAGTTGTCATAGGTGAGGGTCACATGCGTTCCCGGCGGGAGATGGCGACCGGTATGGACGGTGAAATAAGCCTCGGCGCCGAGTTTCCTGGGCCTTGGGCGAGGGACGACCTTGACGTTTCTGACCTCGAACGGCCGGCCGTCAGGCGGATCGATCCGTGCATCCACGCCACCAGTGAACCCGAAAGCCCTGGAAGTCATCGGCAGGGCAGCCTCACCGTCGATGACGGTCTCCTGGGGCGTGTCGCGTGCCGCCGCGATCGACACATAGGCTGGCGCGGACGGCGAGACGCTGACCTTGACATCGTCCGCTCGCGCTACGGTCGACATGCAGCCTGCAAGTCCCCACGCTGCAAATATGATAAGAGGAACGCCGACTTTGTACATTATCTGTCTTTCCGTAAAACCTGTTTTCCGGTGTAGAATTAAATTGTTGCAGACAACGTGCGGAGAACTTACCGATCCGTAAGTTTGGAGGCCGGAAGATGTGAGTTCGATCGGGCAACTATGGCTGACGATCCAATGGTAATGCTGAAGAAGAAATGCGGCTCCTGCTGATTGAAGACGACGCCAAGACGGCGAATTTCGTATCCCACGGCCTTTCCGAGGAAGGCCATGTCTGTGATGTTCTCGCAAATGGCCAGGACGGGCTCTTCCAGGCGTTGCGGGAGCAGTACGAGGTCGTCATTGTCGATCGTATGATCCCGGATCTCGACGGCTTGTCGCTGGTGAAGGCCCTTCGCTCGGCCGGCAACAGAACCCCGGTCCTCTTCCTTACTGCGATAGGCGGCATCGACGACCGTGTCGAAGGACTGGAGGCCGGAGGCGACGACTATCTGGTCAAGCCTTTCGCCTTCGCCGAGTTACTTGCCCGCGTGAACGCCCTTTCCCGACGCCCGCCCGCCACGACGGAGCGAACCCGGCTTCAGGTAGCGGATTTGTCGATGGATCTCATCCGCCGGCGTGTTACCCGCGGGGGCAAGGCTCTCGACCTGCAGCCGCGGGAATTCGCCTTGCTTGAAGTGCTCATGCGGGCGGACGGGCGCGTCCTGACGAGGACAATGCTTCTGGACAGGGTGTGGGGGATCAACTTCGATCCCGGCACCAGCGTTGTCGAGTCGCACATCAGCCGCCTCCGGGCAAAGATCGACAAGCCTTTCCGGACGTCACTGCTGCATACCATACGCAATACCGGCTATGCCCTTCATGCGCCGAGGTGACCTTGCACGCAGCACCCCGTTTCGCCTTGCGCTCACATTCGGTGCGCTCTTCTTCGGCGCATTCGTCCTCACCGGTTTCGTCGTCTATCAGCTCATCGAGCTGGACATGTATCAGCGGCACGACAAAGCAGTCCGCCAGACCTTTCAGTCTCTCGCAGGGACATACGACGACGACCGGATCGATTTCCTCGATGCCGTTCGCGTCGACATACAAGCGGCCCGACATCATAACGCGGTCTATCTGGTAATCGGGCACGACGGATCGAAGCTGGAAGGGAACATACCTCTCATTGATGTGCCAGATGGATGGTCCACCCTGCCGGCCGCATCGCTTGGGCTAAGATCGGATTTCGAGTATCGCATCTTAGCCGGTCCGGTCCGCGACACACGGCTCGTCGTCGGCGAAAGCTACCGCGACATCGAGGACCTCAAGGACCTTACGCTCGGCAGTCTCGCATGGACTTCCATTCTGGTCCTCATCCTGTCCGTGACCGGCGGCACATTGATTGCCACCCGTGCCGAGCGCCGCCTTCAGGCCGTTCGGGAAACGATGGACAGGATCGCTCATGGGGATCTGGCTGCCAGAATTCCGCTCCATGGCGAGCGGGACGATATTGCCCTTCTTTCCCACGATATAAACCTCGCCTTGGGCCGCTTGCAAAGCAATGTCGAGGGCATGCGGCAGGTGAGCAGCGACATCGCGCACGATCTGAAGACGCCCCTGAACCGCCTTGGGATCAGCTTGGAGGAGGCGCGCCGAAAGCTGGTCCGCGGCCAGTCCGCCGAGGAGGAAATCGATGCCGCCGATGCCGAAGTCCAGCAGATCAACGGCACTTTCGAGGCTTTGCTCAGGATTGCGCAGATCGAATCGGGGGCACGCCGGGCCCGGTTCGAGCCCCTGGATTTGAGCAAGGTTATCGAGGAGGTCGCCGAACTGTTCGGCGGAGCGCTCGAGGATGCGGGAATGTCGATCGTGACCGCCGTGCCCGGCAATCCGTGCATGATGGAAGGCGACCGCCAGTTGATCATGCAGCTTTTCTCGAACCTGGTTGAGAACGTCCTCCGGCACTGTCCGAAAGGCACGCATGCGCGCCTTTTCGCGGAGGTAACCGGCGATGCGATCGTGAGCGGCGTCGAAGACAACGGCCCCGGAATTCCTCCCGATGAGCGCGAGAAGGTTTTCCGGCGTCTGTATCGTCTCGAACGAAGCCGGACTTCCCCGGGAACGGGACTAGGGCTGAGCCTGGTCCGGGCAATAGCCGACATCCACGATGCCAGCGTGATATTGGAAGACGCCAATCCCGGCCTACTGGCAAAGGTGATCTTTCCTCGCCCCCAGAGCCGCATCGCCACGCGGCAGGACAGCATTCCGGCCGACAGCCGTACCGGCTGACCTGTCTCCTTGGGAGACGGCTGCCGGTCCGGATCAGACGAATCTCATGTCGTTCCTCAGGGCTTGTCAGGCAGCGTTGAAGGTCCGTCACAACCGAATTCGCGGGCGGCCTCGACCAGCGTTTCCCACAACGCTTCCGCATAGCTGCGCGTGACGATAAGCGCGTAGCTATCTGCGGCGGCACGGGTCAAGTGCACGTTCATATGGCCGAAGGATGTGATTGCGGCGCGGCCAATGGGAAAAATGCTCGGATCAAGATCCACTCCGGTGCCCTTGGCGAGCGCTTCGCGTGCCTCGCGGCCCGACAGTTCGATCAACACGCGACCGTCGCTCTGATCGAGGAGCGATGCCGTGTCGGCAAGCGCCTTCCGCAATTCGGCCATGAGCCAGGAGGCTTCCGCGGCAGGGGCAAGCGCCAGCCATTTGTCAGGCCCCGCGGGGCGCAGAATGAAACGGCCGGCAGCAGCAATCTTGCCGAGTTTTTCGGCAACGCTGTCGCACTTGCCGCGCGAAGCCAGGATATACAGGATTGCCGGCGCTTCCGGCAGGCGGAGCGTCACGCGAGGCTCGAACGTGGGACGGGCCGTCTTCACTGTCATGTCAGGCATGGAGTTTCTCGTTCTCCGGGTCGACGAAGGCAGGCTCGCAGACGATGACGGGGAATTCCTCTCCGCGCAGCCCGTCCCATACCCTGATCTCTTCGCCATGGCGGGCGCGCCCGCGCTTGAGCAACGCCAGGGCGATGTGGTGGCCGAGCGTGGGCGAATAACAAGCAGAGGTGACGTGACCCTGGTCGTTCCCGGTCGAGGGCGACGCGTCACGCTCCAGAAGATGGGAACCGGCCCGGATGAGGCGGTCGGCGCCCACAGGCCTTAGCCCGACAAGCTGCATTCGATCCTCCGCCGTCAGCGCCTCCCGTCCGAGCATCGCACGGCCGACATAGTCCTTGGCCTGCGACGCCATCCTCCCCATGCCGAGATCATCCGGCACCACCGTGCCATTGATCTCGGAATGGGTGACATGACCCTTCTCGATGCGCAGCACGGAGAGCGCTTCCGTGCCGTAGGGCATGATGCCGTGTTTCGCGCCCGCTTCCATGACGGCGTCGGCAACGCGCTTGCCCGCACGCGCCGGCACGGCAAGCTCGTAGGCTAGTTCGCCGGAAAACGAGATGCGGAAGAGGCGCGCCGGCAGCGTGCCAAGCACCGCGACGTCGGCTGCGGCGAGGAAGGGGAACGCGTCGTTCGAGATGTCGCGGTCCACCAGTTCGGCGATCACGGCGCGCGATTTCGGTCCGGCGATCGCCATCTGCGCCCATTGGTCGGAGACCGAGGCGAAGCGCACGTCGAGATCCGGCCACAGGACCTGGGCGCAGAATTCCAGATGCACCATGACGCCGGCGGCCTGCGCCGTCGTCGTGGTCATGAAATAATGATGCTCGGCGAAGCGGCTCGTCGTTCCGTCGTCGTAGATGAAGCCGTCTTCGCGCAGCATCAGCCCATAGCGTGCCTTCCCGACCGGCAGCTTTGCGAAGCCGTTGCAATAGACCCGGTTCAGGAATTCCGATGCGTCGGGCCCGAAGATTTCGATCTTGCCGAGGGTGGAGACATCGCAGACGCCGACATTGGCGCGGACATTGGCCGCCTCGCGATCCGCGCTCTGGCGCCAATGGTTCTCGCCGTCGCGCGGGAACCAGGCAGAGCGATACCATTGTCCGGCTTCGACGAAGACGGCGCCATTCGCTTCGGCCCAGCCGTGCAGTGGGGATTTGCGCACCGGCTGGAAATGCTTCTCGCGATTGGCGCCGACGATCGCGCCGAACGAAACCGGCGTATAGAACGGGCGGAAGGTCGTCGTGCCGATCTCCGCCGGCGACTTCCCTCGCGCCTCGGCGACGATGCCGATCGCGTTCAGGTTGGACAGCTTGCCCTGGTCGGTAGCCATCCCGGTGGTCGTGTAGCGCTTCGCGTGCTCGATATGGCCGTAGCCCTCGCGTACCGCTAGGCCGAGATCGGAGACGGCCACGTCATTCTGGAAATCGACGAAGGCCTTGGAGCGCGACTCCTTGACATGCCAAAGCGCCTTGAATCCGGTTCCGGCCTCTTCCGTCGTCTTCGGCGGATCGAAGCGAGCCGGTTTGATGCCGAGTTCGCCGAGAGCGGCCTTGCCTTTCTCGATACCGTCACGGAGACAGTCGGCGAGACCATAGACGCCGGCAGCGGAACCGGCCACCGCCAACCCATCGGTCTCCGGCGCGAGAAAGGCTTGCAGGCCTTCATTCCATATGGGACGGCCGCCGCGCTGGCAGGCGAGATTGATGATCGGCGTGTAGCCGCCCGACATGGCCAGCGCGTCGACGCCGACCCGCTCGTATTTCCCATTGCTGAGGATCTCGACGCCTTTGAGGCGTTTCCCACCGAAGGTACGCGTCACCAGCCCGCCGGGAATGGTCCGAGTTGCAGCCGACATTCCGGAGACGGCAGGACGGCTGTCGATCAGCGCCGCCACCTCGACGCCGTGCGCCTGCAGGTCGCGCGCCGTGCGGTACCCGGCATCGCCATTGGTGAAGATCGCGACTTTCCCGCCCAGCGCCACGGCGTAGCGGTTGAGATAGGTGCGCATGGCACCGGCGATCATGACGCCGGGTCGGTCGTTGCCGCCGAACACCAGCGGCCGCTCCTCGGCCCCGCTTGCCAGAACGGCACGCTTCGCGACGATGCGCCAAAGCCGCTCGACTGGAAGCGCTTCGTCTATTTCGGCGCGATGCTTCTGTACCCGTTCGAGCGCGGCGAACACGTTGGAATCGTACCAGCCGAAGGCCGTCGTACGCGGAAGCAGCCGCACATTCGGCATGGTGTCGAGCTCGTCCGCTACCCGCCGGGCCCAGTCAGACGCCTCCACGTCGCCCAGGCTCTCGCGCTCGCCGAGGAGAGAGCCGCCCGGAAGCGACTGCTCGTCGACGAGGACGACACGCGCGCCGGAACGCCCCGCGGTCAGTGCCGCCATCAGTCCGGCGGGACCGGCACCGATCACCAATAGGTCGCAATGCGCCCAGCGCTTTTCAAAGCGGTCCGGGTCGCGCTCATAGGTGGCCTTGCCGAGCCCCGCCGCTCGGCGGATCAGCGGCTCGTAGAGCTTCTCCCAAAGGGCTGCCGGCCACATGAAGGTCTTGTAGTAGAAGCCGGCGGCGAGAAAGGGCGAGAAGAGCTGGTTGACCGCGCCCAGATCGAAGCCGAGCGAAGGCCAGCGGTTCTGGCTCTCGGCAACCATGCCTTCGTGAAGCTCCGCCATCGTAGCGCGCACATTGGGCTCACGCCGCCCGCCCGTGCCGACGGTCACCAGCGCATTGGGCTCGGCGGAGCCCGCGGTCAGGATGCCGCGCGGGCGGTGGTACTTGAAGCTGCGGCCGACGAGGCGGCGGCCGTTGGCGAGCAGGGCCGAGGCCAGCGTATCACCGGCGAAGCCGGAGAGCTTCTGTCCGTCGAAGGTGAAGTCGATCGGGCGGGAACGATCTATCAAGCCGCCCTTCGGGAGGCGCCGGGAACTCATGTCCGGTCTCCCGCGAGCGCCCGCGTCCGGGCGTCGGCGACGTCGTAGACGGTATGGCTCAGATTGTCCCGTTCGACGATCAGCCAACGGCCGCATCCCGCGCCATGATACCAATGCTCGCGCAGGCGTCCGCGCGGGTTTGTTCGCAGATAGACGGCAGAGAACCATTGCGGATCATCGATCGGCGCGCCCCAGGCCGGGCGGTTGTCGGGCACGGCGCCGCGGATGGTGAACTCCTCCTTCGGGCGCGTGCCGCAGTGGGGGCAGGAGATGAGACTAGCCATCGTCGGTTCCTAATGGAGATTTGCCTGGGCGCCGCGGCCGTTCTCGTCGATGAGATAGCCTCGGGCGAAGCGGTCGAGCCGCATCTCGCGCGCCACCGGATGGGGTTCGTCGCGAGCGATCAGATGGGCGAAGCACCAGCCGGAGGCCGGCGTCGCCTTGAAGCCGCCATAGCACCAGCCGCAATTGAGATAGAGATTTGGGATCGGCGTCTTGTCGATGATCGGCGATCCATCCATCGACATGTCCATGACGCCGCCCCACGAGCGCAGCGCCTTGATGCGCGACAAACCGGGGATCATCGCGAGGCCGGCCTCGAAGACATGCTCGACCGTCGCCAGATTACCGCGCTGGGCATAGGAATTGTAGCCGTCGATATCACCGCCGAAGACCAGCCCGCCCTTGTCCGATTGCGAGATGTAGAAATGGCCGGCGCCGAAGGTCACGACGGTGTCGATGAAGGGTTTCAGGCCCTCGGAGACGAAGGCCTGCAGAACATGGCTCTCGATGGGCAGGCGGAGGCCTGCCATGGCGGCGACAACCGACGAATTGCCGGCGGCCGCGAGCGCCAGCCGGTCGCAGCCGATGAAGCCGCGGGTCGTCTCGACGCCCCTGGCCCGCCCGTTCTCAACGCGGATGCCGGTCACCTCGCAATGCTGGATGATGTCGACGCCCATTTCGTCGGCGCCGCGCCCATAACCCCAGGCGACCGCGTCATGGCGAACCGTACCGCCGCGCCGCTGCAGCAGCGCCCCCATGATGGGGAAGCGCGCATTGTTGTAGTCGAAGTAGGGCAGCATGCCGCGCACGCCGTCTCGGTCCAGCAATTCGGCATCGACGCCGTGCATACGCATGGCGTTGCCGCGGCGGGCAAAGGCGTCGCGCTGGGCGTCGGAATGATAAAGGTTGAGTACGCCACGCTGGGAGACCATGGCGTTGAAATTGAATTCCTGCTCCAACCCTTCCCACAGCTTCAGCGACCACTCGTAGAAGGGCTCGTTGCCGGGCAGGAGGTAGTTGGAGCGGATGAGGGTCGTGTTGCGGCCGATATTTCCCGAGCCGAGCCAGCCCTTTTCGACAATGGCGACGTTGCGGATGCCATGTTCCCTGGCAAGGTAGTAGGCAGTGGCAAGGCCGTGGCCGCCACCGCCGACGATGACGACATCGTAACGGCTCTTCGGTTCCGGCTCGCGCCAGACAGGCGTCCAGTTGCGGTTGCCCGAAAAGGCGTTGGCGATGAGAGACGCAAACGAATAGCGCATGGAGCAGATCCTTCGACCATCGCGAAATATGCGAGAAGGAACGGCTGGCCCTTGTCCAGGAAGGACGTTCACAGATATGAATGAGACATGATTTTAGAGTCAGCGCCCGGTGTCCAGCATTTCGGCTTCATCCCGCTACCGGGCTTCGCCCTCATGTCCTACGCTACCGCTGTCGAGCCGCTGCGCGCGGCCAACCGGCTCGCCGGACGGCCGCTTTATCGCTGGACAAACTACATCATCTCCGGCGAGGAGACCGTCTCGTCATCCGGCGCGAGCGTCCGTGGGGAGCGACTGCCTGCGGATCGGGGCTCGCTGCATACCGTATTCGTGACGGCGGGCGGCGAGCCGAAAGACTGGATGGTGCGGCCGGTTATCAGTTGCCTGCGCCGGCTCGCACGCCAGGGTGTGCGGATCGGTGGCATCGCCGGCGGACCTTATCTGATGGCGGCGGCAGGATTGCTCGCCGAACGCCGCTTCACGATACACTGGGAGCACGTGGAAGCGCTGATGGAAGCCTTCCCAACGCTGAAGCCCGAGCGCTCGCGCTTTATCCTGGACCGCGATCGGCTGACCTGCGGCGGCGGCATCGCGCCGATGGACATGATGCACGCCCTGATCACGGAGCGCATGGGCG
>JBDZVC010000531.1:0-2671 GCA_040255475.1 Phyllobacteriaceae bacterium | reverse complement strand
CTTCCGCTTACAACATCGACCAGCGTTATTTTGACGATTGGCCTCTCCTCCTCTTCCCGATCGCTCATGGACCTGCACGACACGGCGCAGTGGATGGTGAGACCACAATTGTTAAGCGTGCCGGGCGTCGCCGACGCTATCGTCTTCGGAGGGGTCGAGCGGCAGTTCCAGATCCAGGTCGATCCCGCCAAGCTCGTCCACCACGACCTGTCGATAAACGATGTCATCGCCGCCGCGAAACTGGCCACAGGCGTACGCGGCGCGGGTTTCGTGGAAAACGCGAACCAGCGTATCCTTGTAAATGTCGATGGCCAGCAAAACACTCCGTCCGCGCTAGCCAGCGTCGTTCTCAAGTGGAGCAACGGGGCCGCGGTCAAGATCGGCGACGTCGCCAAGGTTACCTATGCTGGCGCACCCCCGGTCGGAGCGGCATCGGTGATGGGGAAACCGGCCGTCATGATCGTCGTCGAGAGCCAGTACGGCAGCGACACGCTGACGGTCACGAAAGGTCTCGACCGGGTCCTGACCTCCTTGAAGCCGGAGCTCACGAAACAAGGGATCATTTTGCAACTGGGCGTGTTCCGTTCGGCGGACTTCATCACGCGCTCGATGCATCATCTGCAAACGTCCTTGCTTGTAGGCGCGTTGCTCGTCGTCATTACCCTCTTCGCGTTCCTCCTGAACGCGCGCACGGCGCTTATATCCGCGGCGGCCATTCCGCTCTCCATTCTGATCGCGGTCATCGGCCTCGATGCATTCGGCATGACACTCAACACGATGACGCTCGGCGGGCTGGCGATCGCTCTTGGAGAGGTAGTCGACGACGCCATCATCGACGTCGAGAACATCTATCGCCGCCTGAGGGAAGCTACTGGGACTTCCCGCCCCTTCGATGCGTTGAACATCGTGCTCCGCGCGTCGGGTGAAGTCCGCAACGCCGTCGTATTCGCCACGCTGATCGTCGTCACGGCCTTCGTTCCCGTTCTGTCGCTGTCCGGAGTAGCGGGAAAACTCTTCGCGCCACTCGGCATCGCCTACATTCTGGCTGTCGTAGCCTCGCTCATTATCGCCGTGACGTTGACGCCCGCCATGTCGCTTGCCCTGCTGGCCAACCGACGGCTGGCACCGCATGAACCGCCGCTCCTCACTCGGCTGAAGGCGGGCTACATGAGGCTCCTCTCGGTGGTGGAAAGACATGCTCGGCCAATCATGATAGCCGTTGCGATCGCCGGCGTTGCGGCACTGGGAGCGCTTCCTTTCCTGCAGACGAGCTACATCCCTGAACTGAAGGAAGGTCACTACATCGTTCATGTGGGGCTTGCCCCCGGAACGTCGCTTGAAGAATCGATGCGCATCGGCGGGCATATCTCGAAAGCATTGATGGCGATTCCCGGAGTGCGCCTGGTCGCCCAGCGTGCCGGGCGTACCAACGAGGTCGTCGATCCCGTCGGAGTTCAACTCAGCGAATTCGAAGTCGACCTGAAGGCGATAGGACCCGAAGAGGAAGACAGGACGGTCCAGCAGATCCGAAGCGCGCTGGCGCGGTTCCCGGGGATCACGACATCGGTCAACACTTTCCTGGTCGAAAGGATCGACGAGACGATCTCCGGGACGCCGGCACCCGTTGTCATCAGCGTGTTCGGCGATGATCTCGACAATATCGACCGGGTTTCCCTGCAGATCGCCCATCTGGTGGCCTCCATGCGCGGGGCGGCCAGCGTGCAGGTGGAAGCTCCTCCCGGGACGCCCGAGTTCTCGGTGCGGCTCGACCAGGCTAGGTTGAGCCGCTGGGGCTTTACTCCCATCGAGGTCATGGACGCCATCCAGTCGGCGTATCAGGGCGTCACAGTCGCGCAGGAATATCAGGGCGTGAGAAGCTACGATGTATCCGTCGTCATGCGCCCCGCGGACCGTGAGGATATCAGTCAGGTCGGATCGCTTCTCCTTCGCAACCCGGACGGCCTTATGGTGCCGTTGCGGGACTTGGCGCAAATGCGGCAGGTTCCTGGGCGTTATCAGATTACGCACGATGGGGGACGGCGCGTGCAGGTGGTGTCCGTGACCGTCGGAGGCCGCTCGATCGGCGGCTTCGTCAGCGAGGCGCAGCGCCGTGTCGATCGCGAAATCACCATGCCGAAAGGCACATACGCCGTATTTTCCGGCGAAAGCGAAGCGCTCGGCCGCTCGCAGCGCGATCTTCTGGTCTACGGTCTGATGGCGGGTCTCGGCGTTATCCTGTTTCTCTTCCTCGCCTTGAAGAGCCGGCGCGCCGTGGTGCTTGTCCTGTTCAACATGCCGTTCGCGCTGGTTGGAGGCGTCGCGAGCGTTATGCTGACGGGCGGCTCCTTATCCCTTGGCGGCATGGTGGGCTTCGTCACCCTGTTCGGCATCTCCCTTCGGAATTCCATCATGCTCGTCAGCCATTACGAGCATCTCGTCGAGAAAGAGGGCATGCTCTGGAGCTTGGAAACCGCTGTTCGGGGCGCTTCCGAGCGTCTCGTGCCGATATTGATGACGGCGATCGTCACCGCATTGGCACTCTTGCCTCTGGCGATCACCACCGGAGAGGCAGGCAACGAGATCGAAGGCCCAATGGCGATCGTCATCCTTGGCGGTCTTGTGACCTCCACGCTTCTCAACCTCTTTGTCCTGCCGACATTGGCCCTGCGCT
>JBDZVC010000530.1:1449-2678 GCA_040255475.1 Phyllobacteriaceae bacterium | reverse complement strand
GTCGCTCTTGGTGGCGATCTTCTTGGAGTTGATCTCGTAATTGGTCGTCTCTTCCTTGCGCTCGCGGCTTTCGGTCGATTTCGGACCTTCGGTCGCCGCCGCCGGCTGATCGGTCGGCAGGTTCTGCTCCACCGAAACCGGTGTCGAGGTCTGCTGCCGGTTCGAATTGTCGTTGGTGCGCACTGTCTGCACGGAGCGCTCGACGCGCGAATTCGGGTCGAAGATCGTCTCCTCGATCTGCTTCTGGTCGGTGTCCACGACAGCCTTCACGCTGGCGCGGAAATTCTCCGCGCCGAGATAGGGCGCGAGCGCACGGTTGATGTTGCTCTCGATTCCGCTCTCGACCGTCTGCTCAACGCCGAAGGCGCGGTTCGCGGTGTTGCTTGCCGGATCGTCGCCGGCGGCAAGCAGCGTGCCCATCGTGTCGAGCACGGTGACCTTGTCGGCGTTCAGCCCTGGCACCGCGGCAGCGACGAGGAAGCGGATGGACATCGCGGTGCGGCGCGCGTCGATGCCGGAGGTGCGGATCATCACCGAGGCGGTCGGCTCCTGCTCTTCACGGCGGAAATTGGCGCGCTCCGGCATGACGATATGGACACGCGCCGACTTCACGCCGTTGATCGACTGGATCGTGCGGGCGATCTCGCCTTCGAGCGCACGCACGCGCGTTACCTGCTGCATGAAGGAGGTGAGGCCGAGCGAGCCGACATTGTCGAAGAGCTCATAGCCGGCATTGGCGCTGGTCGGCAGGCCCTTTTCGGCGAGAAGCATGCGCGCCCGCGAAGCCTTGCCCGCCGGCACCAGGATCGAGGTTCCCTTGGCATCGACATCGAAGGAGATGCCCGCTTCGCCCAGCACGAGGCCGATCTGGTTCACGTCCGAGCGGTCTAGGCCAACATAGAGCGTCTCGTAGGCCGGCTTGTTGAGATAGTAGGAGGCTGCGCCGACGGTCACCATGACCAGCACCGCGACGGCGGCGAGGATGGCGAGCCTTCTCGGCCCGAAACTCCGAAGGTTTTCGACGACGTTCTGGAGTTGTTCAGGCACCGGCGCGAAGCTCCCGCAAATTACGCGGTGCCGAACCTAGCCGCCGAAGCTTGTGCGAAAATGAAATCGGGCCGCGCTTGCGCGCGGCCCGTCCTGGCCCGGTTTATTGGGCCCGTCCCCTTAGATGCGCTCTTAACGGAAGAGCGAAAGGATCGACTGCGAGTTGGAGTTGGCGATCGACA
>JBDZVC010000530.1:0-1349 GCA_040255475.1 Phyllobacteriaceae bacterium | reverse complement strand
GTGCTGATCGAGACCTGGTTGTCGGACGAGCGGTTGAAGGAGGAGACGACCGATTGGGTCGCCTTGTAGCTCGACGAACTCGAATCGACGGAAAGCCAGTTGTTGCCGGAGAAGCTCGCCGAGTTGGCATAGGTCTGCAACTGCTGCTGCAACTCGGAGATGTCCGACTGGATCTTCGACTTGTCGACGCCCGGCTGCGAGGCCGAGACAAGCTTGGTCTTGATCTGGTCGAGAACGTCCTTCACCGAGTCCATCGCGGTGTAGGCGACGTCCACCGTAGCGGCGCCGAGGCCGAGCGCGTCCTGAACCGTGGAAAGCGCCTTGTTGTCCGAGCGCATGGTCGTCGCGATCGACCAGTAGGCGGCGTTGTCGCTTGCGGTAGCGACCTTGTAGCCGGTCGAAATACGGTTTTCGGTCTGGTCCAGCGACTTGTTGGTCATCTGGAGGGTCTTGAGCGCCGTCATCGCCGACGCATTGGTCATGAGACTGGACATTGGAATCCGCCCTTTATGTATACCTGATTTTTGGAATACCGGGTCGGGCCGGTATGGCGGAGCGGCATCATGCCCATCGTCCTCTTGCGGACGACCCGCCATGGAAGTCGTGCTTCCTTATGCGCCGGAATTTCCTACCAAACAGATAACGTGGTTGTGGTCTTCACGAGAACGAGCGCACGAGGCTCCCCACAAGCAGGTTCCAGCCGTCGATCAGGACGAAGAACATGATCTTGAAGGGCAGGGAAATCACCGTCGGCGGCAGCATCATCATGCCCATCGACATGGTGATGGTGGCGACGACGAGGTCAATGACGAGGAAGGGCAGCACGATCAGGAAGCCGATCTCGAAGCCGCGCCTTATTTCGGAGATCATGAAGGCCGGGATCAGGATGCGCAGATCGACCGTGTCGCGCGAGGCGACCGGCTCGCCGCGTTCGCGGGCGAGATCGGCGAAGAGGTCGTAGTCCTTGGGCCTGACGTTCCTCAGCATGAAGACGCGGAAGGGCTGGGAGATGCGCTCGAGCGCTACCTGCTCGGTGATCTGGTTGTCCATCAGCGGCTTCACGCCCGTGCTCCAGGCTTGATTGAAGGCCGGCGTCATCACGTAGAAGGTCATGAACAGCGCCAGCGACACGAGCACGATGTTGGCGGGCGTGGTCTGCAAACCCATGCCGGAGCGCAGGATGGAAAAGGCGATGATGAAGCGCGTGAAGCTCGTCACCATGATAAGGATGCCGGGCGCGAGCGACAATATCGTCAACAGCCCGAAAAGCTGGACGATGGTGCCGGCATTCGTGCCGGTCATCTGGCCGGCGAGCGAGCCGAGATCGATCTGCTGGGCGCGCGCGATCG
>JBDZVC010000529.1:0-2681 GCA_040255475.1 Phyllobacteriaceae bacterium | reverse complement strand
TAGAAGATGTTGACCTTGTGCTTGTCGACGACTTCCCACATGCGCGACGGGGTCGGGTAATTCGGGACGCCTTCGAACATCAGCGTGGTCGCGCCGTTGGCGAGGGGCCCGTAGAGAATGTAGGAGTGGCCCGTCACCCAGCCGACATCGGCCGTGCACCAGTAGATATCGCCGTCATGATAGTCGAAGACATATTGGTGCGTCATCGACACGAAGACGAGATACCCGCCGGTCGTATGCAGCACGCCCTTCGGCTTGCCTGTCGAGCCCGACGTATAGAGGATGAAGAGCGGGTCCTCCGCCTTCATCTTTTCCGGCTTGCAATCCGGCTTCACCGAGGCTGCCTCTTCGTGCAGCCAGAAGTCGCGGCCTTCCACCCAGTTGATCGCCGCGCCGGTGCGGCGCGTGACGATCACCTTGTCGACCTTGATGCCATCCCTGGCGGCGATCTCGATCGCCTTGTCGGTGTTGACCTTCAGCGGAATGCGCTTGCCGGCGCGCAGGCCCTCGTCGGCGGTGATGACGAAATTCGACTTGCAGTCGACGATGCGACCGGCCAGCGCGTCCGGTGAAAATCCGCCGAACACCACGGAGTGGATCGCGCCGATGCGCGTGCAGGCGAACATCGCATAAGCCGCCTCCAGGATCATCGGCATGTAGATGGTGACCCGGTCGCCCTTCTTGACGCCGTGCTTCTTCAGCACGTTGGCGAAGCGGCATACTTGCTCATAAAGCTCGTTATAGGTGACTTTCTTCTCGTCGTAGGGGTTGTCGCCTTCCCAGATGATGGCGACCTGGTTGCCCCGCTTCTTCAGATGGCGATCGATGCAATTGTAGGAAACGTTCGTCAGCCCGTCCTCGTACCACTTGATCGAGACCTTGCCGTCGAACGAGGCGTTCTTCACCTTGGTGTAAGGCTTGAACCAGTCGATGCGCTTGCCATGCTTGCCCCAGAAACGGTCCGGATTCTTCACGCTGTCGGCATACCACTTCTGGTAGGTCTCCTTGTCGATCAGCGCCTTCTTTTTCCATGCGGGTTGGACACGATGGACGTAATCTTCGGACATCTGTTTCCTCCAGTTGCCTGCCGGCCTCGTCGGACGGCCGGTTGCCGTTGGGGCCATTATTAACATTCTGCCGAAGGCTACAACATTAGACGTTCGGTTTGGCCGCGTGCCGATTGTCATTGCCGTCATGATTGCGGCGTGCGAATGCCAGCACTCGACCCGTCATGCTGCTAACATGCTGATTTAAATAATAAAAGGTAGCCTCAATAAGGCTTTTGTCTAATGGATTGTTAACCATGTGCCCGGCACAATCCTGACCGTGGAGGAGGTCATGACGCGGGGAGCATAGACATGCACGCCACGCCTGAAATGGAACTGATGCTGAAGGGATACGGCCTCACCACCGCCGAGATTCTCTATCACATGCCCGACCATCCGCATTTCCTGCAGACCTTCGTCTGGCAGGAATACGACATCGCGCCGAAATTCCCGGTCCTGTTCAAGTTCCTCGAATTCTGGCGGTCGAAACTCGACGGGCCGCTGCATTCGGTCAGCTACACGCACCGGCGACTCATCGCGCCGAACGAATGGCGCAATGTGAAGGGCGAACTGCTGCTGCATTGAGGCGCCGGCGCGCTGGTCGCATCTATTCCAGGGCGAGTGCGACGAACGCGAACGCCGTCATGCTCAATGCCGCTGCCATCAGCGGGAGCAATATCAGGATCATGGCCGTTTTCGCCGGCATGTGCGTCTGGTCGACCTGGAATTCGCTTGAAAGCCATTCGTCGAAATCGTCTGCATGGGTCGGCATCCATGTGTGGAACCGGTGCCACTCATGCCCCGCGATCAATGGCAGCAGGACGACAATGGAAAAGAATCCCGTTACCACGACGAGAAGGTAGTCCGCATAGCCGCCTCCGCCGAACCCGATCCATCCGGCGATGACGAACCATAGCGCCAGCACGGCCATGGCAAGGTAGACGCGAGGGTGCAGTCCGTTGAAGACAGGCTTGTCAGTTGTGTTGCGGCGGGAGGTATTTTCGTCGCGCATGATACCCTCCTTTGACCAGCAAAGGAGCGGCCCGCGGTCGCTCATCTTCTATCCAGGAGATGGGGAGCGATTGGCCGGAAACAATGCGGTGGAATGACGCGCGCCGAACGGACGTCAGGCCCGTCCGCCGAAAATAGCCGAGCCGACGCGGACATGGGTGGCGCCGAAGGCGATCGCCGTTTCGTAATCGGCGGACATCCCCATGGATAGCTTGGCTACGCCGGCTTCCCGCGCGAGCTTTTCGAGCAGCGCGAAATGCGGGCCGGGATTCTCGTCGATCGGGGGGATGCACATCAGCCCTTCGATGGCCAGCCCATGCGTCTCGCGACAGCGCTCCACGAAAGCCACCGCCTCGCGCGGGTCGATGCCTGCTTTTTGCGGTTCGGAGCCCGTATTCACCTGCACGTAGAGACTTGGCGAACGGCCCTGCTTCCTCATTTCGGCGGCAAGCGCGGCCGCGATCTTCTCCCGGTCGACCGTCTCGATCGCATCGAACAGCACTATGGCTTCCTTCGCCTTGTTCGATTGCAAGGGGCCGATCAGATGCAGCTCGATATCCGGTTGCTCCGCCTTGAGGCCGGGCCATTTCGCCTGCGCCTCCTGCACCCGGTTCTCGCCGAATA
>JBDZVC010000084.1:0-14598 GCA_040255475.1 Phyllobacteriaceae bacterium | reverse complement strand
CAGACTGGATGCCCTCCTGCGCCTCGTGCTGGTGACGCCCGACATGCACCGCGTCCACCATTCAAGCTTCCGACCGGAGACGGACTCCAACTACGGCTTCAATTTTCCCTTCTGGGATCGTCTGTTCTCGACCTATCGCGCGCGGCCGGAACGCGGCCACGAAGGGATGGAGATCGGCCTTGCGGAGTATCGTGGTGAAGCGCCGGCCCGCCTCGGCTGGAACCTGGTACTGCCTTTTCGCCCGTTGTTCCGGGTTAATAGAAGCTCACCGGAAAATAGCGCAGGTAAAGCTCGGCGAACTTCCCCTTCACGGTGATCTCGCGCAATGCGTAGTCGAAAGCTGCGGCGAGGGTGAAATTGTCCTTGGCGACGGCGATCGCCATTCCCTCTCCCAGATATTCGGGCGCGAGATAGGGTCCGCCGGCAAACCGGCAGCAACCTTTGGAATCGGCGCCGGCAAGCCAGAAACTGAACCGCATCCCGTCTCCGAAAGCGCCGTCGATCTTGCGATCTCGCAGGCTTTCATAGAGCCAGTCCTGCCGCGTGAAGGTCACCGGCCTTGCGTCGGGAAAGTAGGCTCGCAGCATCCGCTCATGCGCCGACCCGGCGATCACGCCGATGCGCAGCCCCGCGATCTTGCTGTAGATCGGTTCCGAAAGGGCGGTCGGCTTCGGCATGATGAAGCGTGCGGGAAACCGCAGATAGGGTCGGGAGAACGCGAATTCCTCCCTCGATTTCTGCGTGATCGCGAGGCCGGCGATGACGGCGTCGCCCTCGCCCTTGTCAAGCGCTTCGCCAAGTTCGCCGAAGGGTAGCCCCTGGATCTGGCATTTGTCGAGAATGTCGAGTTCCGCGCAGATGGCGCGCGCCAGGTCGACATTGAAGCCGGTAAGCTGGCCGTCGCTGTCGAGAAAATTGAAAGGCGGAAAATCCACCGTCGTCACGAAGCGCAGCCGCTCAAGACCTGAAAGGTCGGGTTTCTGCAGCCTTTCCTTCGATCCCCAGAAATTCGGAATGGCGGGATCGGCGGCACGGGCGGGAAGGCAGGCCGACACAGCCACGACGAATGCGGCGGCGAAAATGGCAGCGAGCCCTCGCAGTGCCGGCCGTTCGCGCCGGCTTTTTCGGTTGATGCCCATTCCTTCCTGGCCTACCTTTTGCCTTGGGGGGACTGATGTTGATAGAAGCGAATGCTTTCGATTTCGTCGAAAGAGGCGGAAATTATGGACCGCCCGTCGAATTACCCGACAATCTTCTGTCCGATACCCCGCAAGCGGTCTTCGAGTATCTGATCTCGGGCGGCGTGCCGGCAGGCAAACGGAACGCCGCCCTGTTTGCCATGCCGAATGGCTGGCCGAAAGTCCAGCCGGCATGACGGCGGAGTTCGGTGGCCGGTCGAGTCCATTCACGTCCCGGGCAAGCGTCGCGATTACCCGGGATCTTCGCCCGATCGCCTCGCTTCCCGGCAATGACGAATATGCGAATTTTCGACCGACGCGCGGACAATCGCTATGGTGCGGGGTGCTGGAACGCGCCGATGTGCCGACAGTCCAGACCCATGCGCTCGCCGCCCGCGCCGCCGCGAACGGCGTTGCCCTTCCGGTCGAGGCGGTCGTCTCCGGTTCGGTGAGCGAAAAGCGCCTCTATGAAGCGCTCGCCGACGAAATCGGTGTCGGGTTCCTGGAGAGGATCGATCCGCGCCGGCTCATTCTGGGCGAAGGCGAGGCGACGATGCTGCTTGGCCGTGCGCACGGGATGTTCCCGGTACGATATGAGAAGGCCGGTGGCGTAGTCCTGTGGCTTCTGGCCCCGGCAGCCGACGACATCGGAGCGCTCGGCCGGCGCGTCGAGGCGGCAAATGGATCGCTCGGTCGTGTCCGGATCGTTACGCCTCGGGCCTTGAGAATTGCCCTTGAGGCGCAGGCGAAGGGAGCGCTGCTGAGAGACGCCGTCGACCAACTTTTCACGCTGCTTCCGGAGCAGTCCGCGAAGATCGTTGCCAATAGCTGGCAAAGCGCGCTGGCGGGCGCCGCGCTGGTCGGCTTGCCTGTCGCCTTGTTCGTCGATCCGTGGGCTGCGGGGCTCCTGATCCACCTGTTCTTCTCCCTGTTTTTCCTGGCATGTATCGGCCTCCGCTTCATTGCGGCAACTGGTGCCGAGGCGCCGCGACTGGCGCGGCTGGCGCGATACGACCCGGCGGACTTGCCCGTCTATTCGGTTCTGGTCGCGCTCTATCGCGAAGCGGAAATCGTTCCGGACCTTCTCGTTGCCCTCGGCCATATCGTCTGGCCGCGCGGCAAGCTCGAAATCAAACTGGTCTGCGAGGCCGATGACGAGGCGACATTGTCGGCTCTGCGCGCCCACGCGTTGCAACCCTTCGTCGAGATCGTCGAGGTGCCGCCTGGAACGCCGCGCACCAAGCCGAAGGCGCTTTCCTACGCCTTGCCGATGACGACCGGCGAATTCGTGGTGCTCTATGACGCGGAAGACCGGCCGCATCCCCTCCAGCTTGTCGAGGCGTGGCAACGTTTCAGGGAAAGCGACGAGCGTCTGGCTTGCCTGCAGGCCCCGCTTGCCGTCACCAATTTCAGGCGCGGCCTGCTCGCCAGGATGTTCGCCTTCGAATATGCCGCGTTGTTCCGCGGGTTGCTGCCGTGGCTCGCCCGAAACAACCTTGTCGTCCCACTCGGCGGCACTTCCACCCATTTTCGGAAGGAAGTGCTCGAAGCGGTCGGAGCGTGGGACCCTTTCAACGTCACCGAAGACGCCGACCTCGGCGTCAGGCTCGCCCGTCACGGCTACCGGGTCGATACCATCACCCGGCCCACCTACGAGGACGCGCCTGAGACCTTTTCGAACTGGCTGCCGCAGCGGACCCGCTGGTTCAAGGGCTGGATGCGAATTCCATTACAATCGAATAAGTAATTGAATTCAAAGCAAGATTTGTCAGTCTGTTGCCCTGGAAGCTAGAATTTAGCAACGCTATAGCAACTTTTTTGCCTTGAACATCGCATGGAATCGCATCCACCAGACTTGATTATTCCACTGCTGTCTCTTCCAGTTCGCTCAGGTCCGCTTGCGTTGACACCCGTGCTGGCGGCAAGGAATTCAGATATCTCTCGATCTCGTTCGCGAGGATGATGGTCCGACGGCCGCTCTTGCGAGCACGAATCCTTCCGTCACCCGTTTCCTGATAGATCTTAGTCTTGCAGATACCGATTTCCTCGGCGGCTTCACGGACTGAAAAAGCGCTTTTGGTCATCGCCGTCTCCTTGTTCCGTTGAGATGAAGCCATTATCGGCAAGGATTCGTTTTGGGCCACCGGCACTGAAACGGGCTATTTTCGAGCCGGTCTCCCCCGTTCCCATATTGCGGCCTTGGATCGCCCTGTTTTGGCGTATTCCAAGCCTGCGTAGTCATGCAGGACCCTATCGACCACATACCACCATTGTTGCGCATGGTCCCGTCGAGGGAAATAATCCATCGAACTTCCGGAAAGCTGCTCCCTAGCCTTTCGCACCCATTCGCAATCGGCCTCCCACATGTCCCGTAGCGCTCGACCCACTGCAATATGCGAGGGCGCACCGGATTTCGGGAGGAGCTTGAGCGCGCGTTTTTCGACGCGCGAATGTTTCGTCGCCATGCCGGCACTTCCTCCTATGGGGAGGAACATGAAGCCCGAAAGGAAACGGACAAGCCGGCTATGCATGAACTGAGCGCGAGGGGTGACGCAAGAAAACCCACCCCGGCGAACCGGGATGGGCGAGCTGACAACAATCTGGCGATATGTCAGGCGGCTGGCTGCGGCCTACCTTCTATCTCGTTCCCGCTCCAGATCAGGCTGGACTCCTTGCCCCACTTTCCGATGCGTCCGTTTGGTCGGGTGCGCTGCCAGAAATGCTTCGTCCGCAACGATAGCGGCTTCAACCTCCGTCGGATCGACGGGCACGTATTTCAGGTCGTTGATTTGACGCTTCTTCCAGTCGACATCACCTTTGCGCACTGCTGGCGTTAGAAGGAGATTTGCCAAAGCTTCCCGGTAGCATTTCAGAACCTGGTCGCGAGGAGGGAGGAAGATCGGAGCGCTAAACAGATACGCGCATTCGCCCCATTTGTAGGTAGCAGCTTCAAGCAAGCCCTTTAACGTGGCGTAGCGGTAATATTCCTTATGCCATTGGGCATGCCGCTGTTTACGAATCATCGAGTTGTATTGAGTGTCGATCAACACGTCATCGGGCAGCGGTTCAAGGCAAGCTTCGATGAAGACAGACAGCTTCGTGTTAGTCGCGGGCGCGCTCATGATCCGCCTCCTTTTCCCATATGATCACGGGAGACGTGTTCGGGATGGCCGACCAATGCCGCAGCTTCCCGTACGAGCGCGGAGCCGACGCCCCACACATCGCCGCTCAACTCGTCATAAGCACCGTAATGGGTGATGCAGGACAGCTTCGCGGCGAAATCGAGTGCGCTCGTGGGCGGCAACGCGCTGATCTGCACCATCACCGCATCAGTTTCGGCGCAACGACGGTGAACCTCCTCGTCGCTGATGCCCTCTTCATCGCTCCGATTACGGAATTCGTTCCATCGGCCGAACAACTTCATGATCGGGCTGTCGCTGGCGGGTGCCGGCTTTGAGGCTTCAGCAAGACGATTGATCTCATCGTCGAGTTCGTTCAACAGGCAGACATCGAAATCCTGATCCTCGCGCGGCTCCTCATCGACATAGTCTATGGGTAGATAGTCGCGAAGGAGATCGAATTTGACCTTGAGCCCGGCAACGGTCTGCGCCGGGATGGCCCTTATCTTGTTGTCGAGCGGGAATATCTGGTTGTCAATCGCCTCCCGCGCTTCCTCGGCGGACAGCAGCCCGACCTCACCGCAATGTGCCATATACGCGTCGACATCTTTGCGGTCCGTATGTCCTTTGGCTTCCCATAGCCTGTCGGCTTCATCTGAGAGACGGCTTGCTGTCGCGCGAAGCGGGTTGCGAATTTCGACGAGGCGGTTCCTCTCGGCTGCGAGTTTCAGTAGTTCGGCGTCGGGATGTTGGCGCACGGCGAGGATAGACAAGGCTTGATCAAGCAAACCGCCTGTGCCGATGTCGCCGGGCACGAAATCGCCGTAGCGCGTGTTGACGATCAGCTTCGCCGCTAAATCCTGCTCGCTCGATACCGGCAAGGCCATGATGCGCTTTTCGATGCTATTGCATTCGTCCAGCAGGCCGCTGGCGATTTCCTCCTCGAACGATATGTCGCCAGCTTGACGGTACTTAACCTCGAACTCACGGAACAAGGTCATGATCGGAGACGCCGCAATCATTTCGTCCTCTCGTCTTGCTACATGGGTGTTGTGAGCTTCCGTCTGAGCCAACATCTCGCTGTGTAGGAAATGAAGGCGAGCAAGATGGGTGCTCTCGGGCATAGCTTCAGCGGTCGCCCGCGTGGCGTCGTTCGGCATTGTCAGTCTCCTGTGCTGTTGTGAAGAAGGGGTGTCCCGGTCAGGCCGGGACGGCAGAAAGCTGGCTCTCCAGTTTGCGGCGGATCGGGTCGATGTTGATCGCGCCGGATTTGAATTTCAGGAACTCGATCTGAGTGCGGATTTCATCGCGGCGGCAGTCGTTCGCCGTCATCATGTTCCGCTTGGCATCCCGCCACGCTATCTGGAGGCGGAAGGCGAATTCGGAACGGTTGAAGGGGCGAGGGCCGTGGATGCTCTCCTGGCGAGCGTGCCAGTCGCGATAGGAAGCCCATGCCGCCTGCATGATGGCGCTGCGATCGAACTTTGCGGCCGGCATAGCTCCGCCAGCAGCCGGAACAGTGATGTTCGGCATGGTGTTTCCTCAGAAATTCAATTACGATACCTGAGGTATTAAACACAGGCATTGCATGCTTGTCAATACCTAGGGTATTATATAGTTCCTGAGGGTCTAAATTGATATGACGATTTCGAGCGAACAGATACGCGCTGCCCGCGCTTTGCTGCGGTGGGAACAGAAGGATTTGGCCGCCGCGTCGAAGGTGTCGCTGCCGTCCGTGAAGCGGCTGGAATCGCAGCCGGGACAGTTGGCCGCCCAGCCTCGAACTGTTGATGCGCTGGTCGCAGCATTAGAAGCCGGCGGCGTGGTTTTCGTGGCTGAGAACGGTGAAGGACCGGGAGTGCGCCTCCGAAAGAAGCCCCCGTCTACAGTTTAGCGTCAGAATCACCACCATCGTTTAGTTTTGTGACCTTTCGGCTGCCAGATTTCTTCCGTGGGGGCATTTTTGCTCTCTTGGGTTGACGCCTGGCTCTTTCAGCTTGCGCAAGACGCTTTCGCGTTTCCTCTCGAATTCGCTCGAGGGCATAGAATCCGTCCATTAACTCGGAGTGGCCGCGATGCTCCTGCGTCTTTTGATCGACGAGACGAGATGCGACAACCTGAAGAGCGCCGCACACGATAGTTTCGACGGCATCTTCACGCTCCCACATCTCGTCATAGGTCGCGTTCTCATCATGTCGATAGATCGAGAGCGCCTGATCTAATTCCCAACTGGTGGGCCAATATCCAACCTTTTCGCGGTATTCTTGAAGCGCCTTAACAACAGCGACGCACTGCTCTCCGATTTCATAGGACTTTCCAGCACCACGAACGACTCGGACCACATTGGCAGCCAGTCGTCGGAGAGGCCATTCGAGGTTCCGCTTGGCAAACTCCTTATCGATGTCAGCCTGTTTGTTCTCTACGGCAAGCCGCAAGTGAGGTTTCCGATCGGTATCGTCCACTCTGCCCTCCCACGTTACCCGCTACCAAAGCATTGCTTCTTCCGCCAATCTAGGCCTTGTCGGTTTTGTCCGGTGCGGATCGTGACTTTCGAGGCGCATCATCGCTTGCTGATGACTTTTCCGTCTTCCGCTACCACCTTAGGGTCGGTGCCAATCGCGATGGTGTAGGTGAAACGGGCAGCGCCCTGCGACTGCCTGTTCCTAGCAAGGCTCCGCACGATCCAGTCATAGACGCCGGAAACCATGCAGCGCGAATTAGCGCAGGTGGCCAAGAGACTATCGCTCCGGACCGTGTATGCCCGCTCCGGCCAGCGCAGGAAGTATTTGCGCTTGTCGGCGACCACTTCCGGAAGCGTCTTGATCTTCCCGTAATAATCCACCGTATCGGCGTAGGAGTTGATGACCATGCTGAGCGCGGCGCTCGGATTCGTACCGTCCGCCTCGATCAGACGCCTCACAAAACCGACCGCCGCCGTTTCAAGCTGGTTCGATGGCTGCTCCCGAGACGCTGTTGTGGAGGCAGGGTAGGGTGCGACAGGTTCGGTCGTGCTCGTGGTCACGTGGAGTTCCGCCATCTCGCTTGCCGAAAGATAGCGGATGTCCGACTGATCGTATTTCAGCGAGAATGCGAGAAGCTTGGGATCGACGCCCATCTCGCTCAGATAAGCGATGATTTCCGCGGTTACGGCCTGGATGCCTGCAACGGCGTCATCGCGGGACATTGTCGCATCCGGGGTAAAGGACGAGCGATGCACCCCGATGGAGCCTGGGTCGGCACTCCGCAGCACCCCGCCGACAAATGCCAGCGAGCAAGCCGAAGCACATTCCATCTTGCGGATCTGGACGGTATTCAGTTTCGACGCCCGGATCAGCCGGCCGAGCCGGATGGCAGTGTCGATATTTCCGCCGGGAGAATCGAATGTGACCAGCTTTGCGCCAGCCGCAATCACCGCACTCGTGAAGGGCGCTAAGGACTCATCGGGAAGGAATGGCCCGGAAACGAGGACGAAAGAAGTGCCATCGCCAAGCGTCTCTGTACGATATTCCAGCGCGAAGGCGGGCCCGGCGCTGGTAGCAAAAATCAAAAAAGCCAAAAGGCTATAGAAGCGCAATCGCGCCCTATGAACAGTCACCCTATCTTGCCCCCACTACCCCACCGAGTAAAATGCCGCCGACATAGACCCACATATCTGCGGGAATTTCAAATATCGCGTTTCCTTTTGGTTATGGAAACTTTGATGCTCTATCGGCCGACCTACCTCGGCAATTGAGAGAGAACGGCCCCGGAGAAGTGCGAAAAGTTCGATCGCGGCCACGATGAAAGGCCCTCTACCGTGGTGTAGAAGCGCTGATCATTCGTCCGGAACCGCGACCTGATCTGGTCAAGGCGCTTCCTATTCGTTGCAGCCCGGTCAATGAACTCGTGACACAGAGGGGCGAACCGACTGCCGATTTCGGTTTCTGCATGCTGCGGGGCAAGATGCCCATAGATCTTATCAACGGTCCAGATGCTCGCATGCCCTAACTGCTTGGCGACGATGCCGAGAGAGACACCGGCCTGAACAAGCTGGCTGGCATAGGTGTGACGAAGGCAGTGGAAAACGGTTTCTGGCGGCAGTGTCGTCTTCTCGATGAGAGAACGGAATAGGTGCTTATACCTATCACTCCATTGCCTCCCATCAGCATTTACAAGCACAAAATCATCTGGACGCTTTCCGGCGCAGACCGACAGGAAAAATGCCATTCCTTCATCGGGCAGAAAGACGAAGCGCGGGCGATAGTTTTTTGACGGCGACACATAGATGCCGAAACCTTCCCGCGCGACATCGCGGACGCGAAGGTTTGTCAGTTCCTGCGCTCGGCAACCTGTGTACAGGGCTGCAAGAATTAGCTGGCGCAAATCGGGGCGGCTGGCATCGACGAGTTCAGCACACTCTTCCCGTGATAGGAACACCGTTCGTGGCCGATCGATATTCGGTAGATGATGGAGGCATCTCTGTGGGCGGTCGTTGTCGATCTCACCGTTTTCCCAAGCCAGAGCGAACGCCCCTCGCAGGATGCTGATAAGCGAGTTCATCGTCTTCTTCCGGCAGCGCAAGGCTTCCGGCTCGAGGTCAGCTATCGACCGGCGTGGGCCGAGCGGTTGATTGCCATATTTCGGCGGCGTCTCGAGAACATCGATACAGAGCTTGTTGAAATCACGCCCATTGAACTGAGCCAGCGGAATGCTGGCGATGCGAGGCACGAGGTGATGGTTGATAAGCGTCACGACCGCACTGAAGTGCGATTTTGCAGCGGCAATCCGCTTCCACTCAACATAATCACGTAGCGCGTGGCCTACCGTGAATTCTGGCCCGCAGGGGCATATCGTGAGCTGACCGTTGTATCGAATGGCATGGCGACTTACCGCGTTGGGCTGCACGCTGTCGCTTTGGAACCACCTCTCGGCAGCATCCACCGCTTGTTCAAACGACAAGACCTTCTCACCAGTAGCGCGCCCCAGGGTGGTTTCCTTGTATAGGCCGGAGACGGCACGATAGCGGGCTTTCCATAACTGTATGCCGGTGGTCCCGACGTAGACGCCCAGAGATCGACCGGGCGCAATCTGGTGCCAATATCGTGCACCTCTCCGCCGCAGGTTCAGACGAGTGGATTCTTTGCTCAGATCGTAATGAGGCATGACTGGCTCCTTGTGATTGAGGAGCCCATCATGGCACTTCCAAGACGGAATGACCTGTTCAGACGAGCAGCGGCCCAATCTTTGCAACAGCTCGAAACCTCGCCAAGCCGTGATATGCGGAGTGTTCTTCCTCCAGCCGCACCTCACGATAGTCGAGTGCCCATGAGGCGATGGAAATCCCCTCCACAGTCGGAGGCTCGCCAAAAACAGCCGTTGCAATATCGAGAAGAGCGTTGGCCACCTCGGTTCCGGTGCCAACCCTGACATGGATTGTGGCCAGGAGGTCGATCGACCCACTTCCTGCATCAAACCTCGTGGCACCGATCCAAGCCGCAAGGAGGTCTCTCGGTTCTGTGGCAAAGATTTGGCCTCCCACACCCACAGAGAAGCCCTGATCAACCCGGAGGCGCTCCACCATCGCCGTTTTCAAATCTTCAGCAGGATTACCCAAGGCAGTATCCCCCGATGGGCTGGAGAAGCTGTTTATCCCAAATCCGCGCTACAGGCGATGGCACCAGTTCCGCGTATCGCGATAGTCCTTCCGCTCGGCCAGCCCCTTCGAGACAAGGATGCGGCCGGCGGTCGTGTCGCCCACGGTAATCATCGCGAGCGAGCGGCGATAGCGGTCGTTGATGCCGATGTCGCGAACATGCGCATCCGGACGGCTGAGAAGCTGGCGTAACTCGTCCCTAGCCTCGATCCCGCGTTCGTCATCGATTTCGACGGCATCGACGCACGCCAGGCGGTATTTGACGCCGTTCCGCCACCATGTATCGCCATCAACGACACAGGTGACGTGGCGGGCAGCACGGTTGCCGCCGGAACACACAGGCCATTCTGCGGCGACGGCAGGAGCGCTCAGTGCGCAAGCGGCGACAATCGCGAAAGCGAAACGTGACATGGCCCCTCAGCCCGGAAAGAATGCGTATAGCAGGGCGACAATACCTGCCGCGCCGATGAATGCAATTTGGGTGAGGCGATCGACTGTACGGCGTCGGCAGGCATCAAGCGGACCTTGGGAGATGGCAAGAGCGATGGCAGCGCCACCGCTCAGCACGCTGATCGCGAACACCGATCCGAGTACGACGTAGAAAGGAACCAATCTGACCTCCGATTTTGTTCGGAGGCATTGTGCGGGACGCAGCGAGGGCGTGAATTAAACTCCTGACAATCCCTGACACGGCGGGCTAGTTCGAGAAATCCACGTGCTTGCCTTTGAGAACGTTATCCCATGTTGGCCGACAATCGCGGCAAGTCTTGCGTCGGCACGAAACCATCGAAATATTCACTAAGGTCCACCGTAAACTTACCGCTTTCGAACTCCGGCGGTGGGATAAATTGGCTGCCAAACCAAGGATATATGTTACCAGAGAAGCGCTCTGCGAGCCAGTTCATGAACTTCCGGTGCCGTGCGCTCTTCGATATTTCTGGATGACAGGCCATATAGATGGGCACCCGCATCGACCAGCCAGTTGGCATATAAACAACCCGGCCCCCTATCAATCTGGCATAACTTGGCAACAGACCGATGCCGGCGCCTTTCGCCACTGCCCAATAATGAGCCGACGAAAAGTTCGTCTTGATCCTAACCATACGATCTGTCGAGCCTGGCCCGAATAGGTCATCCAGGCCATAGTCATTAAGTTGATCGGTTTCCTGCTCGACGACCTTGTGCTGCGTGAGCTCCTCAAAACGCCTCAACATCCCGTTGCGACGTACGTAGTCCTCGCTTGCAAAAAAAGTCAGAAATAAATTGCCGAGGCGGCGCACGATCAGATCGGGATTCGTCGGTTCTTGGAATTGAATCGATATATCGGCCTCGAACCGCAATACATCGACCGACTTCATGGCGGCTTGTAATTCTACACGCACATCCTTGTTCGCCTCGATATATTGCGCCAAAGGGGGCATCAACCAAAACGTCCCTAACCCCTCTGTCACGGCAACACGTATCGGCCCGCTGTGGCTACCGGAAGCTCCTTCCGCAATTCGCCACAAATCGTAAATGGTCCGCTCTACTTCTTCGGCGGACTTGATAACGCGACGGCCCTCTGTCGTCAGGCTCACGCCATCAACATCACGATAGAACAGTCTAAACCCGAGCAGATCTTCCAAACGTTCGATCGTCCGGGTGACGGTGGCAGCCGTAGCCCCGACCTCCGATGAGGCCTTTCTGAAACTTTTCGAACGACTTACCGCCAAAAATATCCGAACCGTGTCCCAGTCCGCATTGCCAAGCTTATGACTCATAATTTGCAGCACCCCTATGCAAGGTTCACTGCAGCGGATCGACGGAACGCTTTCTACAATACTTGAAGCAACCGGGGAGCCCGCCAATGAATATGATCGTGTCCCACAAAACCAGCACTACTACCCCTGAGAAAACCGCCCATCCACCGCACGAACGATCATATCGAAGGCTAAATGGATCGAAAATTCGACTCAAGAACCACGCAGAACTTGTGGATATCCAGAGATTGCTGCCTTCCGCGACCGCAGCCATCGGCGAACTAGCCAGCCAGGAAGCAGTACTTCGTGTCGCCTCGAAAAATGCGGATTCAGTCTGGCTTTTTGGGCGCCATGATCAGCAGCCGGAAGGCTTCCAGGCCTGGCTATTGCTGAACGAAGAAGGCCGCGATCGGCTGTATTCTGGGCAACTCGACCTTCACAATCCACCGGACGAATGCATTGTAACGCAAGGGGAAACCCCTGCCCTTCTCTATGTCTGGGCAACCTACACGCCGGGGCTCACGGCACTAGCGATAGAACTCGTTGTCGATCATTTCAGCTCTCCCCGCTACCGTCACGTTGATATGGTATCTTGGGCGGCGGGCATAAGAGGTGAACGTTCGCTGCAGCGGTTCGGTTTCAGCAAGGGCGTAACCTGGAAGGGACGGGATATCCCGCACTTCTGGATACTCAGGCGATCCCCACAAAGCTTATCTGAGGTGCGGCCACGGTATGATCGCTACCAAAAGGGCATCGTCCCCACGGGCGTCACCGTCGTCCACGGATTGGACCAACTGATGAAGGTGGCCGCAGTCCGGTCGGCTGTTTATATGGCGGGGCAGAATTGTCCTTTTGATGAAGAATTCGACGGAAACGATCTGGCGGCGACACATCTTCTGGCCTACCGCGACGATCAACCTGCGGGTTGCATGCGAGTTCGCTTCTTCGGAGATTTCGCCAAACTTGAGCGCTTGGCCGTATTAACAGCCTATCGTCGTTCAGACACTGCATTCGAGTTGGTTCGGGCGGCAGTTGATCTCTGTCGTGCCAAGGGCGTGAAGAACCTATATGGCCATGCCAGGCTTGATTTATTGCCCTTCTGGCAACGCTTCGGTTTTAAGCTGAAGCAGGATGCTAAACCCTTCGTTTTCTCCGGCGAGACCTACATCGAAATGTATGATGAAGGGCGTGACGCCAGTGATGTCGTCGGCGTCGACAGTGGGCCTTATGTCACGATACGCCCGGAAGGCCAGTGGCATCGGGAGGGGATTCTGGAGCGGTCAGCCCTGAGAGGAACTGGTGAGCAAAAGTGCGGATAAGGACGCGGAATTCGCCCAGCTCCTTCGTGACCTCGTCGCTTGCCGGCGCCGTGCTGAACAGCTGGATCGGGGCTTTCTCTCGCAGGTGATTGGAATGGCGGTAATGGAGGCTGCCATCCAATGGGATGGCGGGCGCAATAGCGGGGACGACCCGGCAATGCCCCTCGATCGGTTGTTGCGCCTGAAACTGCGGGTAGCTCTGGCCGAGAATAATAGCAATGTGGTGGCACTTTACCCGGAAGGATAGAGTGCATGGGGTGCAGGGAACGGCCATGATTGAGAGCTTAGGGCGGGGACGATCTAATTTGGAGATTTTAGCTGCGACGCTGACTGAGTTGCGTCAAATCGCGATCGATTGCGACTTTCCAATGATCAAATATCTACTGGAAGTCACCCACCTCGAGGTGACAGCCACCATCTCTGATCGCGAAGAAAAAGACAGCGCGCCACCTCGACCATAAGCCGTTCTTCGGACAGCCTGCAGTTCTGGTTTCGGTGGTCAGGCAACAACAATTTGGCTCAGACAACACGCCTACGGCGCGCATCAGGCTTGTAAATCTACAGGCAATGGTAGTAACTGCCGTCCGATCTTTTGACATGGGGCTAAATTTGGCCGCAGACGAAGAACAAAGAATCGCATCAGCCAGATAGCGATCACTCGAATTAGGGAAATAGCTATGGAGGAGCGGTTTCCGGATTCTGATGTCCGGCGAACAATCGAAACGTTACGCCAGAGCATCTGGAACCGGAACTCGGCCGACGTTCGCGAAGGGCTTGAAGACCGGCGCCGCATGCTTCGGCTCAAGCAGATTCCTGCTCTAGGCTTGGACATTTCGGTTATCGAAGAGTCGCTATTGGCCTTTGAAAGAACGCTTGTTGATGCCAAACATCAAGCCGAGCGGAAAGAAACCAAAGCTAAGCTAATTGCCCAACTTGATCAATTGCTCGCAAAACTTGGCGTCTAGGCCACGTTCTTACGTTCCGCGATCGGTAGAACTTCAATCTTCGGAAGATTCAACATTTCCTTCAGATTTTTCTCGGCCACCGGCCGCTCACCTCTCAAGATATCGCTGACCTCGAGATAGGCCATCTCCAGCAGATAAGCAGGCATCTGGCAGTCGCAGGCCTGCATTATTTGATTAAGCTCGCGGATCATCGACTGCGCATAATTCAAAGCCTCTCGACGGCTCAGTCGCAATACGTCTGACATTTCCCCACGCCCTGTGCTGTTGCGTTACAACAAGGATCTACCCCCTACGCCGATTGTCCCTGCCACAGGCAGGATTACTCATATTTTCTCCAAATTCTACAGTAATTTAGGTAGACTTCTGGTTGCGCGCGGTTGTGCCAATGATGTTCGTTTGCGCACAAACGAATACGCCGAGCTCGCGGTGTCTTTTAGTTTAACAGCTCCAATGGCTTATACGTGGTTACCTCCGGCCGCCGAGCGCGGCGAGCAGGAGCAGCATGCCGCCCCACCACGCGACATAGGGATTGTAGTCATGTCCGGTCCAGCCGAACCACAGTTCCGGCAGCACCATGGCGAGGATACCGGCTACGAGAAGCCAGGATGAAAGCGAGCGCGAGGCAACGCGCCGCCAGTCGTCGACG
>JBDZVC010000528.1:0-2689 GCA_040255475.1 Phyllobacteriaceae bacterium | reverse complement strand
AGTGGTCGCCCTGCCCGTCATTGTCGAAGGCCTTGGCGAATTCGGCGACCGCGCGTGATTCGCCCTTCGAGGTCCACCAGTGGATGACCTCGAGGTCGGTGGCGTTGGCGGGCGCGGAAAACTGAAAGGCTGCCGCGGCCGCAATCGCCGCGGTCATGAGCTTGTAACGCATCACTCTCCTCCCGATCTGAAACGTTGCAGATGGAAGGCTAAGCGAATTGCCGGCCTTAGGCAACGCCGGAATCGCTTCCCGTTGCGATTTTTTTCTCGATCCGAAAAAATTAAGCTCGAGCGCAGCCTCGCCGCTCTCCCGGCTTTTCTTGTTGTTGCGGTGCAATAATTCATGCCAGTTTGCGGGTTAAGCGGCTGAAATCGCTGATTCCGCAACTGCGCGGAGGGCCGATGCCGGATCGACCGCTTTGCTTCCGCTTCACGGCGGAATTAGGTTCTCGGGTGGCGCAGGGTTTTCATCTGAAACGTTACAGATTATCGTCTTTTTAGCCGTGCCGGCTCGCAAATATGCTATCGGCACCATACGAGGTTGACGGAAGGGACTGGGACAGGCGCATGGATACGCCAGCCGGCGAGCGGCCCACGCTGAAGACGATCGCTTTCATCACCGGGCTCGGCATCACCACCGTGTCGCGGGCACTGAAGGACGCGCCGGAGATCGGCGAGGAAACGCGCAAGCGCGTGCAACTCGTGGCGCGGCAGGTGGGCTACCGGCCGAACCGCGCCGGTGTGCGGCTGAGGACCGGCAAGACCAACGTCATCAGCCTCATCCTCAATACCGAGCAGGAAGTCACCGGCTTCAGCTCCGACATGATCTACGGGATATCGGAGGTGCTGGCCGATACGCCCTATCATCTGATCGTCACGCCCTATTCGCGCCGCAACGACCCGATGGAGCCGGTGCGCTATGTGGTGGAGACGGGCTCGGCCGACGGCATCATCATCTCGCGCACGGAGCCCGACGATCCGCGCGTCCGATACATGCTCGAACACGGCTTTCCCTTCGCCGCGCATGGCCGAACCCATATGGGGATGGAGCATCCCTGGCACGATTTCGACAATTTCGCTTACGCGCGCGACGCGGTCCGCGCGCTGTCCGCGGCCGGACGCAATAGGCTGGCGCTGCTCGCTCCTTCGCCGACGCTCTCCTACCACTACCACATGCGCGACGGCTTCCACGAAGGCGTCTTCGAGGCCGGCGCAAGCGAAGTCCCCTTCAACGGCGCAACCCTCGACAGCGCCATCGGCGATATCAAGGTGAAGACGGTCGAACTGATGCGCCGGGCGAACCGTCCGGACGGCATCGTCAGCGGTTCGGGCGGCGCGGCCTTCGCCATCGTCGCGGGGATAGAGGAGGCGGGCCTGAAACTCGGCCGCGACGTCGACCTCGTCTCCAAGCAGTCCTCACGCCTGCTGCACTGGTTCCGCCGCGAGATCTTCACCGTCGACGAGGATATCAAGCTCGCCGGGCGCGAACTGTCTTCCGCCGTGCTGAAACGGATCGGGGGGGCAGATGCCAAATCGTTGCAGAGTTTGAGCGTGCCGGATCGGCCGATGAGAGGGTGAACGGCGCTGTGTCGCTGCACGAAGCCAGTGAATTAACGAGAGACAGAACCCTTCGCCCACTCAGCAGTCACGACAAAAGTATCGTACTTGTTTGCCGATGTTCAAATGAGCCGGTTGATGGTCGATGGTGCGTCCTTCGAGCCTCGCTATGCTCGCACCTCAGGATGAGGGAGGTCGGTACTCAGCGGTCCTCATCCTGAGGTGCTTTGCAAAGCAAAGCCTCGAAGGACGCACCCAAACCAAAACTACCCGTGCCCGCCCCAGGGGCCGTGCTGCTCGCCCTTCATGTCGATCCGCTCGAAGCCGTGGGCGCCGAAGAAGTCGCGCTGGCCCTGGATGAGGTTGGCGGTGCCGCGCGCCTGCCGGTAGGCGTCGAAATAGGCTAGCGCCGAGGAAAGGGCCGGCACAGGCAGTCCGGCCTCGGCCGCCCAGGCGACGGTGCGACGGAGCGAGGGGTGAGCCTCGGCCATCATCTTCACGAAGCTCGGCGCGACCAGAAGATTGGTGACCGGCCCGGTCTTGTAGGCTTCCGCGATCGTGTCGAGGAATTGGGAGCGGATGATGCAGCCGGCCCGCCATATCTTCGCGATGGTCGGCATGGGCAGCTTCCACTTGAATTCGCGCGAGGCTGCCTCCATCACGGCGAAGCCCTGCGCATAGGCGGCGATCTTGCCTGCGAAGAGCGCGAGTTCCAGGTCGTCGGCCGGCAGCGGCTTCTGCTCGGAGAAGCTGATCTTGCGCTTGTAGAGCTTCTCCGCGGCCTCGCGCTCGTCCTTCATGGCCGACAGGCTGCGCGCCGCGACCGCCGCCTCGATGGCCGTCGCCGGCACGCCCATCTGTTGCGCCTCTATCACCGACCAGCGGCCGGTGCCCTTCTGCCCGGCACGATCGAGGATGAGATCGACGATGGGCTTGCCGGTCTTCGGGTCGATGGTGTCCAGGACCGAGGCCGTGATCTCGATCAGGTAGGAATTGAGCCGCCCCTCGTTCCATTTGGCGAAGATCTTGGCGATGTCCTTCGGCTTCATCTTCAGCCCGTCGCGGAAGATGCCGTAAATCTCGGCGATCATCTGCATGTCGCCATATTCGATGCCGTTATGGATGGTCTTGA
>JBDZVC010000527.1:0-2699 GCA_040255475.1 Phyllobacteriaceae bacterium | reverse complement strand
ACGCCGGATAGGACGTCTCGAAAAGCAGGTAGCGGATATGTTCGAGCGTCGGCTTTACCACCCAGAGCGGGCTGAAATGCTTGTAGTCGGTCAATTCGTCGTTCGGCTTTATGGCGGTTATCGTCATCCAGTAGAACGGAAACAGAAGCACGAAGACGAAGACCGCGAGCGGCAGATAGACGACGACCAGCCGCCTCGGCAGGCTCGTCAGATAACCCATTCCGCCTTCGTCGCCACGGAGGGAAGTGGTCGCTGTATCCGCCATCAGTCGCGCCCTCCCTGCTGCCAGCGCCGCCGCTGCATGCCGTAATAGCTGAACAGGATCGCCGCCAGCAGGAACGGGATCATGGCGACCGCGATGGCCGCGCCCTCGCCCAGGTGGCCGCCCGGTATGGCACGCTGGAAGGACAGGGTCGCCATCAGATGCGTGGCGTTGACCGGTCCGCCGCGCGTCAAAACGTAGATCAGCTGGAAATCGGTGAAGGTGAAAAGCACCGAAAACGTCATGACTACCGCGATGATCGGGGTGAGCATCGGCAGCGTGACGTGCCAGAAGCGCTGCCATCCGGTCGCGCCGTCGAGCGTCGCCGCCTCGTAGAGCGAGGGCGAGATGGTCTGCAATCCGGCGAGAAGAGTGATCGCCACGAACGGTATGCCACGCCAGATATTGGCCGCGATGACCGATGCGCGCGCAAGCGTCGTGTCGCCGAGGAAATTGATCGGATGCTCGATCAGGCCGAGCTTTATCAGCGCCCAGGAGATGACCGAGAACTGGGCGTCGTAGATCCACCAGAAGGCGATGGCCGAAAGCACCGTCGGCACGACCCAGGGCAGGAGCACGACGGCGCGAAAGAACGATTTGAAGGGTAGTCTTTCATTGAGGATCAGCGCCAGCCAAAGGCCGAGCGCGAATTTCACCACCGAGGCGACGACAGTGTAGAGGATGGTGTTGAAGACCGAAAGCCAGAAGACGCTGTCGTTCCAGAGGCTTTCATAGTTTTCCAGGCCAATGAAGACGCCCGGCCGGCCGATCTGCGTATCCGTAAAGGCAAGCCATATGCCGAGACCCAGCGGATAGGTCAGGAAGACGAGCAGGATTACCGCCGCCGGGAAGAGGAAAATTATTCCCAGCAGCAGGCGGTTGTCCTGCAGGCGTGCAATCCATCCGCGCGAATCCCGTTCGCTTGCCGGCAGCGTCATCGGTGCGGCTTCGTTCATACCGTCCTTCCCAATTGGGCCTTCCCGGTTGGCCTTCGCCCTTCATCGTCGATGGCCGGGCGCGGTCACGCTGGCGGCCGTGCAGTCACGGCCGCCTCGACTTCTTCCGACAATCCTTGCGGAATGCCGATCAGGTCCGCCTCAGGCCTCGTAGTAGCGCTTGGCGCGCTTCTCCGCGCGTGCCGCCGCATCCTCGGCGGAGTGCTGGCCCGTGCAGGCCTCGGCGAACATGTCGACCAGGACGTAATCCGCCATCACCGCGGCGGAAGCCGGGCCAAGCTTGCCCGCGTAGCCGTTGGTGCGCAGCGTCTCCGATGCCTTCGCATAGGGAGCGAAGGCGGGATCGGCCGTCCAGATCGGATTGTCGGCGTAGGCCTTCAGCGTCTGGCAGCAATAGGCGCTGGACGATTTGATCCACTCGTCCATCTGCGGCTTCTCGAACATGAATTGCAGATAGGCCTTCGCGGCGTTCGGATATTTCGAATATTTGAAGAGGACCGCGCTGGTCACCTGATGCAGCTCGATATCCTTGCCGCTCTTGCCGACGGGCAGATTGGTCGTACCGATATCCGCCGCCATTTCGGCGAGCTTCGGGTCGTTCTTCGCCGCGTAATAGGCGGAAACGCCGTTGGCAATGACAGAAACCTGACCGGCGAGAAAGGCGCGGTTGTTGTTGACGTCGAGCCAGCTTTCCGTGCCGGGGATGAAGGTCTTGTAGAGTTCCATCGAATATTTGATCGCCTCGAGCGTCTCGGGGCTGTTGATGGTGACCTTGTTGTTTTCGTCGACCATCTTGGCCCCATGGCTCCAAAGCAGCCAGTGGGCATAGTTGTTGCCGTCGCCCACACCGTGGCCCTGGGTGAAGCCGGCGGGCGTAAGACCCTTCTCCTTCAGCGTCTGGCACAGCTTCAGGAAGCCGTCCGTATCCTTCGGGAACTCGCTGAACCCAGCCTTTTCGACGATGCTCTTGCGGTAGACGATGGCGTTGCCGATCGTGGCGATCGGCAGGCCGACAAACTTGCCCTCATTGGTGGCATAGGACTTCGGCCCATCATACCAGCCGCCATACTTGCCGCCGAGATAGTCGGCGAGATCGGTGAGATCGACCAGCTTGTCGGGATATTGCTGCGGATCGTCGAACCAGACCCACATGATGTCCGGCCCGGAACCGACATTGGCCGCGACGGCTGCCTTCGGGCGGATATCCTCCCAGCTTTCCTTGTCGATGCGGACCTCGACGCCCGTGGCCTCGGTGAATTTCTTCGTGTTGGCGAGCCACGCCGTCTCGTCTCCGGAGACGAACGGCGACCAGCGGGTGACGCGGAGCGAAGCGCCTTCTTCCGGTTTGTATTTCAGTTCCACCTTATCCTGGGCGCGCGCCTTGCCCGCCCCGATCAGCGGCAGTCCGGCCGCGCCGACCGCTAGGCCGGCGCCGGTGCGCAACAGATCGCGTCTTGAAATCATGTCATCTTCCTCCGCTT
>JBDZVC010000526.1:0-2707 GCA_040255475.1 Phyllobacteriaceae bacterium | reverse complement strand
ACGGTTCGGTGAGGCCGAGCAGCATGAGGATCGTCGTCGTCTTGCCCGACCCGTTTGGACCGAGCAACCCGAACACCTCGCCCGCTTCAATCCTGAGGTCAAGCCCATTGACGGCGACGGTCGAGCCGTACCGCTTGGTGAGGCCATTCGCCTCGACTACCGGCGCGCTCATCTGCGGCCGTACCTTGTGACAGCGCCGGCCATCACGAGAACGGCGATGCCGATAATGCCGAGGCCCGCAAGGCCCCATTCGGTCGAGGTCTCGACGGTAACGCGGAACTTCAGGTCGTCCGAGGCACCTTTGCTGTTCGAATCGACGTTGACGGAATAATCGCCGGCGATGGCGTTCGAAGCAGGCGTGATCCGCATCTGCGCTTCGGCCTTACCGCCGGGGGCGATCTGCTCGATCTTGTCCGGGGAGAAGTCGATCTTCCAGCCGGAAGGCGCATTGGCCGAGAGCTTTACGTCCGTCGCCGGCGCACCGCCCGTGTTGTTGACAGTGAAGGTGAAGGAGTGCTCCTTGCCAGCTACAGCGGAGCCGGAAAGCATGCCGCTCGGTCCGTCGAGCGCCAGCTTGGGCTGACCAGTGATGTCGAGCAGCAGTGGGGTCTGTGCTTCGATCTTGCCGGTGCTGGTGGCGGCCTCCACAGTGTATTTGCCGGCCGGAACGTCCTGCGGCGGCTTGACGGAAAGCTTCACCGTCTTCGATTCATTAGCCTTGATGGGAATGGAAGTGAGTTCCTGCGAGCCGTACTGCTCCTTGAAGGTGGCGTTGAAGCCAGGAGGTGTCCGTGCCGCGAGATTGACCGTCACATCGGACGGGCTGTCGTTCTTGATGGTGAGGTCGTAGTCGAAATTCGAGCTTGCAGGGCCGCGCAGCGCCGGCAGTTTCGATTCAAGCTTGAGCGAAGCGGGAGTGGGCGGCGCGAGCGTCACGCTGATCGGCACGGAAAGCTTGTTGTCGGCGGCGGTACCTAACAGGTTCAGCGTATAGGTCTTGGTTTCCGCGTCCTTCGGCGGCGTCACCTTGAGCGTTAGCGAGCGCGTGTCGCCCGGGCCAACCATGGCGGCCCTCACGGGCTTCCCGCCGCCTTCGAACTCGTAGTTCCAGCCCTGCGGCACGCCTTCGAGCGAAAGCTGGACCCGTTCGGGCGGCATGCCGTGGTTTTCGAGCGAAAGGTCCATGGTGAAGGACTTGCCGATCTGCTCGGTGATGGCGGGATAGTCAGTGGTCAGCCACACACCGGTAGGAGCATTCGGCGGGGAAGCCTGATCGGCCAGGGCACCGGAAGCCGCAAGCGCCAGCCCACTGGTGAGAACCACAAATCCGAGCGGAGAAAAGGCGGTTCGCATACGAAAAATCCCTTCTTGCTGCAAAAAACCCACGCGCGGAAATGATTTGTTTCCGCGTGAAAAAGGTCGTGAATGCGGGGGTAGCTTCGCCTCAAATGCGGCAGGAATCTGCCGATTTCATTAAATTCATGTAATGTTTGAAGGGCTTGGCAAGCGTCTAAATTAAGGCAAAAAAGGGCCGAAAGCCATGGGGACTTTCGGCATCTGAAAGAAGATGGGTTGATCGGCGAGAGGCAGCGGGAGTCATCCGGCTGCCAGTGCGGCGCTTATCTTCGCAGCGTTTTCGGCGAGGACTTTCGGGTCTTCCATGGGGCCGGCCGGCGGCTTCAGCGCGATGCCGGCGAAGCGCGGAATGACGTGGACGTGCAGGTGGAACACGACCTGTCCGCCTTCCGCTTCGTTGAACTGCTGGATCGTCAGGCCCGGCGCATCGAAGGCCTTCATGGCTGCGCGCCCGACCCTCTGCACCGTGCGCATGACAGCAGCGAGGCTCGCCGGATCGACATCGAGGATGTTGCGCGCCGGCTTCTTCGGGATGACGAGCGAGTGGCCGGGGCCGCGCGGCATGATATCCATGAAGGCATAGGTCTCGACGTCCTCGCAAATCTTGTGCGAAGGGATTTCGCCGCGCAGGATTTTGGCGAAGATGTTGTCGTTGTCGTAGCCCATCATTGTCCTCTCATGCCGATCCGGCGCATCATCGCCCCGCCGATGGCGGCGAATCAAGGGCTACAAGATGCTGTGGAACTATCTCTACCTGACGATCGCCGTCATATTCGAGGTGGTGGCGACCACGGCGCTGAAGGAGACGCAGGGATTTACCCGCGTGGCTCCGTCGCTTGTGGTGGTCGTCGGGTACGGCTTTGCCTTCTATTTCCTTGCGCTCGTGCTGCGCACCATGCCGGTCGGCGTGGTCTACGCGCTTTGGAGCGGCGTCGGCATCCTGCTGGTGACCGCGATCGGCTGGCTGTGGTTCAGGCAGGCGCTCGATATCCCCGCGCTTACCGGCATGGCGCTGATCCTGGCCGGCGTGGTTGTCATCAATCTGTTTTCGAGGACGCTGGTCCACTGACCGAGGCATCCCCTTTGCGAAACGGGCCGTGCTGGCCAAGAATTTCGCCCGTATGGGCCACCTCGCGACGCTCGCGCTCAAGATAGTCGGCGACCGCATCCCTGAAGCCCTTATGCGGTATGTAGTGGGCCGAGGTGGTGGTGACCGGCATATAGCCGCGTGCCAGCTTGTGCTGGCCCTGAGCGCCGGCTTCGACGATCTTCAGGCCGCGCTTGATCGCGAATTCTATGGCCTGGTGATAGCAGACCTCGAAATGCAGGAAGGGGTGGTCCTCGATGCAGC
>JBDZVC010000083.1:0-14703 GCA_040255475.1 Phyllobacteriaceae bacterium | reverse complement strand
GCGCCCCAGGCGCCTCGAACGGTATGTCGGCCCTGGCGATGCGCGCCTTGGCGCGTGTGATGCGCTGTTCCATTGCGCTCTCGCCGACAAGGAAGGCACGGGCGATCTGTTTCACCGACAGGCCGGAGACGATGCGCAACGCGAGCGCGATCTGCTGCGTCGCTGGAAGCTCGGGGTGGCAGCAAATGAAAAGCAGTCTCAGAACGTCGTCGCGATAGTCGGCATTATCGAGCCGTTCGGCGAGGTCGCTTTCCCGGTCGCCCAGATCGGAAAGCTTTTCTTCGTCAGGTAGTTCCGTCTGCTTGCTCAGCCGCCGTACCTGGTCGATACCGCTGTTGCGGCCGACGAAGATCAGCCATGCGGTCGGATCGCGCGGCGGGCCGTTCTTCGGCCAGTTCTTCAGCGCGCGCAGGCAAGCTTCCTGAAACGCCTCCTCCGCCGTGTCGAGGTCACGGAAATAGCGCAGAAGCGCTGCAACGGCCTGCGGCCGGGCGGCGGAGAGTGCGGCGTCTATCCAGCGTATGTCGGCCATTTATGATTCCACGACCTTTATGCGGCTTGGGCGATAGGTTCGAACGGGGCGGATCTCGTAGCTGCCGGGGCTCAAATTGGCTTTGGCAAGGTCGCGGGCGAAATCGAGTGCCTCATCGAGCGTGTCGCAATCCACCATGTAGAAGCCGAGAAGCTGTTCCTTGGTTTCCGCGAATGGCCCGTCGATGACGAGCGGTTCCTCGCGTCCCTTGCGCAGCGTCGTGGCTGACGTCGTCGGCAAGAGCCGTGCCACCGGCCCGAGCCGGTTCTTCGCGGCGATCCCGTCCTGAACGACGGCAAGACGCGCCATGCAGGCGTCGTCTTCCTCCTTCGTCCATGCGCCGACGGCGTTTTCGTCATTGTAGCAGAGCACGGCATAGAGCATGGGACTTCCTTCCTTTCCATGACGAATGGCGGGAGATCGTGCCGACATGGGCAGGCACGATTATCGCGATAATCGGCGTTTTTTGGGACTGACGGCGGGCCGGTGCGGCGGGTCGAGCGTCAGAGCCAGCGGCGCACCCGCTTGCAATAGTCGCGATATTTCTTGCCGAAGCGCTGCTCGAGATGCCGTTCCTCGTGCTCGATGGCGAGTTTCTGCGTCAGGAACGCCGCGACGACGGCGAGGATGATGAACCAGGGCATGCTGGCCGCGAGGCCGATCCCGACCATGAAAAGCGTATTGCCGAGATAGATCGGGTTGCGCGAGATCGAATAGGGTCCGTTCTGGACGAGATGCGCCGCCGGCCGGTCGAGCCGGACCGAGGTCTTCGCCTTGTGCATCGTGTGGATCGACATCATCACCATCGCCACCGCCACGACCGCGAGCAGGATACCGGCGACGAAGAGCATGCCGGCAAGGGGATCGCCGATCCAGGGCAGCGGAACACCCCAGGAAAGCGCAACGCTCGCCAGTATCGCCGCCACGTAGAGGACCGGCGGCCATGGGAAATGGATCGGACCCCTCTCGACCAGGCTCATGGCTTGCCGTTCTCGCCTTGCCGGAACAGATCCTCGTCCGTCTGCTCCGAACATTGCAGCGCCAGTGATTGCAGCTTGTCGCGCATAGCCTCGTCCTCCCTCCCGGAGAACAGGGCGCCGAGTTGGCCTCCCGCCTCCAGGCGATCCAGCATGCAGCCACAATAGCGCGTGCAGAACGCCTTGTCGCGGTTGTCGGCGCACTGCTCCTCGCAGGCGGCAGTAAACCGTGCCTCTGGCGGGATCGCCGGCGCCGGCAGGATTTGCGAATAGAGCCAGACCGAGCCGAACAGGATCGGCTGATGCAGAAGATAGACGGCGAGACTGTGCCGCCCGGCGAAGGTGAAAGGCCGGGACCAGTTGCCCGGCGCCCACCCGGCCAGCGCGTCGAAGATGCCGTAAGCCTGCGCAAGCTTCGCGCACGCAATACCGATGAGCACCGGCGCGAACCACGGGAAGACCGGCACGTAGTCGTTGGAATGCGGATCGAAGGACGAAAGGCCGACCCACCACAGCGCCGGGTGATCGAAGAATGGCGAGCGCAGATAAAAGGGCGCGGCGATGATTGCCGCCGCGATCACCAACGAGAGGACGGCCGGCACGCGCAGGAAGAGGAGCCCGAGAAGGCTTGCGAGCGCGATCTGGTGCAGGATGCCGAAGAAGATGAAGGCGTCGGGCGTGGCGTACCACGTCACGAGCGTGATCGCCGCCGCGGCCACCGCGATCATGGCGAAGCGCTTCCAGAAGGCGGGCCAGCGGATGCCCTTGCGATTGGCCAGGACGAGGCTGACGCCGACCAGGAACAGGAAGCTCGACGCGATCGAGCGGGCAAACAGCCGCCAGTCGCCATTCTCGGTCAGGCCCGTCGTCACATAGCCGAAATGCTCGAGGTCCCACGTGAAATGGTAGATCGCCATCGCAATGAGGGCGAGCGCGCGCGCGATGTCGATCGCTTCGATACGGCGAGACGGCCGGGCGGGGAGAGGCTCTTGCATCAGGCGGCTTCCGGGTACATGCGTTGTTTGTAGGCCTTTAGCCTGTCACGCAAGCGCCAGCCATCGACTTTCGGGAGAGAATCACATGCACAGCATTGCCGCCAATGGCGCCCACATTCCGGCGCTCGGTCTCGGCACCTGGACCCTGAAGGGCGCGGAATGCACGGATCTGGTCGCCGAGGCCCTGAATTCCGGTTACCGCCATGTCGACACGGCTACTTCATACGATAATGAAGACGCGGTCGGCGCGGGCATCCGCGTCTCCGGCGTTCCGCGTGATGATATCTTTCTCACCACCAAGATCTGGCACACCGATCTCGCGTCGCGGGATTTCCGCCGCTCGACCGAAGCCAGCCTGAAGCGGCTCGGCGTCGACCATGTCGACCTGCTTCTCATCCACTGGCCGAACCCGAACGTGCCACTTGCCGATACGGTGGGTGCACTGAACGAGGCCCGCGCGAAGGGGCTTGCGCGCCATATCGGCGTCTCGAACTTCCCGACCGCGCTTTTGGCCGAAGCGATCCGCCTTTCCGACGCGCTGCTCGCCGTCGATCAGGTCGAATACCATCCCTATCTCGACCAGTCGAAGGTGCATGCCGCCTGCCGTACGGCCGGCATGGCGATGGTGTCCTATTGCCCCCTCCACCGGGGCGGCGATCTTCTTTCCGAAAGGCCGGTCGTCGATGCCGCCAAGGCGCACGACAAGACGCTCGGGCAGATCGTGCTGCGCTGGCATGTCCAGCAGGAAGGCGTCGTTGCGATCCCGCGCACGACGAAAAAGGCGCGGCTGAAGGAAAATCTCGACATCTTCAATTTCGCCCTTTCGGGCGACGAGATGAAGGCGATTTCCGCCCTCGCGCGGCCCGGCAGCCGGCTCTGCGATTTCCGCTTTTCGCCGAAGTGGGATTGACGCTGCCGCCGCTTCGCTTTCCCGCTTCTACGCGTCGGTTTCCTGCTATCCGAATCGTTGAAGGAGTGCACAGCTTCCGGGGCGGTCACTCCCCGGATTCTCATGGCGACGCAGGTACAGCACCCGATCTGGCTTCCGGCCGTGCCGCAGCGGGGAGCCCGTACCTTCGCGGCGCTCTATGCGGTCGAATCCTTCGCGCGGGCTTCCATCTCCAGCGTCATCCCGATCCAGGCCTACGACCTTCTGCACAACGAGCAGGAAGTCTCGCTTCTCTATACGCTGGTGGCGCTGCTCGGCCTTTCGGTGACGCTCTCCATGCCGCTCCTGATCGAGCGCTTCGCACGGCGCTGGGTCTATACGGCGGGCGCCTCGGGGCTCATCATCGGTTCGGCGTTTCTGGTTACGCAGTCGCTGCCCGGCCAGATGCTCGGCATGCTTTTTCGCGTCATGGGCGCCAGCGCGCTTTCCATCACGCTCAACCTCTACATCATGGACTATATCCGCAAGCAGGAGTTCATGCAGTCCGAATCGTTGCGCATGGCGTGGTCGACGCTTGCCTGGACCTGTGGTCCGTTCCTCGGCGTCTATCTCTACACACGCTTCGGCCTACTTGCCGCGCATGGCGTGGTGGCGCTCTTCGCCACGATCCTGCTTGCGCTTTTCTGGCATTTCCGCCTCGGCGACAACGAACTCATCCGTCCGGGCAAGACGCAGCCGCAGAATCCGCTCAAGAATATAGGTCGCTTTGTCAGTCAGCCGAGGCTTAGGCTCGCCTGGGTCATCGCCTTCGGCCGATCCTGCTTCTGGTCGACCTTCTTCGTCTATGTCCCCATCCTCATGGTGGCGACGGGTGAAGGCAAGCTGGTCGGCGGCCTCTTCGTTTCGGCGGGCAATCTGTTGCTCTTTTTCGCCCTTTTCTGGGGCCGCGCCGGCAGGCGTTATGGGGCGCGCCGGACCATTGCCTTCGCCTTCATGATGTTGGCGCTCTTTCTCTTCGCGGCGGCAGCCGCCGGCGAGGCGCACCCGCTTTGGGCCGGCGCGTTCCTGCTTTGCTGCGCCCTGTTCGTCATCGCCGTCGATGCGCTGGGCTCCACCGTCTATATGCGCGCGGTGCGCATGCGCGAGCGCCCGCAGATGACGGCGGTCTATCGAACCTATATCGACCTGTCGGACCTGACGCCGCCGCTTGTCTATTCGGTCGTGCTCGCCTTCACCGGGCTGGGCGGCGTGTTCGCGGCGCTCGGCGTCTTCGTATCGGTCTGCTGCTTGCTCACCTGGCGCTACGTGCCGAAGGCGATGTAGCTGCGCCGGCGCCGATCTCTTCGATCAGTCCGGCCAGTTGGCCGAGTGCGTCGATGCGCCGGAAACGCGGCTCGTCGGCCGGTTCGGGCACATGCTCCAGCACCCATGTCAGTTCGTGTGGGACATAGACACCCCAGGCGCCCGCCCGAATCGCCGGCACGACGTCGGATTTCAGCGAATTGCCGACCATCATGCTCCTGCCCGCGCCATCGGCATGGCGCGCGAAGATCGCCTCGTATGTGGCCGGGCTCTTGTCGCTGACGATCTCGACTGCGTCGAACAGGTCGCCGAGGCCCGAGGCGGCAAGCTTGCGCTCCTGGTCGAACAGATCGCCCTTGGTGATCAGGATCCGCCGATAGTCGCCGGCGAGCCGCTCCAGCGTGGCGCGCGCCTCCGGCAGCGTTTCGACCGGATGCACCAGCATCGCCCGTCCGGCCTCGATGATATCGGCGATTACCTTCGCCGGCACCTTGCCGTCGGTGACCTCCACCGCCGTCTCGATCATGGAAAGCGTGAAGCCCTTTATGCCGAAGCCGTAATGGGCAAGGTTCCGCTTCTCCGCCTCCAGAAGCCGTGCGGTCAGGTGGTCATGGTCGGCATGGTCCTTCAACAGATCGGCGAAACGCTCCTCCGTCAGCCGGAAGAATCGCTCGTTCTGCCAAAGTGTGTCGTCGGCGTCGAAGCCGATAGCGGTGAGCGAAGCCATGCCGCGCTTATCGCGCGGCTTCGCAATGCCGGCAAGTGGCGCCTATGCCGAAGGACCGTGGATAACGAGCTCCGCCAGGTCTATGAAGATGGCGAGGAAGACGCCGGCTCCTGTCGTCACCGCGCCGACGAAGAATAGCCGGTTCGCCTTCTCGAATATGTGCCGCTTCAGGGATTCGATCTTCAGGAGTATCCATAAGGCGCGGAACTGGATGACGATGCCGGCGGCGAGCGCAAGCACCGGCGGTGCATCCCAGAGGCGCCAGGGTAGGGGGTTGGCGCCCCATTGGGCAAGGAAGCCGAGTGAAAAGGAAAGAACGATACCGGCGACGGTCAACGTGCCGTTGCGGAAAAGCGTCTCGACGAGCTGCTCGTTTTCCGTATGAACATCCATGCGCTGCCTCCCATAAAACATGCGAGCCTACGCCTTGCCGCTGTTCGCAGCGGCCATGAATTAGAACGACGCCGTGCGGTTTTTGCAATGGGAATCGTGCTGGAGGATGGGGGTGACGCAGGCCGTCGCGCGGGGCGATGCCGTGCCACTGCGTCGCTCCCCTGTAGATGACAAAGACCGAGGCAACGGATTTTCTTCGGCAAATTCATCGACGCTTTGTCGGGTTGACCTATCCTCGTCCGTCCTCGGGGTGCCCAACCATTGCAGAAGGATAAATGATCATGCCGAACACCGTACGCCTGCACCGTGTCCTCGCTACCAACCCCGAGAAGGTCTATCGCGCGTTCATCGAGGCGGATGCGCTTGCCAAGTGGCTTCCGCCCAATGGCTTCACCTGCACGGTCCATCACTTCGAGCCCAAGGTCGGCGGCTCTTTCAGAATGTCGTTCCGCAACTTCACCACCGGGAACGGCCATTCCTTCGGCGGCGAATATGTCGAACTCGTTCCGAACGAACGCCTGCGCTACACGGACAAGTTCGACGATCCCAACCTTCCCGGCCAGATGCAGGTGACGGTCGCGCTAAAGAAGGTGTCGTGCGGCACCGAGGTGAATATCGAGCAGGCCGGGGTGCCGGACGTGATCCCGCTCGAGGCATGTTACCTCGGCTGGCAAGAATCGCTGCGCAATCTCGCCAGGCTCATCGAGCCAGAGATAAACGATTAGCGCGTCGGGCAGGACCGCCGCGCCGAAGGGTTCAAAGCGCCTTGACGGCGTCCAGCACCTCTTCGGCGTGGCCGGGCACCTTTACCTTGCGCCAGACGCGAACGACCTTGCCGTCTGCGCCGATCAGGAAGGTGGTGCGCTCGACGCCCATATATTTGCGCCCGTACATGCTCTTTTCGGTCCAGACGCCATAGGCTTCCAGGACCTTCTTGTCTTCGTCCGAGGCGAGTTCCACCGAAAGTCCGTGCTTCGATTTGAACTTGTCATGGCTCTTGACGCTGTCGGGCGACATGCCGATCACGACCGCGCCCGCCTTCTCGAATTGCGGCTTCAGGCCCGAGAACGCGATCGCCTCTGCGGTGCAGCCGCTGGTATCGTCCTTCGGATAGAAATAGAGGACGACCGGCTTGCCCCTGTAGGAAGAAAGGTTGAGCGTACCGCCGCCGTCCTGCGGCAATTCGAACGCCGGCGCGAGGTCGCCGACAGCGATTTCAGCCATATCAATGCCCTTCTTGAATGTTACTGCGAGTGGCGGACGGTTCGAAAAGCTGTGAAGCCGACCATCGTTTTGCCCGATGCCGGCGATTTTTCGAACCGTTTGCAGGCGATCCATATAATACTGGAACGAGATTCGTCCATTCAGGGCCTTTCCGGCGGGAAAGCGGGTGCATTCGAAAGTACCGAAACACGAAAAGATACGCTTCGGGCGCGGCGAGACCTCCAGATTGGGCGCGCTGATTTCGAACGGCGCGCCGGCATTGCCTCGGCACGGAAGCCGCTTTGCCTGGCTGAGGCGAAGGCTTCGGCTCCGCCGCCTTTGCGGGCGGCTGGCAATCGGCCTTGGCATCGTCGCGGTTCTTGCCGTGCTGTTTTTCGTTTCGGTCAATCTCTTCGGCGCCTCGCAGTTCGGCAATGAAAAGCTTCGGCGTGCGGCCGAGAACGCTCTCACCTCGCTCGTCGGCGTCGACGTGGATGCCGCGATCGGAAAGACCAGCATCGCGTTCGACAGTTCCCGCCTGATCGCGCTCAACGTTTCCGACGTGCGCCTGAGCGCCCATGACGTGGGCAAGCCGGTCATCGACGCCGGGCAGGTCCGTTTCGGCTTTCATATCCTGCCGCTGCTCACCGGCCATATCAGGCTCGACAGCGTGACGATCACGGATGCCCATATCCGGCCGCGCATGATGCCCGATCTGGGTGGTGGCGATTGGACCGAGGGTCTTCGCGATGCGCGCGGGCTGATCGAGCCGGACCTTGTATTAAAGGCGCTTTTCGGCGAATTCCACCGTGCCTTCGATGCCGTCGGGACCGGGTCGATGCACGAGATCCGGTTTCACAACGTCGATTTCCTGACACCCGATGGACCGATGCCGAAAGGCGTCCATATCGAGGAAGCGAGCATCTCGCGCCTTTTGTCGGGCGCTCTCGGCGTTTCGGCCAGCGCGCATGCGCTCGGCATGGATTTTTCCGTGGAAGGCAACGCCAGTCGGGCGGCCGGTGGGCGGATCGCGGGGCTCGATCTCAACGTCAAGGCGGAAAGGCCGCAGTCGATCGGCGCGGATGCCGGCCGGACGGCGGCGGAACACGGGATTCCGCTCGAATCGGTCGGGGCGTTCGATCTTGCGATCAAGGGCATGGAAGCCGATGGCGACCAGCCGTCTAAGGTGACCTCGGCCCTCTCGTTCAGCAATGCCTCGTTGGACTTCGGCGAGGATGGCAAGGCGCTTGTCAGCGGCAATATCGATACCTCGCTCGTCGGAGGCTCGGACAAGGTCGAATTCAGCCGGTTGCGCATCGCCTCGGGCCACTCCGAATTCAATTTCCATGGCGCGGTCGGGCCGCTCCCGCAGGAAGGGCCCGAGGCTGTCGCACCGGCCTATCGCTATGAGTTCATCAGCGATGGTTCCGTTTCGGCCCCCGAGGATTCGCCGGAACCGCCTCTGCCCTTCTATGCGCGCATCGCCGGGCGCTATGACGTAAAGGCGAGGCAGTTGATCGCGAGCCAGATCGGCGTCAGGACCGGGCCGGGCGAGTTGCTCGGAACCGGCTCGATGACCTTCGTGGAGGGCGAGGCGCCCGGCATCTTCCTGGCGATCACCGTTCCGTCCATGCCGGTCCAGCACGTCAAGCAGCTATGGCCCTGGCTGGCGGCGCCGGCCGCGCGCAGATGGGTGATGAACAATGTTTTCGCCGGCGAGGTGAAGGGCAGCAACCTTCAGTTCCACGTCGTGCCCGGCCGGCTGGGTAACGGCATCCCGCTCTCGGAAGAGGAGATTTCGGGCCATTTCGATGTGCGGGAAACCCGCTTTGACATCACCGGCGACATCCCGCCCGTGCGCGACGGCAACGGCATCGTCGATTTCAGGGGGAATTCGGTCGATATCTCGCTTTCCTCGGGAACGGTCTACATGCCGAGCGGCCGCACGGTGTCGGCCAGCAACGGCACCTTCACGCTGCGCAACGTGCATCTCGATCCGGTGATCGGCGCGCTCGATATCGACGTGGAAGGCAAGGCTGACGCCGTGACCGAACTGGCGTCCTACAACCCTATCAACGCGACGCGGCGGCTCGGCATGAAACCCGATGACTTTTCCGGTGAAGTCTCCGGCCATGTGACGGCGGAGATACCCCTGTCGAAGGACGTCCCGGCCGACAGCCTCGCCTTCAAGGTGGCGCTCGACTATACCGACCTTGCGGTCGCGGAGCCGGTCGACGGCCAGACTGTCAGCGGCGCCGACGGCTCCATCGTCGTTGAACCGGATCGGGCGGTGATCCATGCAAAGGCCAGGCTGAACGGCATTCCGGCGGAAATAGAGATGACCCGGCCGCTCGCCGATGGCGGGCCGCCGAAGGCGCGGAAGATTACGCTCGAACTGAATGACAAGGCGCGAGACGCGCTCCTCCCCGGATTGAACGATATGCTTTCCGGACCGGTTTCGGTCGTGCTCGACACGCCGGAGGATGACGGCGGCCAGCCGGTCAAGGCCGACCTTACTGCCGCAAAGCTGACATTGCCCTGGGTCGGCTGGAGCAAAGGTTCGGGTATCCCCGCTTCGGTTTCGTTCGAACTCGATACGGACGGCAAGGCGGTGACGCTTTCCGATTTCCGCCTTACCGGGAAATCCTTCGGCGCCAGCGGAAACATCCATCTGAACGGTGATACGCTGAGCGAGGCGCACTTCACGTCGGCGAAGTTGAACACTGGCGACGATTTCTCCGTCGCGATCGACCGCTCGTCCGCCGGTTATCAGGTCACCGTCAGGGGCGATAAGCTCGACGCGCGCTCGATCATAAAAAATGTGCTTTCCGACCCCGACAGCGCCGCGGCGAGGACGCCCTCCGGCACGCCTGTCAAGGTCAAGGTGGACGCGAGGCTGGCCGGCGTTTCCGGCTTCAACGGCGAGACGCTGCACGATGTCGGCATCTCGTTTGTCGGCGCGGGTTCGCGGGTCGGCAACCTTTCCATAAACGCCGCGACCGGGTCGGGCGCGAATGTCAGTATCGCCAACAGCGACGACGGTAACAGCCGGACGGTTGCGATGCATTCCACCGATGCCGGAGCCATCCTGCGCTTCCTCGACCTTTACGATCATATGCAGGGCGGGGTGATCAGGCTGGATCTTTCCGGAACCGGCGGCGGTCCGTTGAGCGGCCGGATCGACGCCACGAATTTCCTGATCGTGGACGAGCCGCGGCTGAAATCGATCGTCGGTTCCACGCCAGTGGGGAGCGCTAAAGGCCGCTCGCTGCGCGGCGAACTCCAGCAGGACATCGACGTCTCACGTGTTCGCTTCGAGCGCGGCTATGCCCGGATCGAAAAGGGCGATGGCTATCTCATGTTATCGAAAGGCGTCGTGCGCGGCCCCGAAATCGGCTCCACCTTCCAGGGCACGCTCTACGACAAGAGTGGCAACATGGACATGACCGGCACGTTCATGCCGGCCTACGGCCTCAACCGCATCTTCGGCGAGATCCCCATCTTCGGAAGGATACTGGGCAATGGTCGCGACCGCGGGCTGATCGGCATCACCTATCGGCTGTCGGGCGACGCCAAGTCGCCGTCATTGCAGGTGAACCCGATCTCGGCGATCGCGCCCGGCATCTTCCGCTCGATCTTCGAGTTCCGGTGAATGCTCTTCGAGGCCTTTCAGACCGGCCGGACCAGAACGTGTTTCTTCTTTCCGAGCGACAGCTTGACGACACCCTCCTGGGTCAAGTCCGCCTCGGTGACGCTCCGGCGATCGTCGCTTACCGGCTGGTCGTTCAGCCGGACCGCGCCGCCCTGGATATGGCGCCTTGCCTCGCTGTTCGACGTCGCAAGGCCGGCCGTCACGAAAAGCGACAGGATGCCGATGCCGTGCTTCAACGCCGCCGCAGGCACCTCGAAGGTGGGCAGGCTTTGCGACAGCCCGCCTTCCTCGAAGGTGGTGCGCGCCGTCGCCTCTGCCTTCTCGGCGGCCTCGCGGCCATGGAGCATGGCGGTGATCTCGGTCGCCAGCACCTTCTTGGCGTCGTTGATCTCGGCACCCGCAAGCCGGCCGAGCCGTTCGATCTCGCCGAGCGGCAGTGTCGTGTAGAGTTTGAGGAAGCGGGTGACGTCGGCGTCCTCGGTGTTTCGCCAGTACTGCCAGAAATCGTAGACGGAGAGCATGTCCGCATCGAGCCACACCGCGCCCGCGGCGGTCTTGCCCATCTTCGCACCCGAGGCGGAAGTGAGCAGCGGCGAGGTCAGCGCGAAAAGCTGCACGTCCTCGATGCGGTGGCCGAGATCGATGCCGTTGACAATGTTGCCCCATTGGTCGGAGCCGCCCATCTGAAGACGGCATCCGTGGCGCCGGTAAAGCTCGACGAAATCGTAAGCCTGCAGGATCATGTAATTGAATTCGAGGAAGGAAAGCGACTGCTCCCGGTCGAGCCGGAGCTTCACCGACTCGAAGGAAAGCATCCGGTTGACCGAAAAATGCCGTCCGACATCGCGCAGGAACTCGACATAGTTGATGCCCATCAGCCAGTCGGCATTGTTGACCATCAACGCGTCGCGCGGGCCTTCCCCGAAATGAAGGTACGGCGCGAAGTTCTTCCGGATGCCGACAAGGTTCCGCTCGATATCCTCCGGCGTCAGCAGCTTGCGTGCCTCGTCCTTGAAGGACGGATCGCCGATCATCGACGTCCCGCCGCCCATCAGCGCGATCGGCCGGTGTCCGGTCTGCTGCATCCAGTGCAGCATCATGATCTGGATGAGCGAGCCGGCATGCAGGCACTTCGCCGTCGCGTCGAAGCCGATATAGGCCGTCACCGTCTCCGTCGCGAAAAGCCGGTCGAGCGCCGCCTCGTCCGAGATCTGATGGATGAAGCCCCGCTCGGAAAGGGTGCAGAGAAAATCGGATTTGAACTTTGTCATCGGTGTGTCTCGAGGCGCCCGGTAACGGGATGCAAAGGATGGCGAACGAAGTGCGGCGGCTTTAGCATCCGGGAACCTCGAATCACAAGGATCGCCGTGCGATGGAGGCAATAACGGCAATCGGCCTCATGAGCGGCACGTCGATGGATGGGATCGACGTGGCTGCGCTGCGCTCCGATGGCAAGACGATCGCGGAAACAGGGCCGGGACTCTTCGTTCCATATGCCGCGCCGTTTCGCCGAAAACTCGAAGGCGCGCTTGAGATCGCCAAATCGATCCGTCGGCGGGAGGAACGGCCGGGCAACCTCGCCGAAATCGAGGCGGAGATCACGGAACACCACGCCGAGGCGGTCACGGCTTTCCTTGCTTCAGTGCCCGGTGAATGGAAAAAGGCGGAGCTTGTCGGCTTCCACGGGCAGACGGTTCTGCACCGCCCGCGGATCGGGCTGACCGTGCAACTCGGCGACGGGTCGATGCTGGCCAGCCGTACCGGGCTCCCAGTCATCTACGACATGCGCGCCAACGACATGAAACTCGGCGGGCAGGGCGCGCCGCTCGTTCCTGCCTATCACGCAGCGCTCGCGCGTTCGCTGCTGCCGGCACTGGCCGGTCGTTACCCCGTGGTTTTCGTCAATATCGGCGGTATCTCGAACATTACCTTCGTGCCGGCGGCGGGCGATCCTGTCGCTTTCGACACCGGACCGGGCAACACGCTGATCGACCAGTGGGTGGCGGCGCGTGGCGGTGTTCCGTACGACGCGGATGGCGCGATTGCGCGCGAGGGGCATGTCGTCGGCACCGTCATCCGGCGCTATCTGGAAAATGCCTTTTTCGACAAATCCGGCCCGAAATCGCTCGACCGCAACGACTTCACGCTCGATCCGGCCACCGGCCTGGAGCTTGCCGACGGCGCGCGCACGCTTGCCGCCGTAACCGCCGAGGCGATCCTGAAATCGGTGGAGCATCTCCCGGAGCGGCCGAAACTCTGGATACTTTGCGGCGGCGGCCGCAAGAATCCGCATATCGTGTCCGACATGAAGGCCGGAGCCGGCGATGCCGAAGTGGCGCTGGCCGAGGATGCCGGACTGCGTGGCGATTTCACGGAAGCCGAGGCCTGGGCCTTCCTCGCCATCCGCTCGCAACGAGGCCTGCCGCTCACATGGCCGACGACGACAGGGTGCCGGGAGCCCGCGGCCGGGGGGGTGCTGGCCGGGGCTTGAAGCACATCACGGCCGGCTGGGCTGGCCGGATTCCTTCGTGGCTTCATCGGTCTTTGGTTCGTCTTCGCGCGAGATTTTCACCTCGTCGAATTCGAAGCGGCCGATCCCGAATGCGGCGATGCCGACGGGTGCGGATTCGAGTTTCTGATAGGGCACTTCCACGACCGTCTGGCCATTTACCTTGAACGAGAACCGGTCCTTCACCCGTTGCAGTTCCAGGAGATTTGGCTGACGGGACTTGATCGCAGGATTGCTTCCGACCACGAGGATCGTCACCTTACCGCCGACCTTCTGAAGCACGCGGTAGAGGTTGTTTTCCCCGACGCTGAAAATCAGGTAATCGCCGTTGCGCCGAGAGTTCCCGGCCATGACGCCCACGCCGGATCGATCCTGGCCTTCCGCGGTGACAACAGCGGAAATGTTCATGTCGTCTGTCCGGTCGGGGACAAGTTCGTTCGGAAACATGATCCAGGGCACGCTGACATAACGGACGGCATCGGCGCCTTTGGGATTGGTGAATACCAGCCTTCCGTTGGCAATGTCGGTTGCCCAGTTCTTGGAAGGGCCGACCTCAATTGTCCCGTTGAGCATCGTCGCCGGAGCATCGCCATCGAAGGTTTCGACGTAGGCCTGTTTTTCCGACGCCCCCTGAGCCGGGGACCCGAAGCATGCACAGGCGGCGAAGAGCCCCGCCGAAAGTTGTTTCGAATTCATCCGCCGATACTCCGTTGAGCGCACCCGTCACAATGGGCGACATACAACTCAAGGTTCAAGCAAAGACAAATTTTGCGATTAAAGGTTTATCGAACGATGCACGGCGATTGCTATTGCTATGCGTCGGGCAGGCTGTCCCTAGCGGCTGGTGCGCTCGCTGTATTCGCGGACGATCTCGGCCATCTCAAGCGATGCCGCATCGTCTCTCTCTTTGCCCAACCCCCGGACCACGCCTTCGCGGTCGGCGGCGGGGCGATTCTGGTCCCCCTTTCATTTGGCTCCGAGAGATGGCCCCTCAGCCTGCCATAGGCGCTGTGATTGGCGTCGAGCAGGAATGGAATCGGGTTGGCCGTCTGGCCATCCGCCCCATTCGAGGCCGGGAGGCCGAGCGGATGCGCGCGCATCAGCGTGTGCATCACGTCTTTTCTCGCCTCCGCAACTGGTACATGGCTCGGGCTCTGACACACCGCCACGATAGCCCGGCCTCAGCGGATACGCTTGGGCCTCGGTTCCGCAAGCTCCCCGGCAAGACGCCGGTCGAGGTAATCGCTGCACTCCTCGATCAGCAGTTCCGTGTGGTTCGTGAAGAAGTGATTCGCCCCGGGCAGCGTCTTCTGGGTGATCGTGATGCCCTTTTGCGCGTGCAACTTGTCCACGAGACCCTGGACATCCTTCGTCGGCGCCACCTTGTCGGCGTCGCCATGGATGATGAGGCCGGAAGAGGGGCACGGCGCGAGGAAGGAGAAGTCATAGGTATTCGGCTGCGGCGCGACCGAGATGAAGCCCTCGATCTCCGGGCGCCGCATCAGAAGCTGCATGCCGATCCAC
>JBDZVC010000525.1:0-2711 GCA_040255475.1 Phyllobacteriaceae bacterium | reverse complement strand
GGCGCGACGAAGGCGAATTCGACCGCCGCCACGCCCTGCCGGCTGCACGCCAGCCTTTTGGCCGTGGCACCGAACGACCGCATGAAAGCGCAGATTCCGTTGAAGTTCGACATTTCCCGCCCCAGTTCCTCGAAGTCCGTCAGAATGGCTCGTTCTGCCAGGTCGCGGTCGCGAAGAGCAGCGTCCGGCCATTGTTCAGATTCGACATAAGCTTCGTCATCAAATCGGTCATGACCGGCCATTCATAGTAGACGCGCAGCATGTTGATGGTGAGCGGCCCGCCCGGAAGGACATTGAAATTCGTCGTAACGAGAGCGCCGTTGCTCACGGTGGTCTGGACGGCGGCGGCGGCGGCAAAGCTGTCGTAATGCTCGAGGTCGAAATAGATGTAGCTGCCGCAGCTCGACCCGACCAGGATTGACAGCTTGTTACAGAGCAAGTCACGCAGCGTCGCCTCGTCGAGATTGGCGGTCGTCAGTTGCCCGGTTCGGACCTGCCTGGCGATCTCGTCGGTCGCGTTCGCCAACAATTGCTGGGCCGCAAACGAGATACAGCTTTCCAGGATGGCGAAGACGAGCAGGGCGAAGGGAATGGCCAGCATGGTGAATTCCATCGCGGTCGCACCCTTGCGGTTGCCGATGAAACGCGCGAGCAGCGAAGGACGCATCGGCTTTTCCGGGCCGTGCGGACGGCTTGCATTCCTGTCGCTCATTTCGCGTTTCCTGTCGCCTGGCTGACGATGAATGGGTCCCTGACCTGTCGCAGGATAGCGAAGAGCGATTGAGTTCCCGTTTTGAACGCAGTTAAAATAAAAGCGCGCGAATTTACCGCGCGCTAACTGTGCCGTGGCCCGTGATTGGAGGTCCGGCTTATTGTCCGGCTTATTGCGAAGTGTTCATTTCATGTTCCGAGGTCTTCTCGGCGGTGCCCTTGTAGGCACTTTCGCAATAGGGCGTGCAGGATAGCGTCTGGATGTCCGATCGCCGGTAGACGCGCACGGAATTGGTGTCGTCGCGCGAAACCGTCACCTGCTCGTCGATGATCGGGCTGCCGCTGGTGTCGAGGATCACCAGATTGGTCGTGCCGAACCCCTTGCCGGTCAGCACGATGGTCCTGGAGTCCTGGACGGAAGCGTCGGCGATGGCCGGGTTGCCGATGATGATCGTGTCGGCGGGACGCGCCAGCTTGACGATCTTGGCTTCATTCATGGTAACGCCGATGCCGGTGTCGGCGAAAGCGGCCGCTGAAAACAGCACCCCGCCGGCGGCCATCAGGGCCATGCCGACGATTTTGGCGATCGAATGCCCCTTGACCCGCGTCATGTGCCCCACTCCGGCGTTCTGGAAGTCCCGGATGAAAATGAACGATATTGGTGAACCATCGGTTAAACGGCGGGTCGTCTACTCTTATTTATATAGGCAGGTTTCCGTGGCCGCTGCATAGAAGAATAGATACAATTTTATGTATTCGTTTTAGCCGGTGATTAACCACGGACAGAAGCGCGAGGCAGAAAGATTTCGGTAAGGCTGTTTGTTAAGCCGTTCGCAAGGGCTCGAAAGTAGAGTGCGGCTATCCGATCAACACGACGAAGAATCGTTGACGGAAGTGCTGTAAACACGTGGAGTAAGGAGCTCTCGCATGTCCAAGATTCTTGCACGTTTCGCCAAGGACGAATCCGGCGCGACCGCCATCGAGTACGGTCTGATCGCTGCCCTCATCGCTCTTGCGATCATCGTCGGCGCCGGCGCCCTCGGTAATTCGCTGAATACCATGTTTAGCAACATCGCTACCTCGCTGGACACCGCGACGAACGCTGGGGCTGTCAAATAAGTTTGTAATCCCAGTCTTCAACGTCTTATGTCGGCCGTCTCCCTTGGGGGGCGGCCTTCATTTTTTGAGCACCGTTCTATATCCGTGCGTCGGTCGCATTCATGGCAAGCGGCCTGTTTCAGGAATGCTTAAGCCGCGCGCGTTAGGCTGTGCCCGTTGAATATCCTCGACCGGGTTGGTCGCTGGGCAGGATGGTGCAAATGCTTGAAGCGGCGATCTTTGTCGTCTTTCCTTTCTGCATGGTCTTCGCGGCCGTCTCCGACATGCTGTCGATGACGATCGCCAATCGCGTCTCCATCGTCCTTGTGGCGACGTTCGCGATCGTTGCGCCGTTGACCGGCATGGAATGGAGCGCATACGGCCTTCACCTGGCGGCCGGCGCCGCCGTGCTCGCCGTTACCTTTGCTCTTTTCGCCATAGGCGGCATGGGCGGCGGCGATGCCAAGCTTCTCGCCGCGACATCCGTCTGGATGGGACTCGGCATCCCGCTCGTGGAATATCTGGTCTTCGCTTCGGTCTTCGGCGGAGTGCTTACCGTCCTGATCCTGACCTATCGAAGCTCGACATTTCACACCTTCTTCGGCCGGAACCTGTTCCTCCGGCAGTTCGCCGATGACCGGAAGGGTATTCCCTACGGCATCGCGCTCGGCCTGGGCGGCCTGCTGGCCTTTCCGGATTCGCCGCTGATGCAGTGGGCGCTTGCGAGGGCGATAGGGTAGTAGGGGAATAGGGCGTGAGATAGTTGCGCCCGGATCTCCGGTTCCTCAAGTCGCTCCCCTACTCTCCCGTCCTTTAAACTTTTAATTAATCACGATTGTAAGCCCGCCATTAACCTTAATTTGACCATTCCCGCCGCAATGTCCGGCACGGCTAGGTGATTT